>NZ_JAMYMD010000022.1:0-96579 GCF_040318335.1 Mesorhizobium sp. M1182
CAAACTCTTCCCTGAGCCGCCGGAACAGTTTCAGCGTGAATTGCGACAGCCGGATGTTTTCCGGGATCGAGAACTGCTGGCGGATTGAGGCGCAGGACAGCGTGGTCGCGGCGCGGGAAAATTGCGGGTCGCGCTCGACAAGCGCGATCGAGCCCGAAAACCCTTCCTCGCGCAGATAATAGGCGACCGAGGAGCCGACGATGGCTCCGCCGATGATGACGATGTCGTAATGCACCTTTTGGCCCTTCCGATCTGAACCGCCGCGTCACGCCGCCGGCAGGATGATCTCGAAGCGCGTGCCGCTCGCCGAGTCAACCAGCCGGATCGTGCCATCATGCGCTTTCAGGAGGGCCAGCACGATGCCGAGGCCCATGCCGGTGCCGCCGGAATCGCGGCGCGTGGTGAAGAACGGCTCGAAGATGCGGCCTCGGTTGCTGGGCGAAATGCCGGCGCCGTCGTCGTCCACCACAATGGTGGCCTTGCCGTCCGCGCTTGCGGCCGTGATCGAAACCAGCGTTGCGCCGTGCCGCGCCGAATTGTCGATGAGATTGGCCAGCACGATCGCCGCGTTTTCGGCCGATATGCGCAGACCGATCTGGGCGCCCGCCTCGAGGCGCAGCGCCAGCCTGTGGTCGGCCGGCAGCAGCGCCAGTGCAGCAGTGAGCGACGTGTTTTCGCCGCTCGGTTCGAGATTTTCGGCGCGCGCCAGGTCGAGCAGGCGGCGCACCAGAAGGTTGAGCCGGCCGGCATCGGTGACGATATTGTCCGAAAAACGCCGCCGCTCGGCCTCGTCCATCGCGCTGCCCGAATCGCGCAGCAGTTCGGCGGCCCCCTGGATCGCCGTCAGCGGCGATTTGAGCTCGTGCGAGACGTGGGTGGCAAAGGTCTGGATGCCGTCGGAGCGTGCGTGCAGCTTTTCGGCCATGTCGAGGAAAGCAGCAGAGAGTTCACCCATTTCGCGCGTGCCGTGGTGATCGAGCGGCCTGATCGCCGCGCGGTCGCCGGCGGCGATGCGTTTCGTGCGTTCCATCAGCGCATAGATCGGACGGCTGACGGCGCGCAGGAAGACCAGCCCGATCAGCAGCGCGCCGCCGAGGATGGCGATTGCCGCCAGCGCCACCTTGCCGCGCTCGCCATAGAGATGCTTGACGATGTTGTTCGGCGTCCGCGACAGATAGACGACGCCGGCGACCTTGCCGGAGACCGCAACCGGCATGGCGACAAAGACGCGAACCTTGGTGCCGCGGCTGACCGAATAGAGCGGCGGCGACGGCTGGTCGGGAACCCGCAGCCTGAGCGCGCTGGCGTAGCGGCCGGCAAGCGCTGCGCGAACCTCGTCGACAGCGGCGAGCGACAGGCCGGCCTCCTCACGGCCGGCGATGACCACGCCTCTGGGATCGAGCAGCCGGAAGCCGGCGAGCGTGGTCTTCTGTGTCTCGGCAAGAATGCCCGACAGGCGTGCGCCGATTGCAGCGAAGGCGGGATCGGCGCTGGCCGCGGTGGCCGCGGGCCGGGTCGGCAGGATCCCGTCGGACGCAAGATCGAGGCGCGGTTCGATTGGCTGGTAGGGAGAGGCCCGATCGCTGGTGCTGGGTGAAGGCACGGGTGCGCCGAGCTTTTCCGGGGCAAGGCCGGCCTCACGGACCTCTTGCGCATAGATCGCGCCAAGGGCGGCGCCTTGGGCGATCAGCTCGGCCTCGGTCTGCCTGATCAGCTGGTTCTCGTAGAGCCGGAAGAAAAACAGGCCGGCCAGCGGCAGCGCCATCACCATGATCAGGATGGCAATGACGACCGTGGCAAGCCGTGGCCGCCATTTGCTGCCAACCCATTTTTGGGCGCTCAACTCCCGCATTTACCCAGCCGAAAACCGACGCCATGCACCGTCTCGATCGCATCGACGCAGCCGACGGCCGCCAGCTTGGCGCGGATATTGCGGATATGGCTGTCGACGGTGCGGTCTGCGACATGGATATTGGCCGCATAGGCGTTGGCCATCACCATGTCGCGGCCAAGCACATGCGCCGGCCGCGCCAAAAAGCCTTTCAGGATCGCGAATTCGATCGACGTCAGCGCCAGCGGCTTGCCGTCGAAGCTGGCTGTATGGCTTGCCGGAACCAGCAACAGTCTGCCATGCGAGAATTGCCGGTCGTCGGCTGGTTCCGGCGTGGGCCGAGCGCGGCGCAGAATGACGTTGACGCGGGCGACCAGCTCGCGCGGGCTGAACGGCTTGGTGACATAATCATCGCCGCCCATCTCCAGCCCGAGCACGCGGTCGATCTCTTCATCCCGCGCGGACAGGAACAGCACCGGCAGGTCGGATGTGTGGCGCAGCCGCCGGCACACTTCCAGCCCGTCCATTTCCGGCATGCCGATGTCGAGCACGACGAGATCGGGCGCATGGCGCTCTATCGCCTGCAAGGCAGCCGCGCCGTCCTGCACCGCCAGCGTTTTCATGCCGGCCTTTTCCAGCGCGAAGAAGATGATTTCGCGAATGTGCGGGTCGTCGTCGGCGACCAGTATGTGGTGCGGCATCAAATCAGCGGCCCGGCATGAAGGGTTCGGACATCGGAGGAACCACGAACGGGCCACGCCTGTCGAGGGCGCGGTTGAGCCGCCAGTCACGAAAGCTCCAGCCCCGCCAGTTCTCCTGGCCGGCGCGGAAGCGTGCTTCGTCCTGTGCATACCAGCCGGCGAGTTCGCGGATGGAGGCATCCTCCGCGGAAACCGTCCTGCTCTGGTGCTGGACGAAGCGATCGAGCGCCGGCAAGGCGCCGGGCCCGAGCGAGCGCAAGTACCAGACGTCGAGCTGGGTGCCTTGGCCGGTCATTTCGAAGCAATGGTCGACATTGTAGTTGGCGATCAGCGCGGCAAAGTTGATGAACGAGCAAGCATAGAGCGTCGCCGATAGCGTCAGAAGATTGGCGGCAAGCAGCCATTCGTTGGACTTTTCGCGCGCGATGCGGGCCATGATCAGGACAAGGCCCGCCGCCACCAGCCCCATCCAGACGAACGCAGCGACACGCCAATAGGTCAGCGCATAGATACCGATATAGAGATCGAGCCGCAGGATCGACGAGATCACCAGGAGGATGTTCTGCGCCACCCAGGCATAAACCAGCCGGCGGATGAGCGGATCGCCGGAGGTCGCGCTTCCCGGCCGCAGCGCCGCCAGCACGAAGCCGGCGGCCAGCAGCGCCGTGACGATCAGCGGATAGGCGCCGCGATGCGCGTAGGCGGCATAGGTCAGCCCGTCGGGAAGCGCGATGCCGCCCCACAGATAGGTGGCGTCGAGTGCGCTCTGCACCGCGAACAGGATGTTGAAGACGACGAGCGCGCGGAGGATAGCGGCCTTGCCGAAGACGATGTCTTCGATCGTGGGACTTATGGCTGGCCTCGTCGGTGTGCTGGCAGGCGTTCCCAACCGGGGAATATGCCGGAGAAGCCGCGGCAGGCGCGGCCGCAGAAAGGCCCATACGCCGGCGAGCGCGAATAGCCAGAAGGCAAGACGCGGCAACTGCATGAGGTTGAGCAGGGCGAAGAGATCAATCAGCGAAAACCAGTATTCGATGACGGGATTGGCGGCGCCGAACAGCGCGAGGAACACTGCGCCGAGGCCCAGCGGGATGACCCAGACGGCGATCGCCGCAAGGCGCACGCGCCGCCGGCCAAGCCGCCGCGCCGCCGTGCGCCAGCGGAAGAAATCAAGACCGAGCCGAAATGGCGTTGCAACCAGGAACAGCGAGAGTTGGCCGGCAATACGGGCAAGGCCGCGCCGCAACCGTCCGGCCAGTGAAAGCGCGAAGATGGCCAGCCCCGCCAGCGCGATCGAGACGGACAGTGCGCTGACATTTTCCACAAGCGGCAGCAGCGCCATGAGCAGCGCAACCGGCTTGAACCAGAATTTGCCATCGTTGAAGGAGCCGAGAGGATGGAGAGCCATGCTCGCCGCGGCAATCGCAACGCCGAACAGGAAAAGCGTGATGCCCGCCGGTTGGCCATAGAAGAAAAAATCGGCCAGCGCGACGAGCAGGACGGCAACGCCGAAGCGGTTGCAATAGCTCGGCGCCGCCGGGAGGAATACTATCATGATCGGGCTTTCTCGGCGGCTTTGATGCGGCCGGTGGGCGGGGATTTCCGGACGAAAGGGAGGAGGTTTACCGAAGTCCGGGGCGGATCGACGAGCCACCAGCTTTCGCGGCGAAGCCGGTACGGCAGGGACCAACGGGAGTTCGTTTGCTCTTGCATGCCGCCCTTGTCGCATCCGGTCGGGTGGCAAGCGGGGCGGAGACGAGGAGATTTTCCGAAGTTGCGTGCAGTTTTTATGCACGGCTTGCCTCGGCCGGCTGCAGACGGCATAGATCGGAGATGACCACCGAAAGCTACCGCCCGCGCCGCTCGGTGCTTTACGTCCCGGCTTCGAACGACAAGGCGCTGGCCAAGATCCAATCGCTGGCCTGCGATACCGTCGTCATCGATCTCGAGGACGCCGTCGCCCCGGCCGACAAGCCTTCCGCGCGCGAAAAGCTGGTGGCGATTTTCGCCGGCCATTCCAACCGGCGCTGCGAGATGGTCGTGCGCATCAATGCGCTGTCGAGCGAGTGGGGCGGCGCCGACCTGCTGGCCGCGGCAAAATGCTCGCCCGACGCCATCCTGCTGCCCAAGGTCGACACGCCGCGCGACATTCTCGAGGCCGGCGACGTGCTCGACGACAATTTTATCGCCGACGAAGTCAAGCTATGGGCGATGATCGAGACGCCCAAGGCGCTGCTCAACATCGGGCCGATTGCCGAGCTCGGCCGCGATCCGGGCTCTCGCCTGGTTTGTTTCGTTGCCGGAACGAACGACCTGGTCAAGGACACCGGCATTCTCGCCACGCCCGACCGGCGTTATCTCGTTCCATGGCTGATGCAGATGGTGCTCGTGGCGCGTGCCGGCGGCCTCGACCTGCTCGATGGCGTCTTCAATGATTTTCGCGATATGGACGGGTTTGCGCGCGAGTGCACGGAAGCGGCCGCCATGGGTTTTGACGGCAAGTCGCTAATCCATCCGGCTCAGATCGAAGCCGCGAACCGCGCCTTTGCACCGTCGCCCGAAGCAATAGCCGAAGCGCGCGCGGTCAAGGATGCCTTCGCGCTCGCCCAAAATACCGGTAGGGCGGTAGTTGCGCTGAACGGCAAGATGGTCGAGCGGCTGCATCTGGCGCAGGCCGAAAAACTGCTGGCGAAGGCCGCCGCTGTTCGCGCATGACTAACGCAACTGACGACAGGATTGAAGAATGAAACTCTACCGTTTTCTGTCCGGTCCGGACGATTCCAGCTTCTGCCACAAGGTGACGGCGGCGTTGAACAAGGGCTGGCACCTGTTCGGCTCGCCGACCTATGCCTATGACCAGGAAGCCAAGACCATGCGCTGCGGCCAGGCCGTGGTGAAGGACATCGAGGGCCAGGAATACGGCCCCGACACCAAGCTCAGCGACTGGTAGGGAGGTTCGCTGAAGCGCTCGTCCTTCGTCATCCTAGGGCGTAGCAGTCGCGAAGCGACGTCGCGGAGTACCCTAGGACCCATGCCGTTACCTCTGCCGAAGGGCACGGCGGATCAGGATTAGTGTGAGCTACCACCGATCGGGATAGCCCCGTTACCCAGAACGGGATGATGAGCGGTCGGTTCTGCGCCGCCGGCGCACTGCATCACTATCACGGCATGGATCCTGGGGTCTGCGCCGCGTCGCTTCGCTCCTTGCTCCGCCCCAGGATGACGAGGAGCGGGGTCGCTCACTCTGCTGCTTCCTCGATCTTCTCCATGTCGTCGTCCGACAGGCCGAAATGGTGGCCGATCTCGTGGATCAGCACGTGGGTGACGATGTCGCCCAGCGTTTCCTCGTTCTCGGCCCAGTAGTCGAGGATGGCGCGACGATAGAGGGTGATGCGGTTCGGCCCCTCGCCGGTCTGCGGATTCCAGCGCTCGGCGATGCCGCGCCCCTCGAACAGGCCGAGCAGGTCGAAGGGCGTTTCCAGCGAAAGGTCGTCCATGATCTCGTCGGTCGGGAATTCGGCGATCTGAATGACGATCTCGCCGGTCAACTTGCGAAAGTCCTCCGGCAGATGGGCATAGGCCTCCAGCGCCAGGAGCTCGATTTCCTCCATCGTTGGCGAAAGCTGGTCGTGCCAGATGCGTGTTTGGTAGATGCGAGCCATGCTTTGTCCTTTGATCCCGGCATATAGGCTTTCAGGCCGGACTCGGCAAATGGTCGGGCTGGAGTGCCCGTGCCATGCCCCCACTACAGGAATAAATTCCCCATGACTCCGCTTGACTCTTCGGGCGACCTCTGGAATCCTAGAGAACATAACAGGAACAAGTGTGAGTGGAAGCTGACCGTCATGGCGACAAGCGCCGTGGCGCGGGAGACTGTTTTTGCCCTGCGCCGCCAGATCGCGAAGATCGAAGGGACCTTGCCCGAGCGCCTGGAGGCGCCGGCCAGTTCGTCGTTTGACGCGGATGTCCCTCGTCAGAGTCTGACACCCTCTCGGCATCCGACACCCGCTCGGAATCTGACCATTGTCCGGCGCGGCCTTGCCGTGGCGCCGCCCGATGCGTTTTTGCGCACCGGCGCCGAGCGCCTCGATGCCGCGCTGAGCGGCGGCCTGCCGAAGGCGGCGGTGAGCGAGTTTCATGGCGCCGCGACCCGCGATGCCGGGGCCGTTGCCGGTTTTGCCTTGTCGCTCGTCAGCCTGATCCTCAGCCAGGGGCCGCAATTGCCGGTGCTGTGGATCGGCACATCCGAGGTTTTCCGCGAGGCCGGCTTTCCCTATGCCAGGGGGCTTCACGCCTTCTTCGGCATCGAGCCGGAGCAATTGCTGTTTTCCGAGGCGCCAAGGCTGCTCGATGCGCTGTGGATCGCCGAGGAGGCTGCCCGGATGACGGCGCTGGCCGCCGTCATCCTCGAAATCCGCGGCAGCCCGCAGCGGCTTGACCTCACCGCGACGCGGCGGCTGCACGCCCGCGCGCAGAGTGCGGGCCGGCCGCTGTTCCTGCTGCGCCAGGCCGGCGAGCCCGAACCGACGGCAGCGCCCGTCCGCCTCATCCTGTCGGCGGCACCGGCGGCAACGCGTAAGACGCTTGCCGGGCCGCTCGCCGGCTCGATCGGCCGGCCCGCCTTCACCGTCGCCATCGGCAAGAGCCGCACGGCTTTGCCCGGAAAATTCACACTGGAGTGGAACCCCGATGAACGCATATTCGAAGAAAGACGGGGCGAGCAAGGAAGGTCTCAGGAATGGGCCCCAGAACGGCCAAAGAATCCTATCCTTGTGGTTTCCGCATCTCGCCGCCGAGAGGATCCTGCGGCAGCGTCTGGGGCGGTCCTGGCGTTCCCGGCCGTCGGATCACCTGCCGCTGGTGATCAGCCATCGCCAAGGGAACACCCAGCGCATCGCCGCCCTCGACGAACGGGCCGAGGCGCTTAATCTGAAGCGCGGCATGGGCATAGCCGACGCACGCGCCATGCATCCCTCGATCGACATCGTGGAGGCCGATCCGGAGGCCGACCGGCGCCTGCTCGAAGGCCTCGCCGACTGGTGCGACCGCTACACCCCGCTGGTGGCGCTTGACGGGACCGACGGCCTCTATCTCGACGTCACCGGCTGCACCCATCTTTTCGGCGGCGAACGCTCGATGCTGGATGATATCCTGTCGCGTTTTTTCCATCAGGGCTTCGATGTCCGCGCCGGGCTTGCCGCCACGCCTGGTGCTGCCTGGGCGGCGGCGCGGTTTGCTGGCGACCGCATCGTGCCCGATGGTGGGGAGGAAGCGCTTCTCGCGCCCTTGCCGCTGGCGGCGCTGCGCATCGACCCGGAGGTACGCGCCAGCCTCGAAAGCGTCGGCCTGCGCACGGCGGGCGCCGTCATGGCGGCACCGCGCGCGCCGCTGGCCCGCCGCTTCGGCGCATCGCTGCTCTTGCGCCTCGACCATGCGCTTGGCCGCCTCGAGGAGGCCGTGTCGCCGCGCCTGCCGGTGGCACCGCTTTCGGTCGAGCGTCACCTTGCCGAGCCGATCATGCTGACCGAGGACATCGAGCGGCTGACCGGCATGCTGGCGACCACCTTGAAGAGCGACCTCGAGCGTCGCGGCGAGGGCGCAAGGCGGCTGGCGCTGCTGCTTTTCCGCGTCGATGGCGGCGTCAGCCGCATCGCCGTCGGCACCTCGCGGCCTCTGCGCGAGCCGCGGCTGATCCAGAAATTGTTCCACGAAAGGCTTGCCGCGCTCGAACAGGATATCGACGCCGGCTATGGCTTCGATCTCGTGCGCCTTTCGGTGCTGACCGCCGCCGCCTTCGACATGCAGCAGGCCGACCTTGCCGGCGAGACGAGCGACGACGGTGCCGATATCGCGCTTTTTGCCGACCGCATTCGCGCCCGGCTCGGCGAAGGCGCGGTCTTGAAGCCGGTCGCCGTCGAGAGCCATTTGCCGGAGCGCGCCGTCGCCACCCTTCCCTTCACGGAGGTGCCGCAGAGAAGCTCGCCGCCGAAGCAGCCGGACAAGGCGAAGGACGCTCCCACGACCGTCTTCCAGCCGGAACGGCCGATCCGGCTTTTCCGTTCGCCCGAGCCGATCGAGGTGCCGGCCACCGAAATGCCGGAAGGCCCGCCTTTGAACTTCCGCTGGCGGCGCGCGCTCTATCGGGTCGCGCGCGCCGAAGGGCCGGAGCGCATCGCGCCGGAATGGTGGCGAGGGGCGGCGGGACGAGAAGATGCCCCGACCCGGGATTATTTCCGCATCGAGGATGCCGACGGCCGCCGTTACTGGCTCTATCGCCAGGGGCTTTACGGCGCCTCGCAGCCCTCGCCGCGCTGGTTCATGCATGGGATCTTCGCATGAATGCGCTGACGGCCAACCCCTATGCCGAATTCGGCATCCAGTCGAACTTCTCGTTTCTGCGCGGTGCCTCGAAACCGGAGGAGCTGGTGGTCGCGGCAAAATTCCTGGGGTTTTCGGGGATCGGTCTCGCCGACCGCAACACGGTGGCGGGCGTGGTGCGCGCCTGGCAGCAGGCCAAGGTGGAGGGTGTTTCCTATCATCCCGGCTGCCGCCTGGTTTTTTGCGACGGCACGCCGGACATCCTCGCCTACCCGCAGGATCGCAAGGGTTGGGGTCATCTCTGCCGCATGCTGACGCAGGCCAATCTGCGTGACGAGAACGAAAAAGGGGCGACGCTCCTCAAACAGAGCGATCTTCTCGAATGGGGCGATCTCCTGTCGCTCGCCATACTGCCAGATGTGTCGGCGGACGCGGAAACCAGCCTCGCACTCCTTAGCCGGCTCAGGGATCGTTTCGGTGAAAACCTGCGGCTTGCGGTTTCGCCGGATTACCGCGGCAACGACCGCTTCCGTATCGAGCAGGCGGCGGCGATGGCGGATCTGGCCGGCATCCCGTTGATGGCGACCAACGATGTTCTCTACCATACGTCGGAACGGCGCCCGCTGCAGGACGTGCTGACGGCGATCCGCCTCAATGTGCCCGTCGCCGAGGTGGGGCTGGAGCTGGCGGCCAATGCCGAGCGTCACTTAAAGCCGCCGCTGGAGATGGCACGGCTTTTCCGCAGGCATCCGCAAGCGCTGGCGGAAACGCTGCGTTTTGCCGGCGAGCTGACCTTCTCGCTCAGTGACCTGCAATACAACTATCCCGACGAGCCGACGGAATCGGGTCTTGGGCCGCAGGCCGAACTGGAAAGGCTGGCCAAGGAGGGAGCCGCCATCCGCTACCCCTCGGGCGTGCCCGCTTTTGTGACGCAGCGCATCGAGGAGGAGCTCGCTCTGATCGAGCGTCTGAACTACGCGCGCTATTTCCTGACTGTCCACGACATCGTCAAATTCGCCCGCAGCCAGAACATTCTCTGCCAGGGGCGCGGCTCTGCCGCCAACTCGATCGTCTGCTTCTGCATTGGCATCACCGAAGTCGGCCCGGACAAGATCGAAACGCTTTTCGAGCGCTTCATTTCCGAGGAAAGAAACGAGCCGCCCGACATCGACGTCGATTTCGAGCATGAAAAGCGCGAGGAGGTCATCCAGTACATCTATTCCAAATACAGCACCAAGCGCACCGCGCTGGCCGCCGCCGTCGTCAGCTACCGGGGCCGCTCGGCGATGCGGGAAGTGGCCAAGGCGATGGGCCTGTCGGACGACGTCCGGGGCGCGCTGTCCAGTTCGATCTGGGGCTGGTCGACCTCGGAGCTCGGCGAAAAGGAGACAAAGGCCGGCGGCCTCGATCGGACCGATCCATCGACAAGGCATGTGATAGAATGCGCCAACGAGATCATGGGCTTTCCCCGTCATTTGTCGCAGCATGTCGGCGGTTTTGTCATCACCCGGGACCGGCTCGACGAGATCGTGCCCATCGTCAAGACGGCGATGGACGAGCGCAAGATGGTCGAGTGGGACAAGGACGATCTCGACGCGGTGAAAATCCTTAAAGTGGACGTGCTGGCGCTCGGCATGCTGACCTGCCTGCAGCGCGCCTTCACCCTGCTCCAGGATCATTATCCGCAGGCGCGGGACGAGTACGGCCTGCCCTATGTGCTGGCCACTCTGCCTGCCGAGGACAAGCATGTCTACGACATGATCTGCCGTGCCGACACGATCGGCGTCTTCCAGATCGAATCGCGCGCGCAGATGTCGATGCTGCCGCGGCTGCGGCCGAAAAGCTTTTACGACCTCGTCATCGAGGTGGCGATCGTGCGGCCCGGCCCGATCCAGGGCGACATGGTCCACCCTTACCTGCGCCGCCGGCAAGGCAAGGAGAAACCCGAATATCCCAAGCCGGAACTGGAAAAAATACTCGGCAGGACGCTGGGCGTGCCGCTGTTCCAGGAGCAGGCGATGAAGATCGCCATCGTTGCTGGCGGCTTCAGGCCGGGCGAGGCCGATGAACTGCGCCGCGCCATGGCGACATTCAAGCGCACCGGCACGATCGGCAATTACCGCAAGAGAATGGTCGACGGCATGGTCGCCAAGGGCTACGAAAAAGACTTCGCAGAGCGCTGCTTCAAGCAGATCGAGGGTTTTGGCGAATACGGCTTTCCCGAGAGCCACGCCGCCTCCTTCGCCCTGCTGGTCTATGCCTCCTGCTGGTTCAAGACCTTCTATCCCGACGTGTTCTGCGCCGCGATCCTGAATTCCCAGCCGATGGGGTTTTACCAGCCGGCCCAGCTTGTCCGCGACGCGCATGACCACGGCGTCGAGATCCGCGAGGTCGACGTCAATTTTTCCGGCTGGGATTGCGCCTTGGAGAAATCGCCTTTCGATCCGGATCGTATCCTTGACCGCCATGCCCAGATGCGCGGCGTCATCCGGACCAGCCATGCCGTCCGGCTCGGCTTTCGGCAGGTCAAGGGCCTGTCGAAGGAGCGCATGGAAGCGTTTGTGTCGAGGCGCGGCGCCGGCTATGCATCCGTACGCGACGTCTGGCTGCGCTCGGGCCTCAACGTCGACGAGATCGAAAAACTGGCGCAGGCCGACGCTTTCCGGTCGCTTGGATTGAACCGTCGCGACGCTCTATGGGCGGTCCGCGCGCTCGACGGCAAGAGTGCCGCCGAAAAGCTGCCGCTGTTCGACCAGCCGGCGATCCGCTTGCGCGATCTGGAGCCTGCAACCAGGCTCCCGACAATGCCGCTCGGCGAGCACGTCGTCCACGACTACCGCTCGCTTGGCCTGTCGCTGAAGGCGCACCCGGTCGCCTTCCTGCGTCAAAGGCTGGATCGTTCCGGCGTCACGCCCAATGTGCGGCTCGGCCAGGTGCGGGACGGCCGGCGCGTTTCGGTCGCCGGCCTCGTGCTGGTGCGGCAGCGGCCGGGCAATGGCAAGGCGATTTTCCTGACGCTGGAAGACGAGAATGCGGTCGCCAACATCATTTTCTGGGAAAGGACTTTTGACCGCTTCCGCCCCATCGTCATGGGCGCGCGTCTCATCCGCATCACCGGCAAGCTGCAATCGGAATCTGACGTCATCCATATCGTCGCCGAGAAGGTCGAGGATCTGACGCCGTGGCTGTCGGTGCTGCTTGAACAGGCAAGGCCCGCGGACAGACTGTCGAGCAGTGTAGACGAGGCTCAGCCTGACACCATCGCGCAAACGGAACTATTGGGAAAGGCGGAGAAGGTCATGCCCAAAGGGCGCAATTTTCAATAGAGGCGCGAAAGATCGCGACGGAGCGGCTCTGAACCGCAGCACTCAGGGCGTTCCACCAAGGCGCGGCGGCGGTGGCATGGCATCATCTATGGTGATGACACGCGCTTCCGATGGCAGCATGATCGGAATGCCGTCCCGCACCGGATAGGCAAGCTTTGCCACCCGCGAGATAAGCTCGCCGCGCTCCGGATCCCAGGCGAGCGGCCCCTTGGTCAGCGGGCAGGCCAAGAGTTCCAGCAGTTTGGGGTCGACGGTCCTGTTCCCGTCACGTCCATCCGCCATTCGATCCATCCTTTCCACAAGGCAATCGGTTAAGGTTTCGAGCGCGGACTTCCCCTTCTCCCCCTTGTGGGAGAAGGCAAGAACCTACTGCAAACTCGAACCGAAATCCTCATTGTCGCGCGCCAGCGCCATTTCGGTGATGGCGATCAGGGTCTCGGCGCGTGTCTTCAGATCGGCCGCTTCGAGCAGCGCCTGTTTCTCGGCCGGCCCGTAGGGCGCCATCATCGACAGTGCGTTGACCAGCATGGCGTTTTCGGCGCGGCTGACGCTTTCCCAGTCGGCCTCCAGATCGTTAGCCTGCAGATAGGCGCGAAACGCTTTGAGCAGCGCCGGCCGGTCGATCTCGGCGTCTGCCTGCTCCTCGTCGAGATCGGCGAGAAAGGGTGCCAACCGGCACTGCCGGAACGGTGTTTTGACCGTGAGCTCCTGGACAATACGGAACCGGCACACGCCCTGCAGCGAAATCAGGTAACGGCCGTCGCCGCTCTCGGACAGCGCAATGATGCGCCCGGCGCAGCCGACATTGCAGAGCTCCGGCTCGCCGTCGGGACGCAGCGCACCGTTAAGGCTGGGCTGGATCATGCCGATCAGCCGCGGCCCGGCGATCGCCTCGTCGACCATCTGCAGATAGCGCGGCTCGAAGATGTTGAGCGGCATGCGGCCTCCCGGGAGCAGCAATGCGCCCTCAAGCGGAAAGATCGGCATGGTCGACGGTAAGTCCGCAGCGAGCCGGTAATGCGCGTTTCCCGCCTGCACCTCAATCCTCCGATCGCTTTGTCAGGAAGCGCACAAAATCCGTCTCCTCCCGGCCGGCACAAGGCGCAACACCGGAAACCTGAAATCGAACGCCGTCCGAAAACCTAATCTGGCGCAGCCGCGGCCTACCGCAAGCCCGCGCGACAAAACAGTCTGCGCCGGCTCAGGAAAACAGCAGCGACGACAGTTTGCGCCGTGCCGACAGCGTTGCTTCGTCGGTCATGCCCCATGCCTCGAAGAGCTGCAGCAACTGGGTTCTGGCGCCGTCGTCGTTCCACGAGCGGTCGGCCTTGATGATCGCCAGCAGATTGTCGGCCGCCGCCATGCGATCACCCTTGGCGTTCTGGATCATGGCAAGCTCGAACCGTGCCTGGTGATCCCCGGGATTTTCGGCCAGCCGCCGTTCCAGTTCCGCCGGATTGCCGAGCACTGCTGCTTGCGCGGCGAGCGCCATCTTGGCCCGCAGCGCGGCGAGCTGGGGCGCATCCTTCTTTGCTTCCGGCGCCCGCGCCAGCACCGCCTCGGCACCTTCGGCATCGCCGGCCTCGAACAGCAGATCGCCCAAGCCAGCGATCGCCTCGATTGTCTCCGGCGCCTGTTCCAGGATGGCATCGTAAATGTCGGCCGCCGTCTGCACGTCCCCGGCGTCGCGCGCTTCGGCGGCCGCGGCCAGCGCCTCGGCAACTTGCGGCGCACCGCCGTTCTTGCCGCCGACCTTCTGGATGAATTGCGTGATCTGACTCTCGGGAATGGCGCCCATGAAGCCGTCGACCGGCTGGCCGTCCTTGAAGGCAATGACCGCCGGTATCGACTGGATGCCAAGCTGGCCGGCGATCGATGGATGGTCGTCGATATTCATCTTGACCAGCTTGACCTTGCCACCGGCGGCTTTCACCGCCTTCTCCAGCAGCGGCGTCAATTGCTTGCAAGGGCCGCACCACGGCGCCCAGAAATCGACCAGCACCGGCTGGTGACGCGATTCCTGGATCACGTCGGCGGCAAATCCAGCGGTCGTTGTGTCCTTGATGACGTCGGCCGGCGCCTCCGCAAGCGCGACCTTCTCACGCGCGGCATCGGTGCCACCATATTGCACGGTGGTGGCATACCGGCCGCCATTGCTGCCAAATGGGCCGCCAAAGGGGTTGCTATCACTCATCTCGTCGCCTTTCGGTCGCGCCGCCGGCCAAGGGACGGGCGCAACATCCTTCTTTAGAACCCGGTTTCAGTCACCCATGTGGCGATCATGCCGAGACTTTCAAGATAACAGCATCATGTCCGGTTGCCTCGACGAACTTGACCAGGTCCGCGGCAGCGATGGAAGTCGTCGCTTCGTTGGTCAGCGGGTGGGCATTGACCACCGCATGGCTCATCAGCTCCTCGTCCAACACGACCTTGATCCTTCGCTCGGTGTCGTTGATCAGCCCGAACACCGTCACCGCGCCCGGGACGACGCCGAGAAGCTCCATCAGCATCTCCGGCCGGCCGAAGGACACGCGCCCGCCAGCGCCGATCAGATGGTGTATATGCTTGAGATCGACCACCGCCTCCTCGCCGACGCTGACCAGGAAGAAATTGTCCTTCTTGTCCTTGAGGAACAGGTTCTTGGTATGGCCGCCGGCAATCTCGCCGCGCAGCGCCTGCGAATCGGCGACCGTGAACAGCGGCGGATGCCGCCGCGTCGATACCTCGATCCCGAGTCCGGCGAGAAAGGCGAAAAGTTCGGCTTCGGTCTTCGGCATCGGTCTTTCTTCTGATGGCCCGCTTTCAACTGCTTGTTCGACTAACGCCGTTTACGGCCAATGATGCTGCCAAGACAAGCCCGTCGCGCAACGCGGGGGCGATTGCCTTGCGACGTCTCGCAGGAGGCTTGTCCGCATTGTCGACGAAGCAAAAAGCCTGCGAATTCCCTGTTGCAATCGCCGCGCTCTTCAGCCATATAGGCGCGGCTTGCGGCCCAAAAGCCGCGCGAGCGGGTGTAGCTCAGGGGTAGAGCACAACCTTGCCAAGGTTGGGGTCGAGCGTTCGAATCGCTTCACCCGCTCCAGTTTCCTTGAGGGGAACCAAGCGATTAAGAGGCGCCTTTCGGGGCGCCTTTTGCTTACGTGGCGAAAAGAGTGTCCCTGCCATGAGCGATGCGCGGAAAGCCGCACTGTGACCAGCAGGTGTCACAGCTCTTCTATTCCGTTGTGCTAGCTTTTTTTCTGCGCCGAATAGTGTGCGACTGCGCGACGGCCATTTTCAACTCGGGCGTGATCTCCAACGGTGCATTCTCTGCCCCATGTTGGTTCTGTAGCCCCTGGACCTGGACGGTCGGAAATGGGAGTTCGATGCCCTGTTCCTTGAAGACCTGGCGGAGGCGTACATAAAATTTGCGTTTCATACCGAAGGCACCTCCCGGCTTGGTTGTGGCCTTGACCCTCAATACGATGCCGTATTCGCCGAACTCCTGTACGCCCTGCATCTTGATCGGGTCGAGCACCCAGTGTTTGAACTCGGGATCTTCCGCCAGTTCGAGGCCGATCCGCTTGATCAGCTTGCGAGCGAAGTCGATATCGGTGTCATAACCAACGGTGATGTTGAATTTGTCGATAACCCAGTCACGGCTCTGGTTCTGGACTGCCCCGAGTTCACCGAAAGGTATTGTGAACAGCGGACCACGATGGTGGCGCAGCTTCACCGAGCGCAGCGAAAAGCTTTCCACAGTACCCTTGTAATTGCCCGATGAAATGTATTCGCCAACACGGAACGCATCATCGAGCAGAAAAAACACGCCTGAAATGACGTCCTTGACAATGGTTTGTGCCCCAAAGCCCACGGCGACGCCGACGACGCCAGCGCCGGCGATCAATGGGCCGATCTGGATACCCAGCGAGGCGAGCATCATAAGCACCGCCATCACGATGATCGATGCGAGCAGAATATTCTGGAGGATCGGCAAGAGCGTATGCAGCCGCGCCTGCTGCGGATCGAGGATCGGGACGTCCTCGTCGCTGATCACAGGGTGCGGTGTTTCGATGCCCAGCTTTCGTTCGATCAAAGCTTTGATGATCGACCAGCCGAAGTCGGCGGCAAGGGCAATGACCACGACATTGATCAAGCCGCGCAATATGAATGTTGTCGTCGTATCGCTGTCCCGCATGGATTGCATGTCCAGACCCCAGACACGTGCGAGAAGGTAAGCCGCCGCCAGGATGAAAATCATTCGGATTCCGCGATCGATGACAGCGATCGTCACCGCCGGGATCGTGGGCCGGCCGACATCTTCCGAACCTGGCCGCAGAACGAAATTAACCCCGCGCTGCGTCACCACGATTGCCAAAGGCAGGAAGAATGCGGCGAAGGTGAACCAGAAGTATGTATAAAGGCCGGCGATACGCTGCAGGAACAGGACGACGAAATAAGCAGTCAATAGCCATGTCGCTTCCGTGTGACCGATGTGGCGCGCACCGTCTCGCTGCGTTCTTGGCCGACGCCAAATGGCGAGCAGCAGGAGCAGCAGCAGCACGAAATCGGCGACCAGTGACAGGACCGTCATTCCGTCCTGATCGATGCCGAGACCTGGCAAGAGGATAAACGCGGCGCCGAAGAAGGCGAAGACGCCGACGATCCGGGGTAGCCAATAGGACCAATGGTCAGCCGCTTCGTTGGTGATCGGCAAAGCACGAACCTCGACGGCGTTCTCGACGTTCATGAAGGAAGGGACGAGCGTCGCCATGACGTACATGCGCACACCCCATGTAACGACTGCCGCCATCAGAAATGTCAGTACAATCTCGCGGATAAGCATCGGCCAGTCGAACAACATGAACGCGCCGGCGCTGCCCAGTGCGAAAGAGACTATCAGCATGCTGGAATAAAGCAGGCGGCCACCAATCTTCTTGGCTCGCCCAACGGGCGTATCCTTCGGTTGCGCGATAATCCAAAGACGAAATGGACGGGTGAGCTTGAACGTTGCCCAAGTGAGTGCCAGGCCGGCAGCGATGAACATTGCAATCAGCACAAATACGCCGGCGGGCCCCCTGCTGGACATATCCTCCATCGTCTCTGCCCGAACGCGCGCGAACTGGCCTGGCAGCAAGGGCAAAGTTCGCACGATTCTTTCGATATGATGCCTGATCCCATCGAGCGTCGAGGATGCCATCGTATTCATCTGGCCTGGTGCGGCCACGGCGCCGGACGATGCGTCGGTCGGCGAAGCCCCTCTCTCGGCGGGCGCTCCCGTTGACCCGGCGTCCTGATTTCGCTGTTCGGCCACCCAGGCCTTCACTGACGGATCGTCGAGAAGCTCGAACAATTGTTTGACCCTTTCAGGCGGGACGGTCGCCGGCGCCTGCGCTTGCGCCTGACCAGCCAACAAAAGGGCGATCCCAAAGACGAGCGGCCTGGCAATCAGGGCAAACATCGCAGTCAGGTCTCCGAGACGCCGTGCCGGGCGCGCCAGGTTCCTGGCTCCAAATCGTCGAGTCATGAGTGGCATCGTGCTGTTAACCTTCCGATCAGATCGGCGAGCAACGACATCTATGTCCGTTGTTGCCCTACCTTGAAGAAACCGATGTTGCGGTGCAAGACGTCACCGTTCCGAGCCAGACCGCTGTGCCGGGTACGTGGCGGTGTTTATTTAGCCGCCGGGGGCAGGGCATTCCGACCTCGGCCCAGGCCTCCGGCCGTTCTATGAACTGGGCATCGACGTTAAATCTCAGGAACTGATTTCCTGAGATGACCAGGACAGACCTTTGGCGGTCACTCGGTGGTCAACTGCTTCGCGCACCGCTGCGGACATTCGAAACCATGATGTTGCTTGAGATGCAATGCGCTTCCGGGTCGGCACTGCCATGCGGCAAATCAGGCCGGGAGCCGCCACATTCGCACACGACCTGTACCACGCAATTCCGTTTCCTGGAGTGGGTCGCAAGCAAAATTTGGTCCAAGCAGTTGATGAGTTGCATCCGAAATGCGGATTTCATCGGGCTCCGCGGACGTTTGGATACGTGCGGCGAGATTAACGGTGTCGCCCCATAGGTCATAGGCAAACCGCCTTTTGCCTATGACGCCCGCCACGATTGGTCCTGAGTGAATTCCAATTCTGAGTCTTATCGGTTCTCCTGCGAAGCGTTCGCGCTTAACCGCCTTCCGCAGTTCAAGTGCATAGTGCGCAAGGGCTTCCGCATGATCGGATCGCGCGGTAGGCAGGCCAGCGACCACCATCACACAATCGCCGATTGTCTTGATCTTTTCGCAGCCGTATCGCTCCGAGAGCAGATCCGCCGCCTTGAAGAAGTAATTTAAAATAGCGAGCGTCGTCACGGCTCCGACGCTCCGCGCTCTTTCCGTAAAGCCGACGATGTCGGCAAAAAGCACACTCACCTCCGCATGGTTGTCTGCAATTTGTTCGTGCGCTTTTAGCCGCTCCGCGATCGACGCCGGAAGAATGTTGAGGAGTAGGGCTTCGGCGCGCTGGTATTCACGCGACAATCCCTCTTGGCTCGCCCTCAACGCCTCGTTTGTCGATTGTAATTTCTCGTTGAGTTGACGCTCCCTCTCTTGCAGAAGCGTCATTTCATAAGCCTTCTGTTGAAGCCGCTGCCTATTGTCGCGTTCGGCAGTGGCGTCAAGAAAGAGCAGCCACACGCAGGCATTGTCAGCAAAAAGATGGAGGTCCGCGACACGCCCGCTGGGCAGTTCGACCATGGCCATATCATATGGAAGCTCCGGGCAAGGCAATAAACCTTCCATGAATTCAAGCTGCTCGGCAACAGGCTTACCTATGCGAACTGACGAGAGTCCGTAATGGTTAACGTTACCGCCCTTCGCAGCTATGCAAAGCTGGGCGTCGATTTTCAGATATGCGACCGAGCGCTCCTTGTAGAAGAAATCGTAAATCCAGCTTCTAACTTCTCTTGGCAAGACATCCATGGTTTATTTGCTGACCATCGAAGCAAGTTGACGAAACGCATCATCAACATGTTCGCCCGAAAGCGCACTTGTCAGATAGATTTGCCATCCAAGTTGCCTCAGTTCGTCAATTTCACTATCCGATATTGCCCATCGATCGGCCAGATCGGATTTGTTGAACAGCAATACAAACGGCATAGCGCCGAATTCAGCCTCGGCCCGCTCGCGCAACGTGAGCGCAACGGCAAGAGTAGCAGCGCGTGTTCCATCGACGACAAGCACGAGCCCACTCGCACCTCGCACATAGCTGACGCGGAATGAGCCGATATCGTCTTCGCCGGCCAAATCCCACAAAATCAGATCCACGGTTTTGTCCGGGAATGCGACACTCTTCTTGTCGATTTTCACTCCCACCGTGGTCAAGTAGGTTTCTGAAAAGATGCTTTGCACAAACCTGCGAACCAGACTCGTCTTTCCGACAGCGAACCCGCCCAACATACAGATCTTCTTTTGCAATATCCTGGGCTCCGCCTAGTGGAAGTTTACCGTAACCGAAACTCTGCGGTTGGCGGAGTTCCCGGTTCGGCTATTTTCAATCTCCGCTGGCTCAAAGGTGCCCGCGCCGCGAACCAAGAGCAACTCCGGATCGACGCCGCGCTTCTTGAGAAGCGCACGAACTGTCTCCGCGCGCGCGGCGCTGATCGACAACTTGGCCGTTTCACGGCCCGTCTCGTCCGAATGGCCGGTCAACATGAACTGTGCTGTTACGCCTGCCTTGCGGGCGTCCTCGGCCAATTCCTTCAACTGATTCGCCAATTTGTCGAGAACCGGCAGTTGCTCTGGTCCCGGTACAGCCTTGCCAGAATCGAAGAAAATGTTGACCGCTTGAATAGCCTCCCTCAAATGAGTGAGTTGCGGAGGGGTCAACTCACGCAGCTCGGAGAGTTCTAGAGAGAGTCCGTCCGCGGACAGCTGTTGGGCGGCGACCCGCGCCCGATCTATCCAGGCGGCAGGAGCTTCACCCTGGGCAACGATGCGATCCTTGATGATCGAAAGCCGTACTGAATCCGGCGGAGTCAGCGACGCCATCAGCCGCTTCACCACGAACTTCGGATCAAGGCTTTGATAGAATTGCCACTGTGAATGAACGCGAGCAGGATCGACCCCTGTTCCGGACAGCAGAGCCTTCGGGTCGGCGGCCTGCGGGTCTCTCAGGCCGGAAATATAGAAATGTCCCCCCCTCGCCGTTTGTTGGGCGACGATGATTCCCGCTTGGGCCTCCAGTCGCGACACATAAGTCTGCCAGTGCTCCGCCGCGCGTGCCTCGGGGCTCACATCACGAACCTTGGAGATGTCGAATTCCGGTCCGCCTGCCGAGAGCTGTCGGGCCGCTGCGCGTGCGCGGTCTATCCAGATGTCGGGAGCCTCACCCTCGGCAATGATGCGATCCTTGACGATCGAAAGCCGTACTGAATCCGGCGGGGTCAGCGATACCATCAGCCGCTTCAGGACGAACTTCGGATCAAGGCTCTGATAGAATTGCCACTGCGAATGAACGCGGGCGGGATCTACCTCCGTTCCGGACAGCAGAGCCTGCGGGTCGGCGGCAAGCGGGTCTCTCAGGCCGGCAATATAGAATTGGCCATCACGCACCTTTTGTTGGGCGACGATGATTCCCGCTTGGGCCTCCAGTCGCGACACATAAGTCTGCCAGTGCTCCGCCGCGCGTGCTTCGGGGCTCACATCACGAACCCTGGAGATGTCGAATTCCGGTCCGCCTGCCGAAAGTTGTTGGGCCGCTGCGCGCGCCCGATCTATCCAGGTGTTGGGAGCCTCACCCTCGGCAACGATGCGACCATTGACGATCGAAAGTCGTACTGAATCCGGCGGAACCAGCGACGCCGTTAGCCGCTTCAATACGAACTCCGGATCAAGACTCTGATAGAATTGCCACTGTGAATGAACGCGGGCGGGATCGACCTGCGTTCCGGCCAACAGCGACTGCGGGTCGGCGGCAAGCGGGTCTCTCAGACCGGCAATATAGAATTGGCCATCACGCACCTTTTGTTCGGCAACGATGATGCCCGGCTGGGTCCCCAGTCGCGACACATAGGTCTGCCAGCGCTGCACGGATTGCCAGGAAAGAAAGAACCAACCGCCTGCCGGAATCAAAACCAGCAGGACTGCAGCCACGACCAGCCACGGAAATCCCTGGTTTGATTCCTCCTGCTTCAGTTCAACGCAGGTCTGCAACTGCGTCTCTACGCCGGCCAACTGCGAACTGTCGCCGTCAAACTGCTCTAGAGCCTGTGAGCATTCATCATGGATGCGAAGCAATACATCGCGAATTATTTCATGTAATTCCTCCGGCGGATTTCCCCGGATCACCGCAACCAAGGTCGCAAACGGTCCAACTTCCGACCAGAGACGAAGCTCTCCGAAACGAATGGTATCCAGGCCGCTCTGTTCTTTCTCGTTGAATGAGTCTTTTACAAAATCTTGAATTGCACTAAGCATAGAAGAAATGAGTTGAGGATCTTCGCTAGTTGCGTTATCGGCAGTTACATGCGCTATCAAAAGCCCGGAATTGCGATTGATTAGAAAGACGTGTTCTACACGATAAACAAGAGAATGCTTAAGAACAACTTCTGAGAAGCTTGCTCCTGTTCTCCACGCTTCAAGTCTCCACTTGAGCCCGTGCCAGGTAAATATATGTCTTAAAGTTTCATTCAACGATTGAAAGGTCTGGTCGATCTTTTCGCCGATCGACTTGCGAATAGCCGGCAGAAACACCGGGTACAATATATCCGTCAGCGTACGCGGGCTCTTCTGGATGGACCGTTGCACGGCCCTCTCGACAGCTGGCGCAAGGGCCTCTCCGAGTTGCGCATGAGGCGCACGTGCGGCTGCACTGGGGAGAACGCTCCCCACTGCAGCCGCAAGCTGCTCGGGTTCGTCGAGCAGGTGCGTAACTCGTGAAAGCTCCGAAATTTCGCGGCCGACCAGCAACTGGCGCAGCGTTTCCATGCGAGGGTCGGCGGTTGGGATTCCGTCGAGACGCGCACGATAGTCCGGATCAACGTTCCGGGCAATTTCGATCAAAAGGCGAGCCAGCGCCTCGCGATCAATCTCTGTATCGTTCGAAGCTGCTCTTTGAGGGAGGCTGATTGGGTCGACAGTCGACGTCAAGTTCCGATCAACTCACTTTCCAGGTACGCTCCGAGTTGTTCTTGCTGCCGACGGGATCCTGATTTAGACATTTTGCAACCTCAACAAACAGGCCAGCCAAAAGATTTCGGTCGGTCTTGACATTGCCAAGATCGGAAAACATTTTCTCCATCAGCATCTGAATGCTTTCATTCTTTTGCTTGATTTCCTCACGCAGCAAATGATCGTTTCGATTTATCCGGTCCGCAACTTCCCGCTCAAGCTCGCTCAACTGATCCGACAACGCGCGCACCTGCTTTTCGAGCGCCTGATTTTGCTCGCGAAGATTCCGATCAATCTCCTTATCGGCGTCGGCTCGCGCGTCTTTTTCGTTCCGCAATTGCGCCGCAAGCGAGTCAACCTGCTTCTTTGCATTTGACTCGTACATTTCAAGATTGCGCTTGGCCTCGGATTCGACATCCTTGAAGCGCTGCAAGACCCGTTCTTCAAGCTTGGAAAAGCGGCGGTCATAGTCCTGCATCTGGTTGCCGAACAGCAGATCACGTATCTTGTCGACACCTACAGCGTCGCCGGGGGCTCCGCTCTCGCGAGCCTGGCCCGCCATGAAGGTCAGCCCGCTTCCGTCTGCATTACTTATCAGATTTGCGTCCGCTTTATTTGCCGAAGAAGCGGTACTCGAAGATTCCTTGGCCATCCCATGCCCCTTCTTTTGAACATTGCCACAGCGCTAATTTAGCAACTGATAAACTTGCCAGTAAAATTGTCGACCCGCAAGCCGGAATCTTCGCGGCTTAAGTCGGTTCGAACGTCCCCATTCGGGTAGATTTCGACATGCGGCTCGATCCGGATCAGCTCGCGCTCGCGTCTTCGCCCGCGATCATCTTTATGCAGATGAAATGCGAGAGCGGAGATGCCCTGGCGCATCGACCCCAGCTCCAAGCCGTCGGGCATGCGCGCTGCCATTCAGCCTGTGTTCAAGTCTTTTTTGCCCGCCTCCAATTCGCCCTTATCTTGACAGGGCAGTGCTGCCAGCCGATGCCGTCATCCGGTTTTGACATTTGCCAACTCTTGCCGAAGAAAACGAAAGCTCGATGATCCAGGATGCTACCGCAGGGCGGTGTGGTACCGATGCTCAATGCCGAGCAAACCGTCGGCACAATGCGTGCCGGCATCCGCCGGCAGACCTGCCAGATACTGGATATAGTGGTGATGGACGATGGGTCGACGGACTGCGCCGAGAAAGATCAACACATCTTGTTCTACCTCGAACCAGGCGCGGGTAAGACGGCGTGGCGCATGATCCCTTGGTTTCAATCGTGGTTCCTGCGCACAACGCGGAGGTAACGCTGGCGCGCTCACTCGATTGCCTTCTTGATCAGGAAATAATGGATTGGGAGGCGATCATCGTCGACGACGCCTCCACGGACCGCACCCCTGCGATCATCGCCGGTTATGTAGAGCACGATGCCCGATTTCGGATGTTGAGCTCTTGCGCGCATAGCCCCGCC
Source organism: Mesorhizobium sp. M1182 (assembly GCF_040318335.1). Lineage (NCBI taxonomy): Bacteria > Pseudomonadati > Pseudomonadota > Alphaproteobacteria > Hyphomicrobiales > Phyllobacteriaceae > Mesorhizobium > Mesorhizobium sp. M1182. The sequence goes on from NZ_JAMYMD010000022.1 coordinate 23,783, forward strand.
GGCGCGCGCAATAGCGGGATTTCGAAGGCGCGCGGCCACTGGCTCATGTTTCTGGATGCGGACGATTGGGTGGATGCCAGCTTCCTTGCCAAAATGCTGGCCGCACTGAAATCCGCTCCCGATGCAGTGGCTGCCTATTGCGGTTCCCGACGCGTGATGCCCGATGGCGAACTCACGGCGTCGAGCATCGCAACGGAGGTTGCGATTCAACCCTTCGAAACGTTCGCCCGCCGGTGTGCCGTCCGCACTCACGCGCTGCTGGTCGATCGGGAGATAATTGTCGAGTTGGGCGGTTTCGACGTGTCGCTGCGCACCTGCGAGGACTGGGATCTGTGGCAGCGCCTCGCACGTCTAGGCAAAAATTGGGTGATGGTCGACGAGCCGCTCGCTTTCTATCGGGCCAGCCCCAACGCGCTCAGCCGCAATTCGGCGCAGATGCTGGCAGATGGCGAAGTCGTGATCGCTCGCGGCTTTTCCGCCGATCCCAGGGTCAAACACCCGGCATCGGCTCACGCCAATGGAGCGACCGACGCGAACGGCCACACCGCTTCAGAAGCACTCGCGTGGTTCGCGTTGTGGAACGCCGCATCGGATTGCGGCTGCGGCTCGCGCTCGATCAACCCGCAGTCCCTGCGCGCGCTCCCAGCAGGACGTAAGTGGGCGCGTGAGATCGCCAAGGTGGCCGTCGATGGCCTTATGGTAGGAAGCCTGTCGGTGCCAGCGCAATTGGCTGCCAGGTGGGACAGGTTCGGCGCTTCCCTCACCGAGTTGATCCTCGAACTCGGCAAGGTCTGGAATAATCCGGACGCGGCTCGCCGCGTGCAGTATCACTTTGAGCAAATGCTGCTCGATGTCGACGATCTTGCCGCGCCGCGCAGGCTGGCGCGGACACTTGGAATTCGTGTCGACGTGCGAAATCCGGCCTCGATCGAAGTACCGAAAGGAATCGATCAAATCTATGCCCATCTGATGATGGATGGCCAGATCGAGGCTCTCGTGCAGTTCGGCGTACTCGGGAGAGTGACGAGGCGTCATTGGATTGAATTGATCCTGAATTTCCTGCCCTCTGAGCGGCCTATGCACAGTGCCGCGCGACTTGCGAGGCGATCGCCTGTAGATGCACCGCAAAAGGGCGCCGGTGCCGACAAGTCAAACATGTCTGCAGCCGAGGCATTGTTGTCCATGGCGGGACGCCGGTCTGATCAGGACAGCCATTTCGGCAAACTTGCGGGATTGGCCGCGGAAGCGCAGGCGCTGGTTCGGTCGAGCGCCGAAACTAAAGAGCCTTTTGCAGCGCCGCGCCGTGCACGGGCCGCGGATGGGCGCGACAATGACCGCACATCTTTCTGGAATCGCCATTTTGCGATCGAGGATCCCTGGAACTACGGTTCGCCCTATGAGCAGGAAAAATATGAGCGGCAGCTCGAAATTCTGCCTGCCGGTCCCATCGGACGGGCGCTTGAGCTGGCCTGCGCGGAGGGCCACTTCACGCGGCAGCTGGCGCCGCGCGTGGGCCATTTGACCGCAACTGACATCTCCGCCGTAGCCGTCGGGCGGGCGGGCGCGCGATGCAGTGATCAGCCGAACGTTGAGTTCGGCGTACTGGATTTTTCTGCGGACACGCTGCCGGGCGAGATGGATCTGATCGTCTGTTCGGAAGTGCTCTACTACCTGGACGATCTCACCGAGTTGCGGCGCATCGCCAAAAAACTTGTTGAGGCGTTGGCGCCTGGTGGCAGTTTCATCAGCGCACACGCATTCGTGCTACGAGACAATGTTGAAAGGACGGGCTTCGACTGGAACACATTCGGTGCACAAGCGATCTCAGAGACGCTGGCAGCGACCCACGGCCTCGTTCTCGAGCAATCGATCCAGACCGAGCTCTACCGCATAGACCGCTTCCGCCGCCTGTCACCAGGCGACGTGGCGACGGAACCGACGATAGATCATGTGCCAATCCGCGCCCCCATCGAAATCGGAGTCGCGCGAAATATCGTCTGGGGCGGGGCGCGGGCCTTGCGCCGCGACGTCGCACATAGCGAGCGGCGGCAGCGTATCCCTGTCCTCATGTATCACAGTGTCTCCGATGAAGGTCCGGCCGCGCTCGCCCGTTTTCGGCTCGCGCCCGCCGCATTCGCCAGCCAAATGACATGGCTGCGCGCCAATGGCTTTCACGCGATTAGCTCCGAGCAGCTGGAATGGTTCATCGCCAACCGTCAGCCTTTCGTTGGCCGCCCAGTGCTCATCACCTTCGATGACGGCTTCCAGAACTTTGCCGACCATGCCTGGCCGGCCTTGCGCGCGAACGACCTGACCGCGGAAGTGTTCCTGGTGACGGACTTGGTGGGTGAAAGTGCACAGTGGGACGCCTACAGCGGCCCGCCGACGCAGCTTATGGACGCCGGGACGGTGCGACGCCTCGCCGGCGAAGGTGCGTTCTTCGGAAGCCATCTGGCGACGCATCGCGCGATCGATGGTCTGTCGAGCTCTGACTTGGCCGCCGAGCTCCTGCGCTCTCGTATGTTCATCGAACGGTGGACCGGTCGGCCAACCGCGGCGTTCGCGGCACCCTTCTCTGTCACCGACCGACGGCTTGGCAGGCTGGCCAAGGAGTGCGGCTATCGAATCGGCTTCGGCGGCAGACACGGACCGGCGGACCTCGATTGCGATCCCATCGACCTTCCGCGCATCGAGATTCGTGGGGATCGTTCGCTCGATGACTTTGTTGCCGTTGTCGAGGCCGTGCTCGCATGAACCGTGAACTTGTCAGTGTCTAGATTCGTAACAAATTGGTTCCGCTTTTTATTCCGTGTCCCGCCCGCTTACCTCGTTCGCAAGTCTATTGGGCGACTTGCGATACGGCTGACATCAGCTCCTGCGGGCTTGGCGCCCCAAACATGTATCGCCCACCCTCTGGAACCTCCGTGAAGCTCCAGCGGACGATCCCCTGCCGGTCCAGCAGGAACTGACCGACCAATTGTCCGTGTCCCGTTGCTAGCATCTGCTCGTCGGCTTCGGTCAGCTCGTAATGGTCCCTCTTGTTGAGCATTTCACTGGCCGCAAGAGGATCCATAGGACCGGGCAACTCGCCTGGTATGTCGACCCGCATATCCTTTGCCGCTGCCATCGAGACCTTGTACGGCCAGTTCGTCTCGTTTTGGGTGAATTCGAGATTGGGCAGTCCAAAAGCACGATGTGAAGCGCGTTCAGGATCGGAGGCCGCAAGCAGATTCGGCATCGGATGGTAGCGGAAATAGAGACGCGCCCGTTCGATCGGCGTGTTGACCACCGTCAGGCTCTCCACGCCCCTTTCGCGCAGCTCCGGATCAAGCCGCGCCTGGGCGGCGATATGGCGCCGGCAAAACGCGCAATGCAGACCTCGAAACAGGCCGACCAGCACCGGTTTTTGGCCGCGAAAATCGTCAAGCGCGATCTTGCCTTCCTGGGTAATGGCGTCGAGTACCACGTTTGGCGCACGGTCGCCCGGTTGAAGCGGCACCAAGTCACTACGCGCGGACATTTCCAACCTCCAACCCCGGCTAGTCGAGAAAAGGCAGCACCACAAGCGCTTCCGGGTCGAGCCCGTGCTGGGCGCATATACCCTGCGCCAGGGAAAAGTAGCGTTCGGCCTCGGCCAGATTGTCGAGATCGAGATTAAGCGTTGCGAGACCATCATAACACGGAAACAGCAGTTGGGGTTCGCCCGTTTCGCGAGCTACGTCCAGTGCTTCGTGGAACAACCCAACCGCCAGGTCCGGGCGGCCGTTGCACTGGTGGATTTGCCCAAGCACGATCAAAGGCACCGGCAGGTGCTCGCGCTGGTCGAGCGCACGGTCGATCTCAATGGCCTTCTCGGCAGCGGGTACGCCCTCCGTTGGACAGCGATCCGTGAAAGTACAACAAGCGACCGCCAGATTGGCGAGGAGGCGCGCCTGGAAACCCAAATCACCAATACGGCGCGCCACTTCAAGACCGCGCCGACAGACCTCCATTGCCTTTGCGGGATCGATGGTCGTGTAAAGCACGCCGAGATTGGTGTAGCCGCGGCAGGCCGCGCCCAGCAGACCGGCGGCTTCGGCCAATTCAATGCTACGCTCAACCTGACGCACGGCCTCACGGTTTCGCCCAAGGCGAGCCAGCGCGACAGCCTTGGTATTGAGTGCCTCGGCGGTCACAAGAGTGGCATCACACCTTACCTCGGAGACATGCTCCGTTGTCAGTGTGCCTACGCAATCCAGCGCCGCGTCTGCCCATTTTGCCGCGAGAGCGTGATCTCCGCTACGGAACGCCTGTCGGCCACGTTCTTGCCACAGATGCGCCTGCTCGATCGGGGCATCCGCTCCATCGAGGAGCGCTGCCGCCTCGGCATAGCGGGGTTCTGCCTTGTCCCGCTTGCCGACATCCCAGAGTAGCCGACCGATCTTACGCAAAACTCGCGCCGAGGCGACGCGATTGGCTGACTCGCGGTATGCCTGCAACACCGTCTCGTAGTGGTGGTGCGCGATCTCACGGCGGCCTGCCGGGCCGCTCAAATCGGCAATGCGCTCTGCAATTGCCAGTTTGAGCGGTGTTTGCCCGATCGCGCCCAACGCAGTCAGTGCTCGCTCGTAGAAACGAAGGGCGTCGTCGTTGGCATATATCATGCGAGCGCGATCGCCTGCCGCCTGCAGGTAATGCGCGCCCTTCTCCCGCTCGGCGCTCTGTGCAAAATGATGACCCAGCACGGTCAAATCCTCGAGCCGTTCCGGCTCGTCGCCGCACAGTTGCTCCAAGGCAGCACCGATCCGCCCGTGGATTTCGGTCCGGCGTTGCAGGAGCAGATTCTGGTAGATCACGTCCTGCAGCAATGTTTGCGTAAAGCGGTAGCTTTGAGACGAGACCGAGCCTGATCCGGCAACTTCCTCGATGATTTCCGCATCGCAAAGCAGTTCGCAGCCGGCTTCGAGCCGGCCGGGGTCGGCTGTCACGGTTTTCAGAAGTGTGGCATCGAAGCGCGGGCCGATTACCGCGGCCTCCTGGGCCAACCGGCGCACCTCTTGGGGCAGCCGGTCGACGCGGGCAAGCAACATTGCCTGGATAGTGGCGGGGATGCCGGTTGCGACTTCGCCTGCCACAGTCCGCCATCGCTGGCCCTCTCGCACCAGTACACCGCGATCGATAAGGCCGCGAACGATTTCCTCTACAAAAAGGGGGTTGCCGCCCGCGCGCTCGAGGATCTGGTCGAGAAGCCCTCCCGCGGAGCTTACCCAGCTCTCGCCGAAAAGCGCTGCCAGCAGGCTGCGTCCGTCATCATTGTTGAGTGGCGGAAGCCTGAGCGCTGTGTGACTGACCCGACTTGAGTCGAGCTGGTCGTTGTCCGGCGCCGGACGATGCGTGACCAGCAACATCAACCGCGTGCGTTCCAACCTGTCCATCACGAAACGTAGTGCCTCGAGCGACACGGCGTCGGCCCAGTGCAGGTCTTCGACGACAATCAATAGCGGCGACAACGCAAGCCGCCGTTCGATGATTGTGCGGACTGCGTAGAGAATTTGCCGCCGCAGCTGCTCGGGCTCGACATGCTGCAAGGTGGCATCGGGGTCGCCAAGGCCAAGCACATGGTAGAGCAAAGGCATCAGCCGCTTCGCCTCCTCGCCCTGCAGGCCGAGATCGGCAAGCAAGCCTGCGAGCTTCCCCCGCATTTCGTCCCCATTGTCGTTTTGCATCATCCCGGCAGCGCTGCGCACCACTGCGCCCAAGGCGCCAAAAGATTGTTCACCCAGCGGTGAGCACGTGGCCTGCCGCACGGCGACGTTGCGAAAACGCTCGTCGTCGCCGACGCGGGCGACGAACTCACTCACCAGCCGCGATTTCCCGATGCCGGCTTCTCCGACGAGGCGGACAAGTTGGGCCGAGCCGCCGCACGCCTGGTCAAGGCTCGCCATCATTCTATTGAGCTCCGCACCACGACCTATTAGCGGCGCACTGAGGCCGAGCGCCTCGAGCCCGCGCGCTGCACGCGGCACCGCTAGCGGTGCGTCCAGTCGATGAACGAGCACGCTGCCAGCCTTGCCGCGAAACACGACATCACCCAGCGACTCATAAGAGAAGGCATGCCGGGTCAGCCTGTGAGTGAGCTCGCCTACCAGCACCTCACCCGGTGCGGCCAGCGATTGCAGGCGTTGCGCCGTATTCACTGTGTCGCCGGTCACGGAATAGGATCTGGCGGTGCCGATGCCCAATCCGCCAGTAACGACCGGACCAGTGTTTATGCCGATGTGGAGTAACAGAGGCGAGCCGGAGTGGGGGGTGCTTTCGCCGAGCCGCGCCGTCCGGGCGATCATGTCGAGAGCGGCACGAAGCGCGCGTTCCGGATCGTCCTCATGCGCGACCGGCGCACCGAACAAAGCGAGCAGCGCATCGCCGATGAATTTGTCGACGAACCCACCAAAGTTTCGCACGGCCGCCGTCAATTCCTTGAACAGTTTGTTCTGCAGCGCTTGCATGACCTCGGGGTCGAGCTGCTCGCTGAGTGTCGTAAAGCCGCAAAGGTCGGCGAACAGGACCGTTACCGTCCGGCGATCGGCGTCAGAGACGGGATGCAGCCCTTCTTCGCTTTCGATGTTCGGAAGCAGCGACGGAGTTCGAGAAGGCGACACAATGGTCCGGCTTGGTGCCGGAGCAGGCCGTTCGACGGCTTTTGCGGGCGCACCGACGCTTGCCCCGCATTTCGGACAGAACTCGAAATCAGGTGCGCAGGTGTAGCCGCAACTGGCGCATGGCACGGGCTGCCGCCTGCCACACCTCGGACAGAAGGCGTAACCGCCCTCAATCTCGAAACCGCAGCCCGAGCAGTCCATCGAACAAGACCTCACTAGTGGCCGTGACGGCGTGATCTCGCTCGCACTTCACGGCCAGGCTATTCACAAGGATGCACCGATAGCCGTCGGCGGGCAAGCGGCAGCGGGCGATCCGTGTGGGTCCGGTGGCAGACCGCTACCCATGACCTCTGATGCAACGGCTGGCTCGCAAACGCTGTCACCGACGTCTCGCGCGCGTTTCTGGCCGCCAGCTACGGTTATCTGGGCCGCTTCGCCGAGGCCCGCGCGCCATGGCAGGAGGTGCTTCGCGTCAATCGCGACTATTCGCTGGATACCGCTACAAAGTCTTGGTCTGCCACAAGAACCGGTCGATTTCGAACACGTGGTGGATGGGCTCCGCAAGGGCGGTGTGGTGCAATGACAGGTGAGGCCTGTGCGGCGGGGTCAGACGCCAGAGGCTCCCCGATGGATCGCCGTCGCTTGCGGTTGCGAATTAGGCTCAGGTCGGCTTGATCTCTGCCTGGCCGATCTTGCGCCATCTGGCGTTTTCGCGAACCAGTTTCAGGTCGTCGGTCGTCTCGGCAAATGTCCGCAATCGGTATTGCCGGAGCAGGTCCGGGAAGAGCGCTCCTTCCGGCAGGACGGCAAGCTGCTCGCGGACTGAGATCTTTTCATCGATGACCCGCATGCCCCAGGCATTTTCCCGAACCTGCAGTTCCGCGGCCAGATCGCGCTCTTCCGGCACGTTTTCGTCCAGCACGGCCAGAAGGATCGAGTGGAAAAGCGCTACATAGCCAATCTGTCTCAGGCCGCCCACGACCCGCACGCGCGGCAATATGGCAAGGACGAGGAACGTCAGGAACAAGTTCGGCAGCAGCACGCCGTCCAGCAGCGCCTGCCTGAGATACGGCCGCTCGAACGGGATGGAAAGACCTTGCGGCCTGTCGGGCTCGATCAGGTGCCCGTTCTCGAGAACGAGCTTGCGCACACGCTCCTCGCGGATGCCCCAGAAATAGTCCGTGGCATTGGGCAGGAATCTGCCAAACGGGCTCGATGCGGCCTCTTGCCAGGCATGTTCGAGACGCTGGCGTCTTGCGGGTTCAATCAGCAGCCTGGAAAGAAGGCTGCCGTCATATTCTAGATGCCGCGCCATGGCAGCCGCGGCGACCCGATCATCGACGAAAACCGGCAGGGCCATGCTGGCACGATCCCAATTGGCGACCAGATCCTCATTCAGTTCAGTCAGCGCATCGGCGGCGGTTTCAAACACCTTGTCCCGGCTGGCAAGCAGTGTGCCCAGCCAGCGGCTGCCATCCGTTTCATCGCCCACCGCTTCGAGCGCGCGCTTGTTGAGGGAGACGGGACCGGCCACGCAGGCGCTTTTGCGGCACAGTTTGTGGCGTCCCATGCCAAACAGGTTGACCTTGTCGTCGCCGACATCGAGCCATCCCGGCCCCTCCCGGCCAACTGTCTCCATGGTCATCGTCGTTCCCATGAAGCCGACGAAGGCCGACAGCCCGTTTTCGACCGCGCCGAGCCAGGCAAGCAGAAGGGCATCGAAGGTGATCCGGTCCATCAGAAGCAGGCAGTGCAGGCCGGACTGAATCACCGGTCTGTGCTCGAACTCGTCGAGGGCTTTGCCGATCTCCTCAGGCTGCATGATCCTACCGAGGCGCTGATGCAGGACTTCGCGCAGGATCGAGCGGGCGGCGATCGCCGGGCCCGATGCAGGCCTTGCCACCGGCCGCCACAGATGGCGGGCGTAATCGGAAACCGGTGCATTCCAGTTCTGCTCGATGTCGCGCACGACCTCCGGGCAGAGCAGCGACAGCACAGCCAGAATTTCCCGCGGAGGGGTAGGGGTTGGATCAAAGACGGCGGTCATTGGTCCCGTCTAGCCGCTTGCGGTGTAAACGCCAAGCGAGACCAGACTTGCTGGATGCGGCCGGCCCACATAGATCGTCAATTCGATCAAGGTGGTGTGAGACGAAATGACCGCATCCTACGCAGTTCTCCTTGAGCAATCCCCTGTTCGCTGACTCGATTGGCCAAACAGCTAAGGCAAACAGCGGATCTTAGAACCGCAGCCGGGCCATGCTCAGGAGGTCGTGGTACTGCCCGTCGGTAAAGCCGGCCTTCACATGCCGGCCTTCGATCTCAAAGCCGTGGCTCTTATAGAGACGGAGGGCCGCTTCGTTGTCGGCATAGACGGTCAATTCGACTCGCTTCAGGGCGCGCCAGTTGTCGGCCACGTCAAGCAGCGCGCCAAGTATGGCAGAGCCGATACCTTTGCCGACAAAGGCATCGTCAAGGCCGATATTGATCTCGCCGATGTGCGAACGGCGCGGTGAACCTTGCACGACCAGGCTGCCATGGCCGACGACCTTGCCGTCCAGCTCGGCAACGATCCAGGTGGTTTCCGGGCCGGACTTGGCAATGCGCCGCGCCACCTGCTCCACCATCTCGAAAGGCATCCTGAGCGTGCCCCAGCGGAAGCCCGGCATGTTGAAGATAGCGCAAAGCGCCTCCGCATCGCTTGACCGGACGGACCGCAGCAGCGGCTGGATTTTCTCGACGGGTGGCGAGGTCGTGCTGGTCATGGCGTTCCCGGCGAAGGCAATCGGCCCGGTACGATGCACCGGACGCCACCTGAAAATCCAGCCGTCTCTGACCTATGATACCGATTGCGGGCTAAAAATACCGGGAGGCAGCGTAGAGTTTGAACACGTCGCTGATGCCTATCCAGCCGAAAAGGGCGAGCCAGCACAATGTCCCGGTCGCCGTCCAGTCGATCCGGTGCACCGCAGCGTCGGTGATGACGACGCCGAGGATGGCAAGCAGGCCAACCAGAAACTGCGCCAACCCGAGCACCAGCAGTTCCTCGCGCGGCGCGCTTCTCCAGACGAGATATATACCGCCCGCACCGGCGAGGAAGATGGCGCTGTAGACCTGAGCGTGGAAGGCATCGATCGGCCATGGCCAGATGCCACTGAATGTCAGGGGGGACAGCAACAGGCCGACGCCATAGAGCCCAAGGATCGCGGATTCCGCCGGCATGTAGCCGCGCCATGCGGGATTTAAGGTCACGCCTTTTGCAGAAGGACGGGCCCTGGCCCGCCACAGGAACAGCCCGGATACCGCGGCCGAAGCAAGATAGACCAAAAACCACAGCCAGGGCGCTTTGCGCTCGAAGTTGAAATAGCCGAGATTGATGAACGAAGCCACCGACACGATGACGGTGAAGATGAAGGCCATGACGAGCACGAGCCTGCCGGGCGACCAGCGATTCCAGACCAGCAGTGCCGCCATCACGACCATTTCGGCGGTGTAGAAGCCACCGAGGAAGCGCGCATTGAACGGCGTGACGGCCCAAGGCCAGCCCGATTTCACCAGCGCAGGCATGAAAAACAGGCCGGCGCCTACGATCAGGACGACGATGACCCCCGCAGAAAAAAGGCGCAGGACCGCGGGAAATGGCGGATTGTCTGATGTCGGCATGGGAGAAAATCCCAAAGATGAATGCTCCATGGACCATCATAGTGCTGCTTGCGGCCGGTTGAAATCCGCCGAATGGAAATTGAATGGTCACCAGGCTTGTCCATTCGAATGGCCGTACGGTCCGTTTCGAAGTAAGATGGAATACTCGGACAAAGATCGGTCCGGTCAAAACGCCTCGAGGTGCATTTTCCGGAGCCTGCACGATGAACGAAGCTCAGGATCTATTCTCACTTCTGCGACAATCGGCCGATGTCGATCCGCGGGCGATCGACGCGATCAAGCGAACCATCGCGGAGGGCGAGGACCGCGAACTTTGCCGCATCAATGCGCCAGCCTTCGCCAGCAAGCATGGCCTCGACGAGGAGCGCGTAATAGGCGCCTTTCTCCATGCGGCGCGGGTGGGCATCTTCGACATTTCCTGGAATGTTCTGTGCCCCGGCTGCGGCGGCGTGCTCGACACCAACGCCACGCTGAAAACCCTGCAAAAGGACGAATACACCTGCACGCTGTGCTCCGAGGGCTATTCACCGACTCTCGACGAGATGGTCGAGGTGACATTCACCGTCAGTCCCCGCGTGCGCAGGATTGCCGCACACAATCCACACGAACTGCCGGTGGCGGAATATTTCCGCCAGATCTACTGGGCGTCCGGCGTCGATCTGCCGGAAGAGGATTTCGTGAAAAAGCTGGAAGCGTTCTCGCTGGAGGATATCGAGCTTGCGCCCGGTGAAAAGGCGGTTCTGACCATACAGCTTCCGTCTGAATTCATCATCGTCTTCGAGCCGGTCACCCATTCAGCGCAGTTCATCGACGGGAAGGGCGAACCAACAAAGGAGCGCCGGAGCCTCTCTTTGGCCTTCGACCGCGACCATGTCCAGAACCAGACGCTGGAGATGCAACCCGGCCCGTTGCGCATTTCGCTGGAAAACCGGACCGACACCCGCGTGCTGCCGACAGTCTTCATCGCCGGCCAGACATTGCATGATTTCCTGGGAAAACGCCGGCCCTTCCTGACCGCCAAGCGCCTGCTCACCAACCAGACGTTCCGCGATCTCTATCGCACGGATACACTCGACATCAACCAGCGCCTGAAGATCACCAGCCTGACGTTCCTGTTCACCGACCTGCGCGGATCGACCGAGCTTTACGAGCGGGTGGGCGACCTTTCAGCCTTCGATCTCGTGCGCGAGCATTTCCAGGTTCTGCACGAGATCGTCACGGCGGAGGCAGGCGCGGTGGTGAAGACGATCGGTGATGCGGTGATGGCGACCTTCGCGACGCCTGATCGTGCGATTGCTGCAGCCCTCAGGATGCGCGATGCCATGCGTACGCTCAACGACAAGAGCGGCCGCGAGGATCTGCTGCTCAAGATCGGAGTCCATGCCGGCCCCTGCATCGCCGTGTCGATGAATGAGCGACAGGACTATTTCGGCCAGACGGTCAACATTGCTTCGCGGGTGCAGAACCTTGCCAACGCACAGGCGATCTTCGCCACTCGAGCGGTGGTCGACGACAATCTCACCGCCGATCTCTTACATAGGAACGCGCTGACGCCCGTGCCCCACGAGGTCTCGCTGCGCGGCATTGACCGGGAGATAGCAGTATACACGATCCCCTGAAGGCTTGGCCCCTGAAGAGTTGGCTCGTCCCGGCCCCTCACACGCGCCTACAGATAAAATAACGATCGGCGGCAATCGAAGGTGGCGGCGAGAGGCGTTGCAACTGCGGGTGATCGAGCGGCGTGCCGCTGACCGCGATGCCGCCGACGCGAAGCAGGCGCGCGGTCAGATCGGGAAGCCAGGTAGAGGTCACTGCATCGCGATCTTCATAGCCGGTGCCGATGTCGGCATGAACAAGAGCGGCGTCGATGCCAATGAACCTGCTCGCCGTCTCGCGTATTTCGCCGAGCACGAGGTTTTCAGCTTCGGGAATTGAGCTGGCGTGTGCGGCAAGTGCGCGATCGAACGCTACGATCCGGCGTCCGGGCAGGCGCTCGCGCAGATGGTGGAACGTCCGGCCATTGCCGAGGCCGAGCTCGAGCACGGGCCCCTCCATCTTCGCAACCTCGGCGCAGACATGATCGAGTATGTCGCGCTGTGCGGTCATCCTCCGGATGAAACTGTCAAGGCGACTCATGTGCGATTGTATGTCCAGAACCAGTTCACGAAATCAACTGCCCCCGACCAGAGCGTTTCGCGGCTGAAACCCAAGCCGACGAGCTAAACCCCGATCGAGTCTTGCCGCGTGTAGAGGCGAACGATGAACACTGCAACAAGCGAACAGGCTGCCGACAAGGATCATACCGGGTGGAATCGGCGGCGCAGCGCGCGGCGGAACAGCGATGTCATTTGTAGGGGTCCGCGGCGTCCCGCAACCCGTCGCCGAGGAAGTTGAACGCCAAGATGACGAGAACGACGGGGAGCATCGGCAAAAGCAGCCATGGATAGAACGCGATCACGCTGACGCTGCGCGCCTCGGTGAGCAGGATGCCCCAGCTGGTTATCGGTGCCCTCAGGCCGAGCCCGAGGAAGCTCAGCGCCGTCTCGCCCAGGATCATGCCGGGTATGGAGATCGTCGCCGTCGCGATCAGATGCGACATGAAGCCAGGAATGAGATGCCGCCCGATGATGCGGCTGCTTCTGGCGCCCATCAATTGCGCGGCCAGAACGTAATCCTCCTCGCGCAAAGCTAGAAGCTTTGAACGCACGGCCCGCGCCAGTCCGGTCCAGTCGAGCAGCCCGAGGATGACGGTGATGCCGAAATAGATCAGGATCGGACTCCAGGTTATCGGCATGATCGCCGCCAGAGCCAGCCATAGCGGAATGCTGGGGATCGATTGCAGAACTTCGATTATCCGTTGGACGATCAGGTCGAAGATACCGCCGTGATAGCCGGCCAGTCCGCCGATGACAATGCCGAGCAGGAAGCTGAAACTGATGCCGACGAGGCCGATTGTCAGTGAAATGCGGGCGCCATAGATGATGCGCGAGAGCACATCGCGCCCCAGCCTGTCAGTGCCGGCCAGAAAGAGCTGGCCGTTTTCGGCGGGGCAGACAAAATGCCTGTCACCTTCGATCAGGCCCCAGAACCGGTACTTATCGCCCTTGCAGAAGAAACGGATCCGCTGAACATCATCCTGTTTCTCGATGTAGTTCCGCTTGAGCGTGTCCATATCCAGCGTCATCTGGCGGCCATAGACGAACGGCCCGACGAACTCGCCGTTGTGGAACAGGTGCACCCGCTGCGGCGGCGAATAGATGTAGTCCATGTTGCGCGTGTGCAGATCGTAGGGCGCCAGGAACTCGCAGATCAGTATCCCGAAATAAAGCGCTGCCAGGAATATGCCGGATACAAGGGCAAGCCGGTGCCGACGGAATTTCCACCACATCAGCCGCAACTGCGACGCCTGAAAGACCTTCTCCTGCTCCGGCGTCATCGCCTCGACCGACTGCAGGTCAAAGGGCTCGATGGAAACGTAGTGTTGCAGTGGGGCACCCGGAGCGGGCAGCGGCGATTGCGTGTTCATTTGGTGCTGCCGCCTTGCAAACGAATTCGCGGATCAAGTAGCGCCAGCGCCAGGTCGGAAATCAGGACGCCGATGACCGTCAGGAAGGCGAGGAACATCAGGAACGACCCTGCGAGATACATGTCCTGGCTTTGCAGCGCCTTGATCAGCATCGGCCCGGTCGTTTCCAAAGACAGCACGATCGCCGTGATTTCGGCACCGGAGATGATGGCCGGCAGGATAGAGCCGATATCCGAAATGAAGAAATTGAGCGCCATGCGCAGCGGATATTTGACCAGCGCCCTGAAGGGATGAAGGCCTTTGGCGTGCGCGGTCACGACATATTGCTTATGTAGCTCATCGAGCAGATTGGCGCGCAGCCGCCGGATCATGCTTGCCGTGCCCCCGGTGCCGATGATCAAGACCGGAATCCAGAGATGGGCGAGGATCGATTTCGCCTTGGCCCAGCTCATCGGCTCGCCGAGATATTGCTGGTCCATGAGATGGCCGATAGACGTTCCGAACCAGATGTTGGCGAAATACATCAGGATCAGCGCCAGCATGAAGTTCGGAATCGCAAGGCCGAGAAGGCCGAAGAAAGTCAGGCCGTAGTCGCCCCAGCTGTATTGATGCGTGGCGGAGTACATGCCGATCGGAAAGGCGATGAGCCAGGTAAAGATGATCGTGACGAAGGAAACCAGCACCGTCAGCCACATTCGGTCCCCGACGACGTCGCGAACCGGCAGCTCATATTCGAAGGAATAGCCGAAATCGCCGTGCAGCATCCCGCCGACCCAGTAGAAGTAGCGAATGACCGGTGGCTTGTCGAAACCATATTCCTTGCGCATCATCTCGATGCGATCGGAATCCACCGCTTCGCCCTGAGCCCGAAGCTCGGCAACATAGCTGTCGAAATAGTCGCCTGGGGGAAGTTCGATGATCGTGAACACCAGTGCCGATATGACCAGCAGCGTTGGAACCATCACGGCGATACGCCAGACAAAATATCGAAGCACGCTCAGGACTCTCCAAGCCAGAATGTATCCGGCATATAGACACCGAAATAGGCGGTCGGGTCGTAGCCGTAGAGCGCCTTGTCAGGCAGATTGCGCAGCCGCGAGGATGCCAGAATCGGCTGATGCGTTCCGTTTACCGTGCCGATCGAAAACACCTGATCGGTATAGATCGAAAGCATTGAATTCCAGATCTCGGCGCGCTCCGTGGCTTCGGTCGATGCGTTCCAGCGCTTGAGTAAAGCCATCAACTCGACCACGGGCGGAAGATCGGGCGCTTCGCCGACCTTGCCACGGGACAAGTAGTGAGCACCCCAGAGCGGCCATTGCAGCTGGTCATCGACGGTGGGGGCGAGTTGGTAGGGGTTCATGTCGGCGGTCGGCACGCCATTGTCGATGCCCGACCACATCGACATCATGATCTGGCCACCAAGCGCGCGGCTGCGGAAGATGTCGCGCTGCGAAGTCCGGATGAACAGGGCGATGCCGATCTTGCGCCAGTGATCGGTGATGAGCTCGAGCGCGTCGGTTTCCAGCGTGCTTTCGCCGGCCGTTTCCACTACGAGCTGCGCCGGGCGTCCGTCGGGGAGTATCCGCAGGCCGTCATCGTCACGCGCCTGAAGCCCGACCTCGTCGAGCAGGGCATTGGCCTGGTCGGGATCATGGGCGACCCAGGCTTTCGCGAATTCCGGCCGGTAGAGCGGGCTCTCCGGCAGGACCGTATCGGCACTTTCCTGCGCCAATCCGTAGAACACAGCCAAATTGATCTCGCGCCTGTCCACAGCGAGCGAAAGTGCGCGGCGCACGCGCACGTCACGAAAAAGGCCACGCCACACCTGGTCGGCACAATTCAGATTGGGCAGCAGCGCCAGCCGCGAACCTTGTGTGCGTTTCCAGAGATGCATCTTCACCGGGTAGCGCTTCTCCGCATCCTTCAGGAAGGAGTAATCGGTGAAGTCAATTCCCATGCCTTGCAGGTCGCTCTCGCCCGCACCGGTCTTGGCGGAAATGATCGCCGACGAGCTGACATTCATGACAATCCGGTCGACATAAGGCAGTTGCCGGCCATTCTCGTCTATTCGATGAAAGAACGGGTTCCGCTCGAAGACGAACTGCTCAGCCGGCGGCTTGGTCCGGTTCTGCCAGGGATCGAGCGTCGGCAGTTCCGGGTTCTCCGGGCGATACTGCCGCGACATGCGGATATGCAAGAGCGTCCATTTCTGGGCCCGGTTCTCCTTCATTAGGCCGGCGAGCCGGAATGGATCTTGGTATTTCTTGTGGAACTGCTTGAGATAGGCGGCCGGCAGAACAAGCGATAGGGGCGAAGCAGCGGCGAGCTTGGGCAGGAAGTCGGGATTGGGCGCATCCCAACTATAGCGGACCGTCAACGGATCGACGATCTCGAAGCGTGGCGGCTTGCCGTCCGCCAGCAGGGCCGGGGCGAGCCCGCCTTGCGAAAGCTCATCGTTAAGCCAGACATCTTCCCAGCAATAGCGAAAATCCTCCGACGTCAGCAGGCTACCGTCAGACCATTTATGTCCTTCTCGTATCTTGAAAGTGAAGACACGATCATCCGCTACATCGAAACTTTCGAGAATGTCGGCTTGCAGGTTAAGCTTTTCGTCATAGCCGACCAGGCGAGCGTACCCGTAGATTGTCATCATCCGGATGTCTTTCTGGCTGCCGATGATCGTGCGCAGCGTGCCGCCATATTGGCCGGGCTGCCGGCCCATCGCGGCGAGATTCAACGCGCGAGGGCGCTTGGGCAGGCGTTCGGCGAGTGCCGGCAGCGCTCTGGCCTTCAGCTGCGGCTCAAGAAATTCCGGCTCCAGATCGCCGGCGCGCAACGTGCCCGGCAGAAATGCCGAAGCCATGAGTCCAAGGACGGTGCGCCGGCTGATCAATGGCGTAGCTCGCTGAAATCGGCCGAACGTCGGGCCAGCACGAGGTGGCCGCCGCCAAGATCGAGCGGCGACAGCATATCCTCGTCGCCCTCGTCGCGGAATTGCGGTCCCCATGCGCTGGTGTCGGAAGCGCCGCTGAGTTTCAGCGTCTTGAAATCCATCGGCCTGTCGAGATCGGGGAAAGGTACTGCGGCGACCAATGAGCGCGTGTAGGGGTGGACCGGTTTCCTAAGCAGAATTTCGCGCGGCGCGAGCTCGACGATACGCCCGCCGCACATCACCGCGATACGGTCTGCCATGTAGTCCACCACCGCGAGGTTGTGGGATATGAACAGGTAGGTCAGGCCCAGTTCCTTCTGCAGGTCCTTCAGAAGGTTCAGGATCTGCGCCTGGACAGAGACATCGAGTGCCGAAACCGGCTCGTCGCAGATCAGGAGTTCAGGCCCCAGCGCCAACGCGCGCGCGATGCCGATACGCTGACGCTGCCCGCCGGAGAAACTATGCGGATAACGCTTTATGAAGCGCGGGTCGAGCCCGATTGCCTGCATCAGGCTCTTGACCGTGGCGAGTCGGGACGCGGCATTGCCACGTCGATGGATTTCCAGCGGCTCGCTCAAAATGTTCTCCACCGTCATGCGGGGTGAAAGCGACGAAACCGGATCCTGGAATACCATCTGGATTTTCGCGCGCAGCATGCGCAGGGCGTCTCCCTCGGCTTCCAAGACGTCGATCGGACCATCGCGGCCATTGAAGATCACAGAGCCGCCGGTAGGGGTGACAGCCCGCATGAGGATCTTGCTGACGGTGGTTTTGCCGGAGCCGCTTTCGCCGACAAGACCCAGGCACTCACCCCGCCTGATATCAAAGCTCACGCCGTCCACGGCGCGAACAGAGGTTTGATGATCTCCGCCGAACCATCCGGACTTGCGGATCGTGAAGGTCTTTGTCAGATCGCTGACCGATAGCAGGAGGTCGTTCGGCCCCTTCGATGCCGGCGCCGTCTGCTTGCCGAGCAGGTTCCCGACA
The DNA here is from genome assembly GCF_040318335.1 of Mesorhizobium sp. M1182. NCBI lineage: Bacteria > Pseudomonadati > Pseudomonadota > Alphaproteobacteria > Hyphomicrobiales > Phyllobacteriaceae > Mesorhizobium > Mesorhizobium sp. M1182. The sequence goes on from NZ_JAMYMD010000022.1 coordinate 41,529, forward strand.
TTCACCGGCACCTCGCGGAGCGCCTTTAGCCTTTCGCCGGGCTTCAGGTCGAAATGCGGAACGGCTGCCATCAGGCCCTTCAGGTAAGGGTGGCCCGGCCGGCGGAATATCGCCTCCACGGGTCCCGCTTCCATGATCTCGCCATGGTACATGACCACCACCTCGTCGGCGACATTGGCGACTACGCCAAGGTCGTGCGTGATCAGCAGCATCGCCATGTTCAGCTTCGTCTGAAGCTCGCGCAGCAATTGCAGGATTTGCGCCTGGATGGTCACGTCCAACGCCGTCGTCGGCTCGTCGGCGATCAACAGGGCGGGCCGGCAGATAAGCGCCATGGCGATCATGGCGCGTTGACGCAATCCTCCCGAAAGTTCAAAGGGATACATGTCATAGGCGCGCTTGGGGTTGGGAAAGCCGACAAGGCCGAGCATTTCCTCGGTCCGCGCCTTGCGCTCCACCCGGGCCATGGGCGTATGAATCTGCAGTGATTCGCTGACCTGATTGCCGATCGTATGCAGCGGCGACAGCGATGTCATCGGCTCCTGAAATATCTTGCCGATGCGGCTGCCTCTCAACGCCCGGATTTCGGTTCCGTCACGCGGCATCTGCAGGATATCCTGCGTCGTACCGGGCTTTTTTGGATCGGAAAACAGGATACGGCCGCGAACATGGGCTGTGTTCGGCAAAATGCCCATCACTGCCTGGCTGAGAACCGATTTTCCGGAGCCGGACTCGCCCACAAGCGCGGTAACCTTGCCGGGCAGGACGCGAAGATTTGCACGCCTGACAGCATGCAACGGTCCCCCTATAATGGCAAAAGAGATGCCAACATCCTCGATCCGCAGCAGATCAACGCCCAAATTCATTCTCACACCAGCCCCCACTCTGGCACGTCCAGAAGGCGAGACTAACGCATTGCCAGCCTAGAGCAACTTGGATTCGAACAGTCGCCAGTTCCCTGGCGGAACCGGCGACCGAACTGCATACCAAACGCGTTCGGATCAGATCGTGGCGGTTACTGGAGCTTCCTCGGGTCGCCCGCGGACGGCCGCGCGGCATTGCGATGAAGCAGCATGACCTGCTCGGCGTCCGATATTCGGTCGTAAATCGGCTCCAGCGCACCGTCTTCATCGAGTGCGAGAGCACCCGACAAATCGGGTGAAAGCACCGTTAGCTTCTGCCTGATGCCCGCCAGTTCCTCCATGCCGAGCGCCAGCCAGTTGTTGGCGCCGCAATAGCTGGCGAAGTCTTTGCTGGCGAGAACGCTGTGCGGATATTTCTTGGTCAGGGTCTGGAGGCGCTGGACCTCGTTTACAGCCGAGCCGAAGACAGAGAATGTGAGCCGGTCGGTAAGCCCGACATTGCCGAACATCACATTGCCGACATGCAGGCCGATACCATAGTTTATGTCGCTCAATCCCTGCTGCTTTCTGCGCAGATTGAGATCCATCATGCGCGCGGTGGCCTTGTGCGCTGCCGCAAGAGCAGCCTGGCAGGCGATCTCGGACTGCGAACGGTGCCTTGCGCAAGGGTAGACGGCAATGAAGCCATCCCCTATGAAACTCATGATCTGCCCGCCCTTGCGATTGAAAGGTGCAGCAGCGGCGTCGAAAAACTGGTTCAGCGTATCGATATAGACTTCGCGGCCGGAGGTTTCGGCAAGTCTTGACGACCCGCGCATGTCGCCCATGACCAGTGCCGCCCGGATTGTATCACCCTCGCCGCGCTTGATCTGGCCTTCGAGCACGCGCCTGCCGGCGTCGCCGCCGAGATAAGTGGTCATCATGTTGTCGGCAAGCTTGGTGAGCACCGCCATCTTGGTTGCGATAGCGAGATGGTTCTGGATGCGCAGCAGCGCCGAAATCATGCTGTCGCTGAAGCCTGCAGCACTGTCGGTGGACCAAGACCCGATCATGCCCTGACTGGTGTTGCCGCTGAAGGGATGGACAAAAGCCATGTAATCGGTGACGCCCATCAGCTTGAGGTCATCGAAAACAGGAAATTCCGACGGCACCGACGGGTCGAGCCGGCGCCGCAGATGGTCCAGCTTGTGGCTGAGCAGATGGTAGTATGGGCTGGTCAGGAATCTGTCGGAATGAACGCCGTTCTCCTTGCGGAAGCCTTCCACTTCCAGGCCTTGGCCGCGGAGCCAGGTGAAGCCGAGCGCGTCATAAAGCGGATGAAGCATCGAAAAGCTCAAATGCACCCGCTTCAACGGCAGGCCGGCAGCAGCCAGCCGTTCACAAAAGCCCCTTACCAATGTTTCCAGGTCGTTGCCCGCCAACGCCGATTGGGTCAGCCAATCGGCAACCTTATCCATGAGAATGGCAGAAATTTCTGCTTGCGCTGTGCTCATGCTATCTCGAAATCTCCTTGATCTGCCACAAATTCGCCGGCTCGGACGCCGTCAGGCCTTCACCACCGTCTCTCGGGCTAGCCCGAGGCGGCCAAAAACATTGCGTGTGTCGACGATCAGTAGAGCGTGATCCGCGATCGCCTGATAGTCGATCGCGTCGTGGTCGGTTGCAACGACGACAGCGTCGAAATCCTTCAAGGCCGCCTCGGTCAATTCGACCGAGCGACGCCCCTTGATCGCCATATGCTCCCGTGTGGCCGGGATTTCGGCAACATGCGGATCGTGGAATTCCGCCTTGCCGCCCCATTCCTCGATGAGTTCAATGAGCCGCAATGAGGGGCTTTCGCGGATGTCGGGCACATTCTTCTTATAGGCGAGCCCGATGATGAGAATGCTCGAGCGGCTGAGCGCCTTGCCGCAGCGCCGGTCCAGCGCCTTCGCCAGTTCATCGACCACATGACGCGGCATGGCCGTGTTGATCTCTGCCGCCAGCTCGATGAAGCGGGTCGGCAGTTCGTATTCGCGAGCCTTCCACGTCAGGTAGAAGGGATCGATCGGAACGCAGTGCCCGCCAAGTCCAGGGCCGGGATAGAAAGGCATGTAGCCGAAGGGCTTGGTCTTTGCCGCCTCGATCACCTCCCAGATGTCGATTCCCATCGCACCGAGCACGATCTTCAACTCGTTGACGAGGGCTACGTTGACCGAGCGGAAGATGTTTTCCGTCAGCTTGACCGCCTCGGCGGTCGCCGTGGTGGAAACCGGAACGACGGTCTTGACCACGCCATGGTAGAAAGCCTGCACGAGCGTCGCCGCTTCAATGCCGTCACCTGCCACGACCTTGGGGATCGTCGCGACTTCAAAGCTGCGGTTGCCGGGATCCTCGCGTTCGGGCGAGAAGCCGAGGAAGAAATCTATTCTCGACTGCAAGCCGGTTTTTTCCAGGATGGGCTTGATCACGTCGTCGGTGGTGCCGGGATAGGTGGTCGATTCCAGCACGATCAGCTGGCCGAAACGCAGATGCTTCGCGATGGTGCCTGCGGTGTTCCTGACAAAGGAGAGATCCGGCTCGCGGTGTTTCGTCAGTGGTGTCGGAACGCAGATGATGATGACATCGCAGACGGCCAGTTCGGCAAAATCCGCAGTGGCGCGGAACCGTCCGCTTGCCACCTGGCCGGCAAGAGCTGTCGACGTCACCGCCTCGATGTAGGATTGGCCGTTGTTCAGGCTCTCGACCTTCTGGCCTTCGATGTCGAAGCCGGAAACCGGGAAGCCGGCGCGTGCGATCGCAACCGCCAGCGGCAACCCGACATAGCCCAGTCCGATCACGCCGACTTGCGCGGCGCGCGTCGAAATCCGGGTCAGAAGACGGTCATATATCGATCGTGAGGCGTCCAACAATCTGCTTTCTGTTAATTCGGACAGGCCGTCCGCTTCCATGGTGAGGTTCACCGCTCACAAGAGCCCCGAGGCATATTGCGGAAAATCGATGTCCGCAAGCGTCAGGCCGGCACCTTCGCCTTAAGGCTTGCGGCAGCCATCGCATAGCCGCCGGCGGCGCCATCGATGAAATGAACGTGATCGCGCTGCAGCGGCGATGCGACGAGGCATGTCATCAAGGCCGATTTCTGGCGGTGCAGGCCATAGTTGCAGATGCCCGCCTCTTCCGCCTGTTTCAGCCGGTCCTCGATCCGTTGCAACACATCCGCGTCAACGTCGATGGTCATCTTCAAGCCATCGTCGAACTTCCGGAAATCCGAATTGCTGGCCACTTCGCGTTTGTAGATCTTCGGATCGAATCTGCCGATCGTCCAGCCATATCTATCCGTAACAGCCGTAAGCGTCATCAGGAACACTATCCACAGCTTCGACAGCCACCGCCGTCCTGCCGGCGCCGTGGCCCGCGCCTCGATATCGAGGCCGGCGGGCAGCAAACTGTAGTCCGGCCCGTTCACCGGCACCGGGTGGCCATCGCGTTCCTGCCTGCCGGCAAGGGCGATGATGTCGGAAACCAGAAACTGAAAACCGCGCAAGTCGCGCGACGCCCCCGGTATGGCTATGATCGAGACGATTTCGCCATGCCGGGCTTCGATCGGGTTCCAGCGACACGAGAGGCCGGTCAGGTCCGGCCGCGCGCCGGCCGGCGCAGGATCGATGCGGTAGCGCCCCGCTTTCATCTCGGCTTCCGCCCAACTGCCGCCACCTCCGGCGAACATGGCATAGAAGACCGCATCGGAGGCCTGGAACCTCGCCACGCGAACGTCGAGGCCTTGCGCTCTTATATCCTTTATCGGCACGATTGCGGCACGCAAGGTCAGGTCCAGTTCGTCCGCCACCCATCTCTGGACAGCCGCCAGCGCGTTGCGGGTGATCTCCAGCGCCGAGCCGGGAAACGCCACGAGCGCACCGTCGCCGCCGAAGACAAAGGGAAGATCTTGCCTACCCAGCGCATTGAGCAGCGCCGAAATGACGCTGGCACCGGCCATATTGACGGTTTTATAGCGCCCCGCCTCGATCGCCTTGGTCGAGCCGACGATGTCTGCGGTGGCCAGCGCCCAGCCATCGGGGAGAGGCCGATAGTTATCGATATCGGCAACGCTTTCGAACTTTGCGAAGACCGGCAGAGAAGCAACAAACGGATCGGACGCGGCAGCTGTTTCCATGAGTATCAGATAGCACATTCCAGTGCTTGAGGGTGAAGTCGATCATGCTTCGAATTTGACTTGCGCAGGCTTTCCGATGATAGGGTCCGGCGATGCGAATTGCCTTCTATGCGCCGCTGAAGTCGCCCAATCATCCCGTTGCCTCCGGCGACCGCCAGATGGCACGGATGCTGGTCAAGGCACTGGAGCATGGAAGGCATAGCGTCGAATTGGCATCCGAATTGCGCTTCTATCTACGCGAACCGGATTCGAAAAGTTTCGATGCGCTCAAGATCGAGGCCCGGGAGGAAGCCGCGCGGCTGGCAAGGCTTTGGGATCGTGACGGCAAGCCCGATCTGTGGTTCACCTATCATCCCTATTACAAGGCACCCGACCTGATCGGGCCCGAACTGGCGTTGGCCTTTGGTGTCCCCTATGTGACAGCGGAAGCCTCCTATTCGAGGCGGCGCAACACCGGTTTGTGGGCCGATACGCAAGCGTTGGTGGCGCGAGCCGTCGAACAGGCGGCGCTGAACATCTGCTTCACGCAAAGGGATCGTCAGGGACTGGCAGATGCGGTACCCGACGCCGCTTTCGGCATGCTTTCGCCCTTCATCGACACATCGCTATTCCGGGAAACGCCGGCGCGGGGTTGTCCGTCGCGCCTCGTTACCGTCGCCATGATGCGCCCGGGCGACAAAGTCGAAAGCTATGGCATGCTGGCGCAGGCGCTCGGTTCGATCGGTCACCTGCCCTGGACGATGTCGGTCGTCGGGGACGGACCTGCCCGCGAGGAGATCAAAGCGCAATTCGCCGGCTTGCCCGCCGACCGTATCGAATGGCTTGGCGCGATTGAGCCAGCCGCCGTGCCGGATGTCCTCTACAGTGGGGGAATTTACGTCTGGCCGGGTTTCGGCGAGGCCTATGGCGTTGCCTATCTTGAAGCACAGGCCGCCGGCCTTCCGGTTGTGGCTCAGGACATCGCCGGCGTGCCGGAGGTCGTGCGGGATGGCCAGGCCGGGTTTCTCACCCCGCCGGGCGATGTGGCGGCGTTCGCTTCTGCCGTTGAAAGGCTTCTGGCCCGTAACGACGAAAGATCCATCATGGCCGCAGAAGCCAGACGTTTCATCCTCGAAGAACGTTCTATCGGTGCTGCGGCGGCGCGTCTGGCCGAACTTCTTGCAAAGATCCCGGTCTCATGACATCCGATCAGATCTGGCAACCCTTGGTGGAGGAACTGGCGAGCCGGCAACGGGCGGACCGTAAGGCAGAGTTCTGGCTGCGCGACGATGACGCCGTGGATCCGACGCCTGCGCTTGATCGGTTGCTCGACCTCACCGGTGAATTCGCGGTTCCGGTGACTCTGGCCGTCATTCCCGCCCTGACTGACGAGAAGCTTGTCGTTCGGCTTGACGAGGCGCCGCATGCCACGGTCGCCATCCATGGCTGGGCGCACCGAAATCATGCGCCCGAGGACCAGAAGAAGCAGGAGCTCGGCGCGCATCGGCCACGCGAGGCGGTGCTCGATGATCTGGCTCGCGGGCTGGCGCACGTAACCGGCCTGCACGGCGCACGTGCTGTTCCGATGCTGGTACCACCCTGGAACAGGATCGACGCCGGCTTGGTATCCGACCTTGGATCGATAGGATTTTCGGCATTGTCGGTCTATGGGCCGCCAAGGCCGGCTTCACTTGCGGTCATCAACAGCAATGTCGACATCATGGATTGGCATGGCACGCACGGCTGCCGCGATCATGGCCTATTGGTTCAGGCTATCATCGCGCACTTGCAGCATGCATTCGATAGGGGCGAACCGGTGGGCCTGCTCACCCACCATCTCGTACATGATGAATCGGCCTGGCTCTTCCTCGAACGGCTGTTCACAGTCACCGCAAAGACTGAAGCCTGCGCATGGCTTCCGATCAGGACATTGATCGGGCGCAGCGCCGGTGGAACAATTCCAGGAAAGTGTGAACGGTTTCCGTCCGGAATTGCGTCAAGACAAAGAGATAGAGGAAAATAGCTCAGCGCTTTTTGCGCAATGAGACTGGAATGTTGAGCGTCTGGCCATCCCGCGCGGCAAAAGCGCCGGTAAACCTGTCCTTGGCCAGTTTCTGGATCTTGTCCAGTTCCTTGTCGGTGCGTGTCGGATCGTGGTGAAACAGCGCAAGCCTCCGCGCACCTGCCGCCTCACAGAGTTTGACGCCCTGTTGCCACGTCGAGTGCCCGTAACCGCGGCGGCGTTCCATTTCCTCCTCGGTGTAGGTGCAATCGTAGATGACAAGGTCGGCATCTTCGATCAGGCCGAGCACCGTCTGATCGAGTTTGTCCGGGTCGTGCTCAGTGTCTGTGATCACCGCCACGACGCCGCCACCCCATTCGACCCGGTAGCCTATGCAGCCGCCCGGATGCATAAGACTGCCGGTTCGGACCACCACCCCTTCGCGCGGGCGAAGCACGTTTCCGGATACGAAATCGCGATAGTCGAGGCTTGCCTTGCAGGCCTCCAATTTCACCGGAAACCACGGCGGCCGCATGAACTCATCGACCATCTGCCGGGTCGTCATGTGTCCTGCAAGATGCCCGGACCAAAGCGTAACCTTGGCGCCCCGGTCATAGATCGGCGCAAAAGACGGCAGCCCGATGATGTGATCGTAATGGCAATGGGTGAAAAGCAGGTCGAAATCGGTCACGCCCAACGCCTGAAGCGCCGCGCCGGCAGGCCGTAGGCCAGAGCCTGCGTCGAACAGAAGCGTGTGCTTGCCGCATCGCATCTCGACGCAGATTGAGTTGCCGCCATAGCGAGAGAATTCTGGCCCTGATACCGAAATGCTGCCGCGGACACCCCAAAACCTGACCAGGAAAACGTTGTCGTCCATGCTACCCCTTCGCCCATCATATCCAAACAACTGCTGCTAGGCGAGACAGACAGGCTTTCTCCGGGTGATCTTCTCAGCGAGAGGACAGTGCCGCCACGACTGCGAGGATCGAGCGCACGTCCTTCGTTATTTGGCGCTTCGTGCGTCGATCAGATCCGCGGTCGTATGGCTTAGGCGATCGGCAAGAACCCGCAATATCTCGATGGTCATTTCCGGGAACTCCCTCATAAGCCTCAGGAAATGATCCTTGCGGATTCTCAGGGCTTCCAGCGGACTTGCCGCTCTGACGGTGGCAGTGCGGGAGCTGTTGCACAATATGGCGATCTCGCCAACGATCGAATTTGGCTCCAGTTCGGCAACTTTTATCGGTCCGCTGTCGGAATCGACAAGAATATCCGCTCTGCCTGAAAGGATGACATAGGCGGCGTCTCCCTCGTCGCCCTGCCGGAAAAGGATCTGGCCGGCGCTGTAGCTCACACGATCGGATGTGAACGCAAGCAGCTTGAGCTTTGTCGGCTCGATGGCAGAGAACAAGGGAACGCGTTGCAGCATTCCAACTTCATCCTTGAGCAGCATTGTCGCAAACCTTCCAAAATTCGCGTTTGCCAGACTAGAGCAACGGACGCCCCGATGGAATCAATTCTCTTTCCGGGATGGCGAGACAAACCACGCGAAAGGTGGCGAGCCCGATGTCGTGCACCGGCAGAATGATCCCAGCTGAATATCCGTTGCTCTATGACAACAGTTCCTTGAAGATACCGTTCCCTGCCAAAAGTGTCTCGTGTGTTCCGTCTTCCGCCAATTGACCCGAGTCGAAGACGATAACGCGATCAAACATCATCGCCATTGCCGGACTCGTCACGACCCACACAATTGCCGGCGAATGGCCGTCGCGCCTGGCTTCCTCGAGCACATTTCGCAGCACCTTATCCTGCATGCGCTGGTCGAGCGCCGATAGCGGCCGGTTGAGAATGAGAAAATCGGGACGCTTGAGCAAGGCTCGGGCAACATCGAGCTTCTGTCGCTGTCCACCGGTCAGCCGCCTGCCGCCGGAGCCGACGTTGAAGTCCAGGCCGACATCCAGAAGTTCGCCATAAAGCCCCAGTTCGTCAAGAATGTCATAGACGATGGAGCGTATGCGGTCGGGCGCGTCGGGATGATTGTTGCCCACACGCCCGAACAGGACATTATCCATGACGGTGGCCGCGGCAATGTATTTGGCAGGATCATACCGTTCGACCGCATTGTGCAGCTCGGGCGGCAGGTCTTCATAGAACCGGTTGCGTGCAGCGACGATCTTGCTCATCAGCTCGTCGCTCAGCAGGCCGAAGCGGTGCCGGGGCTCGATGTAGGCAAAGCTCAAGGTAACGATCATGGCGCGATCGTTTTCCGAAACCGCCTCGTAGGGACGGTTCTTGAGCCGTTGCAGCAAGGTTTCGTAGGCGGGTATCTCCTCCGCGCTCATGAAGGCGAGCTGCTGGAAGAACTGGTGATCGGGCGGCAGGTCGGCAAACAGCTCGATCGCCTGTTTGGCGATCTCCAAGCCCATTTCGTAGAGCGTTCGGTCGAGGCCGGCTTGCCTCAGCACGGAAGCAAAATAGGGATTGGCCGCCAGGGCCCTGTCGGCCAGTTCAGGGCCGGCGGCAGCGCCGAAGAGCAGGTTTTGGCCGATCGTTGCTTCCTTGTTGTAGGCGCCCGGTTCGAAAGGAACCACCAGTCCGCTCAGCCCCTCTTGTTCCAGCCGGGTCCGCAGCGCCGCACGCAGTTCGACGATCCGCCTGGCAAGCTCCGTGTGACGCGTGAGGTCGGCCGAAGAGCGCAAGCCGAGATCCAGAATGTCACGCGACAGAACAACCGCGTCGAGCACCCGGCGCACGGCTTCAAAGAGGTCGTGCGGGCCGGTAGCGCCAGCGGAAGCATAGTTGATCCAGTCGCTGTGGATATCAAGATCCGGATTGCCCGACCGGCGCGCCTCGTGAATGTTCCAGCGTTGCTGATCTGCCGCAGCACCGTCATAAGGCACCGATGTCAGCGGCGCATGCTTCAACCCGTAGAGCAGGTTGTCGCGGAGGCTTGCCTGGAACAGGAAAACATCCGACGAGGCATACGACATGCGCCGGCCGGTTACTGCTTCGGGGAGTTCAAGCAGGTCGTCGGTGCCCGAAGCGACCCTTCCGCTGTCCGGCCAGGTCAGCCGCGCGAAGGCTTCTGCAAGCGCCTCCGCTCCACCTGTTGCGGTACTGACCAGTGCCACCGTCTCACCCGGCTTGACCTGGAGGGAGATACGGTTGAGGAGCATTGCACCGCCATCGTCTGCTACGGACAGATTGATCGCCGACAGCGGCTTGGTCATCGGATCGGGATCGTCGATCGTCAATGCCCCGATTTTCGGCGCGATGAGACCCTCGACGGTGAACTGTTCAACGACCTGTTGATATTTGACCTGGACATCCTGCCGATCCTGATCCCAGTCGATCAGTTCCTTCATCGGTCCGGGCAGGTCCTTGTAGGCGCCGATCACGGCCACGAGCTGGCCGACGTCCAGCCGCCCCTCGAGGACCAGATACCCGCCGATCATGTAGAACAGAAAGGGCGTGAGCTGCGCGAGAAAATTGTTGAGGAACTTCACCATGAATTTCCATTGGTAAAGATCGAAGCGGATCTTGAAGATGAGCCCGAGCCGGGCAGCTATGTCGGCGCGCTCGTAGTTTGATGTATCGTGGACGTGAACCGCGCCGATGCCGTCGACGATTTCGCCAACCCGGCCCGAAAGCGCGCGCGCGGTCAACTGCCGTTGGCGCCCGAGCACGATCAGCCGCCGCCGCATTCGCGGGATGAGCACGATCTGGATCGCCACGATCACGACCGCTATCATTCCGAGCCAGACGTTCTGGATCATGATGAACAGCATGGCCGTCAGCGCTTGGCCGCCGAGCAGTACCGGCTGCAGGAAGGCGTCGCCGATGAAGCCGCCCAGCGGCTCCACCTCGTCCTTCACCATGGTCGCCACTTCGGCGGATTTCACCCGCTTGAAATAAACCGGCGGAAAACGCAGCACACGGTCGACCAGATCGAAGCGGATACGCCGCAGCATGCGTTCGCCGAGGCGGCCCTTGTAGGTGTTGATGTAGAATTTGAACAGGCCGTTGATGACGACTAGCAAGAGGAACACAAGGCTCAGGGCAAACAGGGTCTCCTTGCGGTCGAGCTGAAAACCGGAGAAGAACTGGACCTCTCCAACGAACGGCAGGTTATAGTGTAGCCTCATGAATGGCTGGGTCGCGCCCGGTTGCTCGAAGCCGCGACCTTGGATCGGTCCGTTGACGATCAGCTTCGGCAGGTCGAAGGACATGAAATACGGGATCATCGAAAGCACGACGATCATCAATATCCAGAGTTGCTGCTTCTTGGTGTGCGTCCAGATATAGCGGGCTAGGCTGGCTTCCATATGCGACTGTGGACCCTTCAGTTGGAAGGATGCAGGATGTAAAAGCACCTGCCGGCGAATGGCGTATCGGCAATTTCTTCATCGCCAACGACAAGCTCGAAGCTGCTGTGCACGGACATTGTCCTGCGCTCAACGATGCAAGAAACCTGCGAGGCGGCGCGATCCAGTTCCGACGCATGGTCGATGGCATCGACATGGCGATTGTTGATCGGCGAAGACAGCGGCTGGCCAAACGGTCCGCGGCTTTCGTAGGGCTTTGGCGAACAGCCGAGCGGCACGAGGCCGCAGCTGCGCGGCTGGTGCTGGCGGATGGACGCCGATGATCCGGACAGATGCAACAGGCTCTCTCCGGCACCGGGCAATAGCCAAGCGGCTTGCAGCATGATCACGTCCGCGGAATCAAACAGTCTTGCGGGAGGCAAGATTGCGTTGTGTCGCCCAAAATCCCAACATACAAGACGAATTATGATGGATGTCACGCAACCACGCAATGCCATGGACTGGCACGAGCAAGCCTTAGACCTCACGCGGGGAATTGCTGCTTATGTCAACTGCCCTCTCGTGGCAGGGCTGGCGCGGGTCGTCGCAAAGCATCCGAAGGCCGATATCGCCAACGCCTTCAACCCCAAGCAGGTCGCCTGCAAGATGTGGGCGCTCGACAGGCTGTTCGAAAGCGGCGGCGGCCGCTTCGGACGCATATGGGTTCTGGGTGGATGGTACGGCGTATTGCCGGCAATGCTTTTCAACGACGCCCGCTTCGACATCGCGGCGGTCGATAGTATCGACATCGATCCCGAAGTCGCGCCGGTCGCCCGGACCCTCAACCGGGAAGCCGGCGACCGGTTCCGGGCGCTGACGGCAGATATGTACGCACTCGACTATGCGGCCGGGCGGCCCGATCTGATGATCAATACGAGCTGCGAACACATAGCCGATCTGCGCGCCTGGCTTGCTCTGCTTCCGCCGGGCACGAATGTACTGCTGCAATCGAACGATTATTTCAGCGAGCCGACGCACATCAACTGCGTGGCTTCGCTTGCAGCCTTCGAGGAAATGGCGGCGCTACGGGAGGTGCGGTTCTCCGGCGAACTGCCGACAAAAAATTATACGCGCTTCATGCTGATTGGAACTGTTTAATGCATTTCGCCCAAAAGCGCGTAGCGGTTTGGGACAACGACACGCATAAAAACAGGACTTGAAGCGCGTCGCACGAATCTCACCAGGCGCGACGCGCGTTAGAGCATTTGCAGGAAAGTGTGGAAACGGCTTTCCGTCCGGAATTGCGTCAAAACAAAGAGACAGAGCGGTTCTGCGTGAAACGATGAACCGCTCTAGGATCTATCGTCTGTTTAATCATGAACTTTTCCGAAACCGGGCCCCACATTTAGGGACCATGTTCGATGCCGCTCACGCAGGATTTGCGCGGAGCGACGCGCGCCTTCCAGATCGAGACGATGCGCGGATGGCGTCGGTTCCACAAGCGCTTGTTCGATCGCTTGCGCCAAACCTTCAGGCGTCAGGTCCTCTTCCATAAGCACCGTTGCAAGACCGAGTTCTTCGAGCATCAGGGCGCGAACCGTCTGTTCGGTTTCCCCGCCGGCTGCAAATGGGACGAGCAGGGAGCGACAACGCGCGCGCAGGACATCGCAGACCGTGTTGTAACCCGCCTGCGAGACTGACAGGCGGGCGCCGGTCAGCAGGCTGGCGAAATCCTCGCGGAACCGGAAGATGGACAGGCCCGGCGTGGCATCGCGTGCGATCGCGTCAAACTCGTCTTTCGGCAGGTTTGGGCCGGTGATCAAGCACCATTTCCAAGCGTTGTTGGCATTCCGCGCCGCTGCGATGGTGGATCTGACAAGGCTCTTTCCGGCAGCCCCGCCGCCAACCGACACCAGAACGTCGAAGCGCTCGGAGGCCGCGGGCGACGGCGGCGCGGCAACGAGCCCCGTGTAGGTGACCTCGGCCCTGATCGCCCCAGCCAGTGGAAATGTCTTGTCGATGGTTGCGAAAGCCGGATCGCCGTGGACCATAACAAGATCGAAATGCCCGTTGATGAGATCGACCGTTTCCTCGTTTCGGCCCAGCTTGACGCGCTCCTGGAGGATATCACGGACGGACGTCGCCAGCAGCGGTCTGGGCGACGTCGCGTCGATGGCCTCGATCAGCGGCAAGAGTTCGAAACGCATCTGCCGGCGTCCAAATGGAAACGCCTCGACAATGACGATATCAGGCCTGCAATCCCGGAATGCCTGCAGCAGCATCTCTGAACGCCATTTCTTGAAATCATCGTCGATCGGGTTGCCTTGCAGGTCGACAAGTCCCGAAAATCCTTCATCACCGGAGGTGACAGGTGGCAGGGTTACAGATTGTACACCCAGTCCCGGAAACCCGGCGATCGGCGCTCCGCCGGTCACGACGGTAACGTCAAACCCGTCATCGACCAGAGCCGCCGCAATGCGGCTGGCGCGCGCGAGATGGCCGATGCCGAGCAAGTGCTGGACATAGAAGAAAGCGCGCAGCCGCTTCATTCGGCGGCCCGCCACTCCCGCTCGAACAGTTCCTTGAGCTGTCCAATGCTTGCCATGTGATCGAAATTGGCGCGCACGCGCCGCTCTGCGGCGTCGCCGAGGCGGTCGCGGAGCACGGGATCTCGGATCAGGCGCTCCAGCGCCTGTGCCAGGGCAATCGGGTCTTCCGTCGGAACCAGCAACCCGGTTTCATCCGGCGATAAAAGCTCCGGCACGCCGGAAATATCGGTCGACACGCAGGCAAGCCGCTGGCTAGCCGCCTCCACCAGAACGTTCGGCAGACCGTCGCGGTCGCCATTTGCGGTGATCCTGCAGGCCAGGGCGAAGATGTCGGCGCGGCGGTAGTGCTCAAGCACCTCCTCCTGCGCAAGCGCGCCTTTCCAAGAGACGCGACCATCCAGGCCGAGCTTTTGCGCCAGCGCCTTGAACCGTTCCAGTTCTTCGCCGCCGCCGATATGCTCGAAACGCCACGCCAAATCGCCGGGCAGCAGGGCAAGGGCCTCCAGCAACGTATCGTAACCTTTCTTTTCAACGGCGCGCCCAACACTCAGAACGACAACCGGTTCGTCCGGAGCCGAGCCGTCATGCTGCTTTCGCGCCTCGCCGAAACTGCCGAAGCGATCAAGGTCGAGCCCATGATAGCTCAGATGCACAGACGAGTTGCCGTTAGCGAGTTTTTTCAGACGGTCGAAGCCGGTTTTCGTGCAGGTGACCGTCCAGCGCGCCGAGGAAAGCTTGCCGGCCAGATCCCAGTCCGCCGAAGTCCAGATGTCCTTGGCATGGGCCGAGCAGGTCCAGGGCTGGCCACGAAGCTGGCTGGCATAGCGCGTCACCGATGCAGGCGTGTGCGCGAAATGTGCATGCAGCCAGCCCGCGTTTTCCGGCCATTCGGCCGCCAGCACGAGCGCTTGCCCGAAGCGCCGTGCGCGATTGCGCGTAAAGTCGCGGGGCATATCGGCAGCCAGCGATCCGAGCGCGCGCCAGAAGCCCGGACGCAGCAGACAGGCAAACAGCGAGCGAAGCACGCGCAGCGGCTCTTCATGCAGATATTCCGGCAAATAATGGACGGGGGCTTTGATCTCGTCATGCACGGGGTGGCGTTTTTCGTCGGTCGGCCGCCTGAGCGCGACGAGTATCAGGTCGAACCCCGCACGCTCAAGACCGAGCAGTTCCTGCGCGATGAAGGTTTCGGACAGCCGCGGATAACCCTTCAGAACCACGACGATCTTGCGATGTTGCAACTCAGGTCATTCCTTCAATGACCGAAAGGTGATGGCCGGCCCGCCGGTCGAGCAGTTCCGCGACGATTTCGGAAATATGAGGCAGCCCTTCGAGCGTCAGATGCGGATTGCTCTGCGATGGGCGGGGCCGGTCCGGCAGCACCTTCAGTGCATCGGCAAACCGCCGGGAGTCCTCGGCTTCTTCCGGCAAAAGCATCTCGATGAGGCCGAGTTCGGCTGCGCGCCGTGCGCGGATCAGTTGTTCCCGGCGGGGCTCGACGCGCGGCACGATCAGCGCCGGCTTGTCGAAAGACAGTATCTCGCAATAGGTGTTGTAGCCGCCCATCGCCACTACCGCCTTGGCGCCGGCAATCAGGTCTTCCATGCGGTTGTCGAACTCGATGATCTTGATGTAAGGGATCTTGGACCCCTTCTTGAGCAGCTTGTTGCGCTTGCGCGCCGGCATGTAAGGCCCAAGCACGATCAGGGCTCTATGCTGCAATTGCGGATCCTGCTGATAGGCATCGATGACGTCGTGGATCAGATCGGCGCCGTCACCGCCGCCACCGGTAGTAACGAGGATATAGTCGCCCTCGGGCCGGTGGCCGGGCAACTCGTTCCGCTGCAGGCTCCGTTGCAGGAACCCGACGAACCTCATCTTTGCCCTGACAGCCGGGGGCACATCCAAGCCCGTCAACGGATCGTAGAAATCCGGCGGACCATAGGCCCAGACCTTGTCGTAGAAGACGCCTATCTTGCGCATCACGTCTCTGCGCGCCCACTCTGCTTCGAGCAGATGCGGCGCATCCATCACCTCGCGCAGGCCAAGCACCAGCGTGGTGCCCCGCGTCTTGAGGTAGGACAGCGTGTCCTCAATCTCACCGCGCAGGCCGAGCGGTTCCTTGTCGACGATGAAGATATCGGGCCGGAAGGTCTCAGCTGTATGGCGGATGATCGACTGGCGCATCCTTAGCGTCTCATGCAGATCGATGTCCTTTTCCAGTGAGGTGTATTCGCCGTTGCGCAGCTTGATGACGCTGGGGATCTTCACGAAGTCGACACGGGCGCGGTAATCGAAGGCGCCAGCGATAGTCGCACCCGAAATGATGAGCACCTGAAGTCCGCGGAAATCCTCGACCAGCGAATGCGCGATAGTCCGGCAGCGCTGCAAGTGGCCGAGCCCGAACGTGTCGTGGCTGTACATGAGAATTCGAGCGTTTTCTGCGTGCTGGGTCATTGTTGAACGTCTCTTAGAATTCTCGCCTTGAGGACCGTGAGCGACCCGCAGGATTCGAAATCATCCTCGCGGGTCTACCGACCTGTTCTGAAACATGAGGGCGCAATTTTCAATTCGTATTACAAAGAGGGTCCATATGCTGAAACCAGGAAGCTACGTCTGCTCAGCGGCCTGCTTGCCACGTGGTCCAGAAGAACCTGCATCATTTCACTGGTATTGACCATCTCGGATTCTCGGCGGCCTTGACCGCTGCGAAAAACGTGGAAACTCCAGAATGGAATAAGGTATGGGCTGGGTACTTCACTTCGAGCGTCTAAGCCAAGCTCCTAAACCATGATGTGCCTTGGCGGTGGGAAGCCGGAGCGTTGACGGAGTATGGGACACGTTCGAACCGCCTAGATCTTGACTTCTCAGACCAGAATCTAAGGGTCAGGAGTTCGACTCTTTTCGGGCGAGCCAATTGAACTCACTAGCTTTTTGGACGCCATGGGCACATGAACTCGCCGATTGCAGGCGTGTCAAAGCTGACCTGTTTACCGCCAACGACAGCGCCGGCCTTCGGGCCAGTATCCGAGTCTTCGATCCCTTTTCCGGTTGTACCGCGCAGGTAATATTCGGCTTCCGCATATATTCGAGATTGAGGGCGAACCGGAAAAAATGTCTTCGTCTTTGACCTCATCCTGCGCATAGGCCCGGGGAATCGGGGCAAGGCCGGTGGCCGAAGCGAGCGTTGCTCCCAGGCCAAACTGCAACGCGCGGCGGCGCGAAACACGAAATGCAGGCGTGACGCGGATCATGGCTTCCTCCCAAAAGCCCGCCGGCATCAAACATTTTGGCACCTCAAAAGCGCACCTGCGCTCCCAACTTCAGGAGATGTGGAATGTTTCTCAATCGCCTTGAATGATCTCACCGATGGTCGAGCAGCTAGGTTTCCTCGACCCTAGCCTGATGTCAGCCGACGCACACTGCGCTGCAGCGCCGCCGGATCTGCCGGCAGCAAAAATCCCGCCGCTGCGGTCGTCCGAAGTACGCTGTCGATAAAATCCAGGACTTTTGCGTATCGATTTCGGACCAAGGTCCGTCTTGTAGAATACTGTATTTGAACAAAGCTAGGTAACAGCCGACTTTCGGATTCGAAAGTCCTGACGTTTTTCATCAGAAACCCATCCTGGCGGGAGGGCGACTCGAAGGAGGAACTATGAAAACGCGCACCTGTCTATTCGCGACTGTAGCCGCTCTCACCCTTGTCGCGTCTCCGGTACTCGCTGCTCCCGGGGGCAATGGCAATGGCAACGGCAATGGCGGCAGCAACGGTAACGGCGGAAACTCGGCCGGGGCCGGCTCGCAGGGACACGGAGCCGCCACTTCCGCCGCGGCCAAGGACAAGTCGACGACCGGCGTTGCTCATGCAATGGCGGTCGTTGCCACGACACCGGCCTCGCCGCAGGCTACGCTGGCCTTGCAGGCAGCGCTGGATAGAAAGGCCGCGAAAGACGCGGCAGACACTGCCGACGACACCTCTGACGAAACCGAGTGAGCATTCGAAACAGACCACTTGTCGCGTTGAAAGCCGTGGTTCGCCGCGGCTTTTTTCGTTTCCCGACGACGAACTCTCAAAGGTGAACAGCGCTTCCAGAAAAAAGCTGCTCCACGGCGGCACTGAAGCTACGCTAAGGCCAAACGCCGCCGCATCGGCGTCGGTTTCGATTGCATTCGAGGAGATCCCATGGCCGGCTTTGTCGACCGCGAGCGCGCAACTGACCTGATGCAGCGCGCCGGCATCGAGGCGCTGGTGCTTTGTGAGCCCGAGGCGTTCCAATATGCCACCGGTGCCTGGATCGGCCCGGCCGGCCTGTTCCGGCGGGCCGGCGCCGGTTTCGTCGTTATTCCCAAGCGAGGCGACCTGCCGATCGGCGTCGTGGTGGCGGATTTCCAGGCTGCCCGGCTCCGGGCGGCGATGGCCGGCGCCGTGCTGCGCACGCATGCGATCTGGATCGAATCGGCGTCGCTCGAGCCGGCGACGGCCGACCGGCCTGTTGCGCAGCGCATCGAGGCCGGCCTGGTTGGCCGCGCCCCCGGGTTTTCACGTCCGGCGACCTTCGAGCTTGCCCGCTCCGTCCGCGAGCTGAAAACGATCCTCGCAGAATTCGGGCTGGAGCGTGCGACGCTCGGCATCGAGCTGGATTTCGTCTCGGCCAGCGATTTTTCCGCGATGCAGGCAATGTTGCCGGGCACTGCCCTGGTCAACGGCTCGCCGGTTCTCGACAGGCTGCGGGCAATCAAATCGCAGAGCGAGATCGACCTTCTGCAGCAGGGCATCGCCCTGTCGGAAGCCGGCCTGTCGCGGCTGCAGCAGCATGCGACGACCGGCATGCGTCAGTCTGAGCTGGTCGCGCTTTACCGGCAAGGCGTCGCGGATGCATCCGCCGGGTCGTCGCAGCAAATCTCGACGGCGGAATACGTCACGCTGGGCGCTCGCCCAAAAGGCGCCGACGTCGTCGCCGCCGCCGGCGATCCGCTGAAGGCCGACATGGTGTGCAGCGTGAACGGCTATGCCTCGGATATGTCGCGGAATTTCACCTTCGGGCCGCCCTCGCCCGAACAGGCCGAATTGCATGCGATAGCCGAACGCGCCTTCGCCGACGGGCTTGCCGCGCTTATGCCCGGAAAGCCGTTAGCCGCCGTGCATCGCGCCGCCAGCGAAAGCCTGGCGCGCCAGGGCCTGCGTTCCTATCGCCGCGGCCATTTCGGCCACGGCGT
Source organism: Mesorhizobium sp. M1182 (assembly GCF_040318335.1). NCBI lineage: Bacteria > Pseudomonadati > Pseudomonadota > Alphaproteobacteria > Hyphomicrobiales > Phyllobacteriaceae > Mesorhizobium > Mesorhizobium sp. M1182. Next base: position 60,596 of record NZ_JAMYMD010000022.1, read on the forward strand.
CGGCAATTCCGTGTTTTCCGAGCAATGGCCGTTCATCTCGGCCGACAGCAATGTCGTGATCGAGGCCGGCATGGTGCTGGCATTCGAAATCCCGCTCTACATCGACGGTCTCGCCAGCTTCAATCTCGAGGACCAGTTCCTGATCACCGCCAACGGGCCGTCGCCGATGAACCGCCTGCCGAGGCGCCTGGATATTATCGCTTGAATCCAGCCGTTATCTGGCGCCGGCCACGCCCCTGCGGAAATCCGACGGCGACATGCCGGAAAGCTTGCGGAACGACTTGTTGAAGGCACTGAGCGAGCCGAAGCCCGATTCCATGGCGACGCGCAGCACATTGGCATCCTGATGCATCAGCAGCGCCTGCGCGTAGCTGAGGCGCAGCAAGTTCACATATTCATTGAGCGTCATGCCGGTCGATTTCTTGAAGATGCTCATGGCGTATTTGGGATGGATATCGGCCGCCGCGGCGATGTCGACGCAATCGATTTCGTAGAGGAAATTCTCGGCGATGAAGTCGCACATGCGCCCGACATTGCGCAGCGATTGCTGATCGAAGGGACTGCCTATCTCCTGTTCGACCGGGGTTTCGGGCACCAGCCGGTAAGGCTCGAAGCGCACCCGCTCCAGCCGCAGCAAAAGCTCGTTGACGGCATGCTCGGCCTTGACCGGGTCGCCGGAGCGGGCATAGCGGTTCCAGCGCTCGAAATTGTGGTCGTCCGACCGGTCGGTGGCGTCGGTCACCAGTGTCGCGCCGGTCATCAGTCTGTTGCGGACCTCGACGGGCAAATGCAGCCGGAAGAAATGCACCAGCGGCAAATGCGCGCCGGCATAGATGGCATCGTCGGAGGCTTCGTCCATCTGGTGCGGCAGGCCGCCCCAGAACAGGCACATGTCGCCCGCAGAAAGCGAAAGCCCGTGCCCATCCATGCGGTAATGCACGGCGCCACGCACGATGAAATTCACCTCGACCTGGGCGTGCCAATGCGGCTTTAGCATCACCAGGGGCTGGGTGTGGAACATCTGCAGCAGCAGCGGCAGGCCCTCCACGCTGCTGGCGCCAGGCTGGTAAAACGGCCTTTCCGGCATCTTACTTTCCGCTCATTTCTTATTCCCTTTGTCGCGGACAAGGCTTTCCCGAGGCCTAGTCTAGCCACGCTCGCAAACAGAGAGCAACTGAAATGGGAGGATTTCAATGCGCATAAAATTGACCTGCGCCGCGCTCGCGCTTGCCTTGGGCTCCAGCCCGGCCTTTGCGCAGTCCGGTGAAATCACGATCTGGAGCTGGAATATCGCCGCTTCGTCGCTGAAGGCCACCATAGCGGGCTTCAACAAGCAGTATCCCGACATCAAGGTGACGGTCGAGGACCTTGGCAACCAGCCGACCTACGACAAATCGATCGCCGGCTGTGCCGCCGGCGGCGAGGGGCTGCCTGACATCGTTACGATCGAGAACGGCGAAGCCGAAAACTACTGGAGCCAGTTCCCGGATTGCTTCGTCGACCTGCATACGCTCGGCTACACCGCGGAAGACCAGGCAAAATTCCCCGACTTCAAGCGTACCGAGCTCGAGGTTGACGACAAGGCCTATGCGATGCCCTGGGATTCCGGTCCAGTGGCGATGTTCTACCGCCGCGACTTCTACGAGAAGGCTGGCGTCGATCCGTCTTCGATCAAGACCTGGGACGATTTCATCGCCGCCGCCAAGAAAATCCAGGCCGCCAATCCCGGCGTCACGATGACCAACGCCGATTTCAACGGCGATTCCGAATTCTTCCGCATGATCTCCAACGAGCAGGGTTGCGCCTACTTCTCCGCCGACGGGCAATCGATCACGGTCAACCAGCCCAAATGCGTCGATGCCATGACCAAGATCAAGGAGATGAAGGACGCCGGCATCATTTCCTCTGCCGACTGGAGCACCAAGATCACCAACAACACCGCCGGCAAGGTCGCCACGCAGATGTATGGCGGCTGGTATGAAGGCACCATACGCACCGAATCGCCCGATGGGGCAGGCAAATGGGGCGTCTATCTGATGCCGAGCCTGACCGCCGACGGTCCGCGCGCCGCCAATCTCGGCGGCTCCTCGCTCGCCATCACCTCGGTGTCGAAGAACAAGGAAGCCGCCTACGCCTATCTGAAATACACGCTTGCGACGAATGAGGGCCAGATCACCATGCTGAAAGGCTTCGGCCTGGTGCCGTCGCTGATCTCGGCGCTCAACGACCCTTATGTCTCCGAAGGCCTGCCCTATTGGGGTGGCCAAGCCGTGTGGAAGGACATCCTCGGCACCTTGCCCAAGGTCGTCCCCAGCCGCGGCACGCCGTTCCAGAGCGACGCCGAAATCATCATCCGCGCGGTGCAGACCAAATATCTGGCCGGCGGCTATCCCGACGCCAAGGCAGCGCTCGACGATGCCGCAAGCCAGATCGCCGCGGCGACCGGCCTGCCGGTCAAGTCGTGATCTAGACGAGGCGGCTCCGAGCGCGCGGCTCCCCTTCTCCCCTTGTGGGAGAAGGTATCGCCGAAGGCGACGGATGAGGGGTGCTCCAGCTTGGCGCCGGCGGCACTCCGGCCATCACCCCTCAACCGTCTCTGCGCTACGCGCCGATCCACCTTCTCCCACAAGGGGAGAAGGCAAGAACTTGAAAGCAGAAAGGAGGAAAACGATGCGCTACCAGAACGCCACGGCGTATCGCTTTCTCGCGCCGTATCTGCTGATTTTTTCGATCTTCTGGCTGTGGCCGATCATCGATTCCTTCCTGATCTCGTTCCAGGCGACGCGCACCGTGCCGTGGCGCTTCGCGCCGACCTTCAACTGGGGCCGGCTGATCGGCGATCCGGCCTTCTTCAATGCCTTGAAGAACACATTGCTGATCCTTGTCATCCAGGTGCCGGTGATGATTTCGCTGGCGATTGTGATGGCGGTGCTTTTGAATTCGCCACTGCTCAAGGCCCGTGGCCTGTTCCGCTTTGCCTTCTTCGCGCCGGTCGTGGTCGGCGAGGTCGCCTATTCGGCGGTTTTCCGGCTGATGTTCAATCTCGACTACGGCATCATCAACAAATTGCTGAACGGCATCGGCCTGCCCAGTGTCGACTGGTTTACCAACGTCACCCCGGCGATGGCGGTGATCATGATGGCGGTGACGTGGCGCTGGGCCGGCTACAACGCCATCATCCTGCTCGCCGGCCTGCAGTCGATTCCCGAGGATGTCTACGAGGCGGCGACCCTGGACCGGGTCAGCAAGGTCAAACAGTTCTTCTACATCACGTTGCCGCTGCTCAAGCCGATCATCGTGTTCTGCGCCGTGCTGTCGATCATCGGCACCATGCAGCTGTTCACCGAGCCCTTTCTGATCACCGAGCGCGGCGGGCCGGGCGGCGGCACCGAAACGCTCGGGCTGCTGCTTTACCGCCAGGGCTTCCGGTCGCTCAATTTCGGCTACGCTTCGGCCGTCGCCTACACCATGGCCGGGCTGGCGATTGCCATTTCGCTGGTGCAGATATGGCTGACGAGGGAACCGAAATGACCTCGCACTCAAGAGTCAGCCGCTCCCAGGCCAGATTGGGACGCAGCATCGCGCTGCATCTGTTCCTGACGCCGCTGGCACTGGTCTGGCTGTTTCCGCTGTGGATGATGGTGGTTTTTTCGACGATGCCCGACAACGGCATCTTCAGCCCCGACATCGAGCTTTTGCCGCATGGCAATTTCCTCGACAATGTCAGCAATCTGCAGCGCGGCACCAATTTCATCGGCGCCATCGGCATCTCCGTCTCGGTGGCGGTGACCTATACCTTCCTGTCGGTGATGCTGACCTCGATGGCCGGCTGGGCGCTGGCGCGTTACAACTTCTTCGGCAAGGGCATGGTCGTCGCCATCATCTTCGGCACCATCACGCTGCCCTATGCGGTCGTGCTGATCCCGCAATTCATCATGGTGGCGCGCGACTTCAAGCTCGCCAACACCTGGGTGGCGCTGATCGTGCCGCCGCTGTTCAATTCGCTGGGCGTGCTCTTCATGCGGCAGAGTTTTTCGATGATGCCGCACGAGCTGTTCGACGCCGCCAAGGTCGAGGGCGTCAAGGAACGGCGGATATTCCTGTTCGTCGCACTGCCTCTGGCGCGGCCGATGCTGGCGGCGCTCGCCATCATCCTCTTCCTTGCCTGCTGGAACAACTATCTCTGGCCGCTGCTGATCAATTCCAAGCCGGGCGCGATGACCGCGCCCGTGGCGCTCGGCACGCTGATCGGTCTCACCAAGGTGTCCTGGGGCGGCATCATGGCGGGCGCGGTGATGCTGACGGCGCCAATGCTCGTCGTGTTCGTGCTTCTGCAGCGCCATTTCGTTGCCGGCATCGCCGCCGGCGCCATCAAGTAAGGATCAGCATGGCGGCAGTCACACTCAAAAACGTCATCAAGCGCTTCGGCGTCTTCGAGATCGTCCACGGTGCCAATATCGACATCGATGACGGCGAATTCGTCGTCTTCGTCGGCCCTTCCGGCTGCGGCAAGTCCACGCTGCTTCGGATGATCGCCGGGCTCGAGGACATCAGCGACGGCGAGATCGCCATTGGCGGCAAGGTGGTGAACGACGTCGAGGCGGCCGATCGCGGCATCGCCATGGTGTTCCAGTCCTACGCGCTCTATCCGCACATGACGGTCGAGCAGAATCTGAGCTTCGGCCTGAGAATGACCGGCAACCCCAAGGCAGATACCGAGCGGCGGGTGAAGCGGGCTTCCGAAATCCTGCGCATCGCCGAGCTGATGAAGCGGCGGCCGCGGCAATTGTCGGGCGGCCAGCGCCAGCGCGTCGCCATCGGCCGCGCCATCGTGCGTGAGCCGCAAGTGTTCCTGTTCGACGAACCGCTCAGCAATCTCGATGCCGAGCTCCGGGTGCAGATGCGCGTCGAGATATCGCGCCTTCATAAGGAACTCGGCGTTACCATGGTCTATGTGACGCACGACCAGACCGAGGCAATGACGCTGGCCGACAGGATCGTCGTGCTCAACGCCGGCAATATCGAGCAGATCGGCGCGCCGCTCGATCTCTACGACGACCCCGCCAACCGCTTCGTTGCCGGCTTCGTCGGCTCGCCGAAAATGAACTTCCTGGCGGCAAAAATGATCGGGGCCGACAACGGTGCGGCGGTCGTCGAACTGGTCAATCATCGCGGCGCGCGACTGCGCAAGCCGCTGTCGGATGCCTTGCCTGCAACAGGCGGCGATGTCGTGCTTGGCGTGCGGCCGGAACATTTCTTCGACGCCGGCCAGGGCGATTGCGACCTTACCCTCAAGGCCGACGTCGCCGAGCACTTGGGATCGGTGAGCTATGTCTATGCCAATTCCGGTACCGGTGGCGGACGCGAGGAACTGATCATCGAGCGCGAGGCCTCGCGGCATCGCGCGAACGGCGACGACCTGGTGGTGTCGATCAAAGCCGACCGCTCGCTTCTCTTCGACGCCACCGGCGCACGCATTCGCTAACCCATCTTTCTTTTGTCCGATCGCGATTGCTCGCGGCCACCCCACGGAGATTTGACATGACGTCCAAACCAGAAAAAGTTCGCTGGGGCATTCTCGGGCCCGGCAACATCGCCAAGGCTTTTGCCGGGGGTGTCGCCCATTCGCGCACCAGCACATTGGTCGCCTTAGGGGCGCGCAATCCCGGCAAGGCGGGGCTCACCGAGGCTTTCCCCGGCGCCCGCATCCTCGACGGCTACGAGGCTTTGGTTGGCGATCCGGATGTCGACGCGATCTATATTTCGACGCCGCATCCGAGCCATGCCGAATGGGCGATCAAGGCGGCCGAGGCCGGAAAGCACGTGCTTTGCGAAAAGCCGCTTGGCCTGACCGCATTCGAAGCCGACGCCATGATCCATGCCGCGCGCAAGGCCGGCACCTTTCTCGGCGAAGCCTTCATGTACCGGCTGCATCCGCAGACGGCCAAGCTGGTCGAGCTGATCAGGGCCGGCGCGATCGGCGACATCAAGATGATCAAATCCAGCTTCGGCTTCGCCATGCCGGGCTTCATGCCGGAGCACCGTCTCTACGCCAAGGATCTCGCCGGCGGCGGCATTCTCGATGTCGGCGGTTATCCCGTCTCGATGGCGCGGCTGATTGCCGGCGCAGCAGTGGGAAAGCCCTTCGCCGAGCCGGACAAAGTCGTCGGCGCTGCGCATCTCGGCCAATCCGGCGTCGACGAATGGGCGTCGGCGCTGTTGCATTTTCCGGGCGGCATCGTCGCCGAAGTGTCCTGCAGCATCTCGCTCGCTCAGGACAACGTCTTGCGTATTCTCGGCAGCAAAGGCCGCATCGAGGTGGCGGATTTCTGGTATGCCGGCGGCCAGCAAGGCGGCACCGGCGAAATCCGCATCATCCGTCCGGGTGACACCGAGGTGGTCGAGGTCACGGAGGACGGCTGGCTGTACGCATTTGAGGTCGACGCCGCCGGCGAGGCCATTCTCGGCGGAAAGCAGGAGTTCGCCTGGCCCGGCATGGGCTGGGCCGACAGTCTCGGCAATCTGGGCGTGCTCGACAAATGGCGGGCCGCAATCGGGCTCGAATACGACATCGAGAAACCGGCAAAGCGCGTCAACACGATCTCCGGACGGAAGCTGCGCTCCGGCGGAACCGCCATCCCCAAGCGCAGCATTCCGGGCCTGCCGCGGCCGGCCTCGTGCCTGGCGCTCGGCTTCGAGGATTTCCGCACCTTTTCGTCGGGCGCCATCCTGCTCGATGCCTATTTCGAGGCCGGCGGCAATCTGTTCGACACCGCCTTCGTCTACGGTTCCGGCTATACCGAGACGCTGCTCGGCCAGTGGCTGAAGAACCGCGGCGTGCGCGAGCAGTCGGTGGTCATCGGCAAGGGCGCGCACTCGCCGCTCTGCTATCCCGACGTCATCGGCAAGCAACTCACCCAGTCGCTCGAACGGCTGCAGACCGACCATATCGACGTCTATTTCATGCACCGCGACAATCCGGATGTGCCGGTCGACGAATTCGTCGATGCGATGGACCGCGAGGTCAAGGCCGGCCGCATTCGCGGTCCGTTCGGCGGCTCGAACTGGACGATGGAACGCATGGATGAGGCGATTGCCTATGCCGAGCGCACCGGCAAGCAGAAGCCCGGCGCGCTTTCCAACAATTTCTCGCTGGCCGAAATGCTGGAGCCGATCTGGGCAGGCTGCGTCACCTCCTCCAGCGACGAATGGAAGGCCTGGCTCACCGCCCGGCAGATGCCGAACTTCGCCTGGTCGAGCCAGGGCCGCGGCTTCTTCACCGACCGCGCCGGCCGCGACCGGCGCGACAATGAGGAGCTGGTCCGGGTCTGGTATTCGGAGAGGAATTTCGGCCGTCGCGACCGCGCCATCGAGCTCGCCAAACGGCTGGGCAAAAGCCCGATCCACGTCGCGCTCGCCTATGTGCTGGCGCAGCCGTTTCCGTCCGTCCCGCTGATCGGGCCGCGCACGCTCGACGAGTTGGAAGACAGCCTCCAGGCGCTCGACATCTCACTTTCGCCGGACGATCTCGCATGGCTGGATAGCGGTTCGGATCAGGCCCGCGCGCGGGCCTGACGGCAGCGGCAGTCGCTTCGGCCTACGCTGGGCCTAGCTTCCGGACTGTTTGCACTGCCCTTACCCTCTCCCGCAAAGAACCGGGAAAGGGTAAGAGTGAGGGCAGCGCAAAGGTCACTGGAAGTTAGGCAAGACAGATGCTCGACATCGCACCGACGAAACAGGCGGCGACCTGGCTTGGTTCTTTTGCGCGAGCACTCGAGGCCGGCGACGTCGAGGCCGCAATCAACCTGTTCGTCGAGGACTGCTACTGGCGCGATCTCTTGACCTTCACCTGGAACGTCAGGACGATGGAGGGCCGCGCCGCGATGCGCGACATGCTGGCGGCGACGCTGGCAACGACAAAACCTGCCCGGTGGCAGCTCAGCGGCGAAGCGACTTCGGACGAAGGCACGATCGAAGCCTGGTTTTCTTTCGAGACGTCATCGGCGTGGGGCCAAGGCATCATGCGCCTCAGGGACGGCAAATGCCGGACACTGTTTACGGCGATGAGCGATCTCAAGGGGTTTGAGGAGCGCAAGGGCCCGGCGCGGCCGCTGGGTGTCCGCCACAAGGCCGATCCGGAGCGCGAGACCTGGCTGGAGGCGAGGGCGCGCGAGACACGTGAACTCGGCGCCGGCCAGCAGCCTTATTGCCTGGTCATCGGCGGCGGCCAGGGCGGCATCATGCTGGGCGCCCGGCTCCGGCAATTGGCCGTGCCGGCCATAGTCATCGAGAAGAACGCTCAGGCCGGCGATTCCTGGCGCAATCGCTACCGCTCGCTCGTGCTGCACGACCCGGTCTGGTACGACCATCTGCCCTACATACCGTTTCCCGAGAACTGGCCCGTGTTCACGCCCAAGGACAAGATGGGCGACTGGCTGGAGATGTACACGCGCGTCATGGAGCTCAACTACTGGACCTCCACGACATGCGTGAGCGCGTCCTATGACGAGACCGAAAGGGTCTGGACGGTAGAGCTCGACCGCGCCGGCGAGCGCATCACGCTGAAACCCAGGCACATCGTCTTTGCAACCGGTGCTTATGGCCCGCCCAGGCGCATCGACTTGCCGGGTGCCGAGGTCTTTCAGGGCGAGATCCTGCATTCCAGCCAGTATTCCAGCGGCGAGAAATTCCGCGGCAAAAAGGTCGCCGTCATCGGCGCCGCAAGTTCCGGCCATGACGTCAGCGTCGACCTCTGGGAGAGCGGCGCCCAGGTGACGATGGTCCAGCGCTCGCCGACGACGGTGGTCAAGTCGGACACGCTGATGGAGATCGGTTTCGAGATCTTTTCGGAAAAGGCGCTGGCCCGCGGCATCACCACCGAGAAGGCCGACATGATCGTCGCCTCGACGCCGTTCGCGCTGCTGCCGCAAGGCCAGCGGGCGCTTTACGACATCATCAAGGCGCGCGACGCGGCCTTCTACGATCGTTTGCGCGGCGCCGGCTTCGCCATCGATTTCGGCGACGACGAGACCGGGCTCCTGATGAAGGCCTACCGCACCGGCTCGAGCTTCTACATCGATGTCGGCGCTTGCGACCTGATCATCGACGGCGAGATCGGCATCCGCAGCGGCGTCGGGATCAAGTCGCTGACGCAGACAGGCATCCTCTTCGACGACGGCTCCGAACTGGCGGCCGACGCAATCATCGCCTGCACCGGCTATCTCTCGATGAACGAAACCGTGGCGGCGATCGTCTCGCGCGAAGTCGCCGACAAGGTCGGCCCGTGCTGGGGGATTGGCTCGGGCGTGAAAGGCGACCCGGGTCCGTGGCAAGGCGAATTGCGCAACATGTGGAAGCCGACGGCACAGGAAGCGCTGTGGTTCCACGGCGGCAATCTGGCGCTGTCGCGCTTCTATTCGAAGTACGTCGCGCTGCAGATCAAGGCGAGGATGGAAGGCATTGCGACGCCGGTTTATGGAGCGGCGGGGCGGTGAAGCTGTGATCTCCCCCCTTGAGGAGGAGATGGCCGGCAGGCCAGAGGGGGTCGCCGCGCGTCGAGCGCCAGCCTCCATCCGTTGCAGGAAGACGAGCCCGGTCGAACCGACCCCCTCTGTCGCCTTCGGCGACATCTCCCCCTCGAGGGGGAGATCACCCACGCCCGAAATGCCGGCTCACAACATCGACATGCGTGTCGTGCGCATGCGCTTCGAAACGCTCGGTTTCGCCGAGATCGTCCACCGCCTCGTTCGGCCACCAGCTGCCGCCGACCACGATCCCGTCCGAGACCAGCCTTTGCTCGGCGACCAGCGAGGCGCCGACCGAATCGACAAAGGTGAAGCGGCCCGGACGCAGCCGCAGCACCGCGATGTCGCCGACCGCACCCACCGCCAGCCTGCCGAGATCGGGCCTGGCGATCGCTTCGGCCGGCCGCTGTGTCGCGGCGCGCAGCACCTCGACCAGCGGCATGCCGAGCGCCAGCAGCTTCGACATGCACACCAGAATGTCGAAGGCCGGCCCGTCGACGCAGTAGAGATGCACGTCGCTGCTGATCACGTCCGGCGCCAGCCCCTCGCCGAGCATCGCCTTGGCCACTTCGAAATCGAACGAGCCCATGCCGTGGCCGATATCGAAGATGACGCCGCGCTCGCGCGCCAGCCGCATATCTGGCCGCACCGCCCCCGAGGCGAAGACCGGCGCGTTGGGAAACGGCCGGAAGCAGTGGGTGAGGATGTCGCCCTTGCGCAGCCGCGGCAGCACTTCCGAGCGGCCCGGCGGCGGCTCGTCTATGTGCGCCATCAGCGGCAGGCCGGCTTTGTCGGCGGCTTCGAGCGCGAGATCGACCGGCGCGATGCCGCTGGTGCCGCCGGCATGGCGACCCGAGCGGACCTTGACGCCGACAACCACGTCCGCGTGCTCGCGAGCCGCCGCTACGGTCTCGCGCGGTTCGCAGAGCCGGAGGTCGCTGCACTCGCCGACCGCCACGGTCTGCGAGAAGCCGAATATGCCGGCAAAGGAAATGTTGACGTAAGCCAGAATACGGACTTTCGAGCGCTCGATGACGTGGCGGCGAAAGCCGAGGAAATTGCCGGCACCGGCACTTCCGGCATCGATGAAGGTGGTGGTGCCGCTCTTTGCGGCGAGCCGGTCGGCATCGACGCCGAGCGACGTGCCGCCCCAATAGACATGGCTGTGCAGGTCGATCAGGCCCGGCGCGACGATCGAGCCCGTGGCATCGATGACGCGGGCGGCACGTTCGAATGGGATTTCGGTGTCGATCGCGGCGATACGGCCGTCGGCAATCGCCAGATCGCGCTGCGCGTCGAGGCCGGAGGCCGGATCGATGAGGCGGCCGCCTTTTATCAGGAGATCGAATTGCATCGCGCCTGTCTCCATTTTCCCGTCAGGCCGGCCTGTAGGCAACGGCCTCGACCTCGATCTTGATGTCGATCATCAGCCGCGACTCCACTGTCGTGCGCGCCGGCGGGTCTTTCGGGAAATGCCTGGCATAGACGGTGTTGAAAATGCCGAAATCGCGGGCGTCTTCGAGCCAGACCGTCGTCTTGACTACGTCGTCCAGGGTACAGCCGGCCAGCGCCAGTGCCGCCTTGACGTTCGACAGCACCTGCTCGGTCTGTTCGGCGATGCCGCCCTTGACCACCAGTCCGTCTGTGCCGACCGGCACCTGGCCTGAGACATAGACGAAATCGCCGGCCCTGACCGCCGGCGACAACGGCACATGGGATTTTCCAAAACATTGCTTGGGCAAGGAGGCCTCCTCTGGAAATCGTTGCGTGACCGCGCGACTTGTCAGCTTGGCGCGAGAGGACGCGGCCCCTCTGCGAGTCTCATCCAACATCTTCGAAGCCTATATCGCTTTGCCGCGAGAGCGCCAGAACGATCACTGCGCTCGGTGATCCTTCGCGCCAGCATCTGGACCCGCGACACCAGCCCGCTCAGCGGTCGATCCGCGTCGACAGGATGATCGACGACGACGTGCGCTCGACTCCGTCCATGGCGCCGATCTGGTCGAGAAGCGTGTCGAGATCCCTGATCGAAGGCGCCTCGACGATGACGATCATGTCGAAATTGCCGCTGACCGAGTGCAGCGTGCGAACCGGTGCCAGCGCCTGCAGGCTGCGCACCACCTTGTCGGCAAGCTTGGGGGTGACGGTGAGCAGGACATGCGCCCTGACCAGCCCCTGCTCGTAATCCGGCGACAGCCTGACCCCGTAGCCAGCGATGATGCCGCGCTCTTCCAGCCGCTCGATCCGGCTTTGCACCGTCGTTCGTGAGACGCCGAGGCGCCGCGCCAGTTCTGCGGTCGAGGCGCGCGCATTGGTGCGCAGCAGGGAAAGCAGAGCCTGGTCGGCATCGCTGAGCATTTCGACGAACCTTACCGTCACATTGCCCAAAGAGAGGCTGCGTTTCGTACAATCTCACGCTTCCTTTCGACAGGCAAGCTGCGATTCTAACCGTGAATTTAGCATTGGTGCGAGGGACCGGTCATGAAGGAAATCATCGTCGTCGGCGCCGGCAAGATCGGCTCGACCATTGCCGAGATGCTGGCTTCCACGGGCAACTACCATGTTACGCTCGTCGACCGCTCGGCGGCGCAGCTCGGCGCGGCCGAACTGCCTGAAACGGTCGAGACGCTGGAACTCGACATCGAAGCCGCCGGCACCCTCGAATCGGCCCTGGCCGGCAAATTCGCGGTGCTCAGCGCGGCGCCCTTCCATCTGACCACGCGCATCGCCGAGGCGGCGGCCAGCGCCGGCGTGCACTATCTCGATCTGACCGAAGACGTTGTCAGCACCAGGCGGGTCAAGGAACTGGCTCGTTCCGGCAGCAGCGCCTTCATCCCGCAATGCGGTCTGGCGCCGGGCTTCATCTCGATCGTTGCCAACGATCTCGCCAGCCGCTTCGACACGCTGGAAAGCGTGCGCATGCGGGTCGGCGCGCTGCCGCAATACCCGTCGAATGCGCTGAACTACAATCTGACCTGGAGCACCGACGGCGTCATCAACGAATATTGCGAGCCTTGCGAGGCGATCGTCGAAGGCGAGCTGATCGAAGTGCCGCCGCTGGAGGAGCGTGAAGAATTCTCGCTCGACGGCGTCACCTACGAGGCGTTCAACACCTCGGGCGGGCTGGGCACGCTGGCCGAAACGCTGAAAGGCAAGGTGCGGACGCTGAACTATCGCACCATCCGCTATCCCGGCCATGCCGCTATTATGAAGGCGCTGCTCAACGACCTCGGCCTGCGGCACCGCCGCGACGTGCTGAAGGACATTTTCGAAAGCGCCCTGCCGGCGACGCTGCAGGACGTGGTTGTCGTCTTCGTCACCGTCAGCGGCCGCAAGAACGGCCGTCTGCTGCAGGAAACCTACGCCAACAAGATCTACGCCAGGCGCGACGGCGAAACGGTGCGCAGCGCCATCCAGATCACCACCGCCTCCGCCATCTGCGCGGTGCTCGACATGCTCGCGGACGGCACCTTGCCGGCCAGGGGCTTCATCAAGCAGGAGGACATCGCCCTCGACGCCTTCCTGGCCAACCGCTTCGGCCGCGCCTATGCGCAGCACGAAATGGTTAGCCGGCTTGCAGGGTGAGCTGCGTAATCTCCCCCCTCGAGGGGGAGATGTCGCCGACAGAGGGGGTCGCCTCGCGTAGAGCGCCAACCTCCATCTGTCGCAAGGGAGGTCGCATCCAGTCGAACCGACCCCCTCTGGCCTGCCGGCCATCTCCCCCTCAAGGGGGGAGAGCGCGAGCCATCAGACATGCAGTGCGTGCCCCAGCGCCTTCAGCGCCGCTTCCGGAAAACCCTCGCCCTGTGTCGGATGGGCATGGATCGTCCCGGCGATATCCTCCAGCGTCGCACCCATCTCCAGCGCCAGCCCAAACGCCGTCGACAGCTCCGACACGCCCTGGCCGACGGCCTGGATGCCAAGCACCAGATGGCTGTCCGCCCGCGCCACTACCCGGACGAATCCGTCCTCGCCCAACTTCGTCATCGCCCGGCCATTGGCGGTAAAGGGAAACTGTCCGACCTTGATCTCGCCACGGGTCTTGGCCTCCTCCGGCGACAGGCCTGCGGTGACCAGCTCCGGATCGGTGAAACAGACAGCCGGGATCGCTCGTCTGTCCCAGCTGCGCTTGTGGCCGGCAACGATCTCGGCGACCATTTCGCCTTGCGCCATGGCCCGATGCGCCAGCATCGGCTCGCCGGTGACGTCGCCAATGGCAAAGATGCCGCGCATCGAGCTGCGGCACTGGTCGTCGATGCGGATGAAGGGTCCGGCCATGTCGAGGTCGATCTGCTCCAACCCCCAGCCTTCGGTCACCGGCTTGCGACCGACCGTGACCAGCATCTTGTCGGCAGCGATCTTGCCGTTCTTGCCGCCATTCGTCTCGACCAGCAGCGCGTCGCGCTTAGTGGACAGCCCCTTGGCCTTGGCGTTCACGAGCACCTCGATGCCGAGTTCGGCCAGCCGCTTCACCACCGGCCGGGTCAGTTCCGCATCATATTGCGCCAGCACGCGCGGCAACGCCTCGACCACGGTCACCTTGGCGCCCAGCTTGGCAAAGGCGATGCCGAGTTCCAGCCCGATATAGCCGCCGCCGACCACCGCCAGCCTCTCCGGAACTTCGCTCAGCGCCAGCGCCTCGGTCGACGAAATGACCGGCCCGCCGAACGGCAGCGACGGCAGCTCGACCGGCGCCGAGCCGGTCGCTATCACCACCGTTTCGGCTCGGATCACCTGCATGCCGATCTCGGTCTCGACGGCAACGGTCTTGCCGTCGCGAAATGTCGCCCAGCCATGCACCGTCTTCACGCCAGCTTTCTTCAGCAGGCCGGCGACGCCGTTGTTCAGCCGGCTAACGATGCCGTCTTTCCAGGCAATGGTCGCGGCGAGATCAAGCGACGGTGCCGCGACCGTTATGCCGAGTGGACTTTTGCCGCCGGCCATGTGCGAGAGCTTTTCGAACTCTTCGGCTGCATGGATCAGCGCCTTTGACGGGATGCAGCCGACATTGAGGCAAGTGCCGCCCGGTTTGCCTGCCTCGACGATCACCGTGTCGATGCCAAGCTGCCCGGCGCGGATGGCACAGACATAGCCGCCCGGACCGGCGCCGATGACCAGCAGCTTGCAGGAGATTTCCTTCATGTCAGCTGCGTCCTTTCGGGGATAAATGCCCCACCATCCGGCCGCTGCGCGCCTTTCCTTCTCCCCCTGTGGGAGAAGGTGGATCGGCGCGTAGCGCCGAGACGGATGAGGGGTGTTGGACGGAGTGCGGTAGGTGCCAAGCTGGAGCACCCCTCATCCGTCGCCTTCGGCGACACCTTCTCCCACAAGGGGAGAAGGGGGAGCCAGCGTCCCGGCGCCCCATGCTGCCGGGCGAGGGGGCCTTTGCGACCGTTCTCATCTCCTCAGTCCACAAAAATCAGCGCCGGCGTCTCCAGTAGCGTCTTTATCCGCTGGATAAATACCGCCGCATCCCAGCCGTCGACGACGCGGTGGTCGAAGCTGGAGGACAGGTTCATCATCTTGCGCGGGATGAACTGGCTGCCGTCCCATACCGGCCGCACCATCATCTTGTTGACGCCGACGATCGCCACTTCCGGATGATTGATCACCGGCGTCGTCGCCACGCCGCCCATGGCGCCCAGCGAAGTGATGGTGATGGTCGAGCCCGAGAGCTCGTCGCGCGTCGCCGTGCCGGATTTTGCCGCCTCGGCCAGCCTGACAACCTCGGCTGCACAGTCCCAGATGTCGCGCGCCTCGGCGTGCTTGACCACCGGCACCATCAGCCCGGAAGCCGTCTGCGCGGCGATGCCGATGTGGACGCCGCCATGCTGGTGGACGATGCCGGCTTCGTCGTCGAACAGTGCGTTGACATTGGGCTGGTCGGCGATTGCCTTGACCATCGCCCGCATCAGGAACGGCAGCAGCGTCAGCTTCGGCCTGTCTGCGCCCGGCCGCTTCTCCTTGTTGAGCGCGGCGCGCAAATCCTCGAGTGCGGTGACGTCGATCTCCTCGACATAGGTGATATGCGGGATGCGCGACTTGGCCAGCGTCATCTTCTCGGCGATCCTTCGCCTGAGCCCGATTATCTTGATGTCCTCGACCGCCTCGTTGCGGGCGAGGCCAGGGGCCTTCGCGAGCTGCGGTCCGCGTGCCAGGAAGGCGTCGATGTCCTCGTGCCGGATGCGGCCGGCTGGGCCGGTTCCCGGGACCTGCCGAAGGTCGATGCCGGCCTCTTTCGCCCTGAGGCGGACGGCCGGCGAGGCCAGTGGCTTTTCTCCCTCGGGGCGCGGCGCACCGACCGGCGCTATACCCCCGAAAGCCGGCGCAGTACCCCCACCCCTAACCCCTCCCCACAAGGGGGAGGGGGACTCCGTATCCGCCGTTCGTGCGCCCTCGGTTCTTGGCACATGCCCGACCAAGGGCGAGCTGGACCTGGCTTCGGCTTTGGCGGCCGAAGCTCGTCCCCCTCCCCCTTGTGGGGAGGGGCTAGGGGTGGGGGTAGGTGCCGCCTCACCCTCCGCCGATTTCGCGCCTGCGTTCACATTGCCCTCGCCCGCCACCTTCAACCTGACAATCGGCGAGCCGATCGCCACCGTGTCGCCGATCTCGGCGCCCAACCAGACGATCTCGCCATCGACGGGCGACGGAATTTCGACTGTCGCCTTGTCGGTCATGACAGCGGCAAGCACGGCGTCCTCGCGCACGAGATCGCCGACCTTGACCTGCCATTCGACGAGCTCGGCCTCGGCGACGCCTTCGCCGACATCGGGCAGCTTGATGACATATTCGCCCATCGTTCCCCCTCAGGCTTCCATCGTTTCGACCAGCGCGCGGCCTAGCCGGGCAGGACCGGGAAAATAGTCCCACTCCTGCGCATGCGGATAGGGCGTGTCCCAGCCGGTGACCCGCGCCACAGGCGCTTCCAGATGATAGAAGCAGCTCTCCTGAACCAGCGCCGAAAGTTCGGCACCGAACCCCGATGTCAGCGTCGCCTCGTGCACGACCACGCAGCGCCCGGTCTTGTTGACCGAGGCGACGATCGTCTCGAGGTCGAGCGGCAGCAGTGTCCTCAGATCGATGATCTCGGCATCGATGCCGGTCTCCTCCGCCGCCGCCTGGGCGACATAGACCATCGTGCCGTAGGCAAGCACGGTGACCGCCGCACCCGGCCGTCGGATCACCGCCTTGCCGAGCGGCACCGTGTAATGGCCGTCGGCAACCTCGCCGAGCTCATGTTTCGACCATGGCGTTACCGGCCGCTCGTGATGACCGTCGAAGGGGCCGTTGTAAAGTCGCTTCGGCTCCAGGAAGATCACCGGGTCGGGATCCTCGATCGCCGCGATCAGCAGGCCTTTGGCGTCATACGGGTTCGAGGGCACCACGACTTTCAAGCCGGAGACGTGGGTGAACAGCGCCTCCGGGCTCTGGCTGTGGGTCTGGCCGCCGAAAATGCCGCCGCCGGTCGGCATTCTCACGACGATCGGGCAGGTGAAATCGCCGTTCGACCGGTAGCGCAGCCGCGCCGCTTCCGAGACGATCTGGTCATAGGCTGGATAAACATAGTCGGCAAACTGCACCTCGACGCAAGGCTTCAGCCCGTAGGCGGCCATGCCGATGGCCGCGCCGACAATGCCGGATTCGCTGATCGGCGCATCGAAGCAGCGGCTCTTGCCGTATTTCGCCTGCAGGCCTTGCGTGCAGCGGAAGACGCCGCCGAAGAAGCCGACATCCTCGCCGAACACGATGACTTGGCTGTCGCGTGCCATCGACACGTCCATGGCGTCGCGGATCGCCTCGATCATGGTCCGCCGCGGCATGGTCAGACCCCTGCCTGTTGGCGCTGGCGCCTGAGATGCGGCGGCATCTCGGCATAGACGCCCTCGAACATGTCGCGCGCCGAGGGCTTGCCGCCGGCATGCAGCGTGCCATGGCGCTCGGCCTCCCGCTGCGCCGAAATCACCGTGTCGAGGATTTCGGCCTCGGCCTGGGCGTGGCGTTCGTCCGACCAGACGCCGCGCTGGATGAGATGGTTCTTCAGCCTGACGATCGGGTCGCCGAGCGGCCAGGCATCGGACTCGGCCTTCGGCCGGTAGGCCGACGGGTCGTCGGAGCTCGAATGGGCGCCGACGCGGTAAGTGACGTATTCGACCAGCGTCGGCCCGAGATTGCTGCGCGCCCGTTCCGCCGCCCATTTGGCCACCGCATGGACGGCGAGATAGTCGTTGCCGTCGACGCGCAGCGACGGAATACCGAAGCCGAGCCCACGGGCGGCAAAAGTGCCGGAACCGCCGCGGGCGATGCCCTGGAAGGTCGAGATCGCCCACTGGTTGTTGACGACGTTGAGCACGACCGGCGCCTTGTAGGTCGAGGCGAACACCAGCGCCGAATGGAAGTCGGACTCGGCGGTCGAGCCGTCGCCGATCCAGGCGGCGGCGATCTTTGAATCGTTGCTGATCGCCGAAGCCATCGCCCAGCCGACCGCCTGGATGTACTGCGTCGCCAGATTGCCGGAGATCGAGAAGAAGCCGTGCTCCTTCGACGAATACATGATCGGCAATTGCCGCCCTTTCAGCGGATCGGCCTCGTTCGAATAGATCTGGTTCATCATCGTGACCATCGGGTAGCCGTCGGCGATG
Organism: Mesorhizobium sp. M1182; assembly: GCF_040318335.1. Lineage (NCBI taxonomy): Bacteria > Pseudomonadati > Pseudomonadota > Alphaproteobacteria > Hyphomicrobiales > Phyllobacteriaceae > Mesorhizobium > Mesorhizobium sp. M1182. Next base: position 78,759 of record NZ_JAMYMD010000022.1, read on the forward strand.
AGCAGGCCGGCCTGCCGATAGGTCGGAAAATTCATGTCGCCCCGCGACAGCGCCTTGCGGAAGGCGCAGCTCACAGCCTCTTCGCCGAGGTGCTGCATGTAGAAAGAGGTCTTGCCCTGGCGCTGCGCCATCTGCATGCGCGCATCGAAGCTGCGCAGCGTCATCATATGGCGCAGCCCCTCCAGCAACTCGTCGTCCGAAAGCAGCCCTGCCCACGGCCCGACCGCCTCGCCGGCGCGGTTGAGCACGCGAATGATCGAGAAGGCCAGATCGCGGATGTCGCGCGGGTCGACGTCGATCTTCGGGCGCGGCACCGAGCCAGCTTTTGGAATGCTCACATTAGAGAAATCCGGCGTCCCGCCCGGCCGCACTTCCGGTTCCGGAACATGGAAGCGCAGCATTCCGGCATCGGCCATGATCTCGGTCCTCCACTGTTGCCCGGCCAGGATACTTGCACACCGCCAGACCAGTGCCAATTCGTCGGGCGAGGCTTCGCTGCCGCTGGCTGCTGCCCGCGGCCGACAGGATGGAGATATGTCGGCGAAATTTCTTGTCGATCTTCCGCGCCGGCGCGCAATTTGGGAGATGATTGCGCCGGGTTTCCCGCCAGATAAGGCAATGCGTCGGGTTGGGCGGCACGAGCACCTCCTTCTCCCCTTGTGGGAGAAGGTGGCCGAGCGAAGCTCGGTCGGATGAGGGGTGTTCCAGCTTGGCACCAACAGCGCTCCGGCCAGCACCCCTCAACCGTCTTGGCGCTGCGCGCCAATCCACCTTCTCCCACAAGGGGGAGAAGGAAAGGAGGGCGGCGCCGTTCACCCCGCGCCCGCGTCATGCTAATCAGCGCCCATGGCACAAAAGAAAGCATACGAGGTCGATGCATGGCTCGCGAAGCCGGATCCGCGCGTCTCGATCGTGCTGCTTTACGGTCCCGATCGCGGGCTGGTTGCCGAGCGGGCAAAGGCCTTTGCCGGCAAGACCGGCCTGCCGCTTGACGATCCGTTCTCGGTCGTCAGGCTGGACGGTTCGGAGGTCGATCGCGACGAGGGCCGCCTGCTCGACGAGGCCCGCACCGTGCCGATGTTTTCGGAGCGGCGCCTGCTATGGGTGCGCAACGCCGGCGCTCAGAAGGCGCTTGCCGATGACGTCAAGGCGCTGACGTCGGAGCCCGCGCGGGACGCCATCATCCTCATCGAGGCCGGCGACCTGAAGAAGGGCGTCGGCCTGCGCGCCGTGGTGGAGGCGGCGGACAATGCCATGGCTCTGCCTTGCTACGCCGATGAGGCCAGAGATATCGATACGATCATCGACGACGAACTGCGCAAGGCCGGCATGTCGATGACGCTGGAGGCGCGGCAGGCGCTGCGCCGCAATCTCGGCGGCGACCGGCTGGCCTCGCGCGGCGAGATCGAAAAGCTGGTGCTTTACGCGCATGGCCAGGCCGAAATCGGCCTCGACGACGTCAAGGCGACGTCTGGCGATGTCTCGGGCCTCTCCTTCGACGCAGCGGTCGACGCCCTGCTCGAAGGCAGGATCGCCGACTTCGACACCGCCTTCACCCGCCATTGCCAGTCCGGCGGCCAGCCCTTTCTGGTACTTTCATCGGCGATGCGGCAGTTGCAGGCGATTCAGGCGATGCGCGGCCTGATGGACGCCGGCGGCCGCAATGCCGCTTCGGTCGTTGCCGCGGCGCGCCCGCCGGTGTTTTTCTCCCGGCGCAAGCTGGTCGAGAAAGCCCTCGAACGCTGGAGCAGCGAGGCGCTCGGCCGCGCCCTCAACCGCCTGCAGACGGCGGTGCTGCAGACACGCCGGCGGCCGGATCTGTCGATCGCGCTGGCACGCCAGGCCCTGCTCGGCATCGCCGTGGAGAGCGCCAGGCTGGCGCAGCGCACCTGATCTCCCCCCTTGAGGGGGAGATGTCGCCAAAGGCGACAGAGGGGGTCACAGCGCGTAGAACACCAGCCCCTTCCGCGACGACAGAGGAGGTGGCGCTTGAAATTTGACGACCCCTTCTGGCCTGCCGGCCATCTCCCCCTCAAGGGGGGAAATTAACTACTTCGACGATTTCGCCAATCACCGCGCGGCAGCAAAAATCTTATTTGCCGGCTAATTTTAGCAACCTACCTACTCCCGCTTCAGCCTTCGGCAAAGCTCGTCAAGCTGCTCCAGCGTCCGGTAGGCGACGCTGATCACGCCGCCGCGCTGGTTGTGCTCGATCGTGACGATCATGCCGATCGTGCTGGTCATCAGCCGCTCCAGCGCCAGCGTGTCGGCATCCTTTTGCGGCGGTGCGGCGGGCTGGCGTTTTGCCGACGGCGCGCCGACCGGCAGCTGCGCCAAGGCCTCGGCCTGGCGCACCGAAAGCCCCTCATCGATGATCCGCTTGGCAAGCCCGGCCGGGTCGTTGGCCGTCACCAGGGTACGGGCGTGGCCGGCAGACAGCGCCCCGTCGACCAGCATGTCGCGGATGACGTCGGGCAGCTTGAGCAGTCTCAGCGTGTTGGCGACATGGCTGCGGCTCTTGCCGATCACCTGGCCGAGATCGGCCTGGGTATAGCCATGGTCGTCGATCAGCTGCTGGTAGCCGAGCGCCTCCTCGACCGGGTTGAGGTCGGTGCGCTGGACGTTTTCGATGATCGCCAGTTCGAGCGCCGTGCGATCGTTGACGTCGCGCACGATAATCGGGATTTCGGTCAGCCCGGCGCGTTGCGCCGCGCGCCAGCGTCGCTCGCCGGCGATGATCTCGTAGCGGCCCGGCTGGGTTTTCGACGGCCGCGCCACCACCGGCTGCACCACGCCATGTTCGCGGATCGACTGGGCGAGGTCGGTCAGGTCGGCGTCGCCAAAATGCCGGCGCGGGTTTTTCGGGTTAGGGCTGAGGAACTCGATCGGCACCTTGCCGTCGGCCGCCAACCCGGGCTTTTCCGGTGCCGCCGGGCGATCGATTTCGCCGATCAGGGCCGCCAGTCCCCGTCCCAGTCTTTTCCTCGAAGGGTCTTCGTTCATCGTCCGTCCAGATCGTTTCGGTATCGAATCGGGTTTATTATTTACAACGGTTAAGCGGCACGCAATTTGCGCTCGCGGCGGATGACTTCCGAAGCAAGCTGCAGATAGGCCTGGCTGCCCGAGCATTTGAGGTCGTAGAGAATCGCCGGCTTGCCGTAGGACGGCGCCTCGGAAACGCGGACATTGCGCGGGATGACGGTTTCATAGACCTTGTCGCCCATATGCGCCCGCACATCCTGCACCACCTGGTTGGCGAGATTGTTGCGCCCGTCGAACATGGTCAGCACGATGCCCTGGATCGTCAGGTCGGGGTTGATCGAGCGGCGCACCTGCTCGACCGTCTCCAAAAGCTGGCTCAGGCCCTCCAGCGCGAAAAACTCGCACTGCAGCGGCACCAGCACCGAATCGGCCGCAGCCATCGAATTCAGCGTCAGCAGGTTGAGCGACGGCGGGCAGTCGATCAGCACATAGCCGAAGTTGGCCGAGCGCTCGGCCGAAGCCCGCAGCGCGTTGCGCAGCCGCAGCACCCGATCCGGCGCCGAGGCGATTTCCATCTCGATGCCGAGCAGGTCGAGCGTCGACGGTACGATCGACAGGCCAGGCACCGCCGTCGGGATCGTCGCCGCTTCGAGATCCAGCTCGCCGGTCAGCACATCATAGGACGAGACGGTGCGGTCGCGCCGGTCGATGCCAAGTCCGGTGCTGGCGTTGCCCTGCGGGTCGAGATCGACGATCAGCACCTGTTCGCCTATGGCCGCCAGCGCGGTGGCCAGATTGATGGCGGTCGTCGTCTTGCCGACGCCGCCCTTCTGGTTGGCGACGGTGATGATTCGGGGGCCGTTCTTCATCATGGGTCTATGCCAGAAATTCATTTGGGTCGCCGGTCACAAGCCAGGGTGCTGTCGCAAGTCGGATACTTCGAGAATGACGCCCTGTGCGTCGGTTGCACTGGCATGTTCTACCAGATCGAAAGACCATCGTTGAGCGCTTTCTGCCACTTCGGCGCGGTAATCCCGGCCTTTGTGAAACAGGCCGCGCGAACCCTTGGTCAGCCACGGTGCCGCCAGGTCGAGCAGGTCGGGCAGCGAGGCGAGTGCCCTGGCTGTGACGATTTGCGGTGCAGGAACAAGCGGATAGCTGTCGTCGATGCGGCGCGCGATAACCTTGGCGGGCAGGGTGAACTGTCCAATGACCGCTTGCAGGAACGATGCTTTTTTCCGGTTGCTTTCAACCAGGTCGATACCGGCGCCGTCCCGCTCGGCAAGCAAAAAGGCCAGCACAAGGCCGGGAAACCCACCGCCGGAGCCGAGATCGACCCAGCGCTTCGCCTCTGGTTTGATTCGCGCCAGCTGCGCGCTGTCGAGGATGTGGCGGCGCCAGACATCGTCCTGCGTCGATTGCGCGGCCAGATTGATCCGGCGGTTCCATTTCCGGAAGACGGCCTCGAACTCGACCAGGCGATCGAATGTTTCACGTGAAACCGGGCCCGCTGCCGCCTGCAGGTTTGCCCAGGACGCTGCGCTCACGCGACCTGCTTTCGCGCGGCCGCCTCGGCATTGCGGACATGGGCGACAATAATCGCCAGCGCCGCCGGCGTCATGCCTTCCATGCGTTGCGCATCGGCAATCGAGCGCGGCTGGCGTGCCAGCATCTTCTGCTTCAACTCGTTCGACAGGCCGGGAACAGAAGCAAAGTCGAGCGATTTGGGAATAAGCCTGCTCTCCTCATGCCTGATCTGCGAAACATCGGCCTGCTGCCGGTCGAGATAGACAGAATATTTGGCTTCCGTTTCAAGACGTTCGGCCGTTTTGCTGTCGATCGCCGCGAAAGCCGGCTCGATTCGCGCCAGCCAGGCGATATCGACGCCGGGATAGGCCAGCAGCTCATAGGCCGAGCGGCGGACGCCGTCCCGGTTGATTTCGAGCCCATGGCGCGCCGCCTCATTGGGGGTCATGGTGGTGCCGAGGGCGAGCTGTCGCGCCTTCTCAAGGTCTTGCATACTATTGTTGAACCGCTGCATCCGCTCCGGCGAGGCAATCCCCAGCCTTATCGCCAGTGGCGTCAGCCGCTCATCGGCGTTGTCGGCTCGCAGCGATAGCCGGAACTCGGCCCGCGAGGTGAACATGCGGTAGGGTTCGGCAATGCCGCGGCTGGTCAAATCGTCGACCATCACGCCGATATAGGCTTCGGTGCGGCTGAGCACGATTTCCTCGCTCGCCGACGCCTTGCGCGCTGCATTCAAGCCGGCAAGCAGCCCTTGCGCGCCGGCCTCCTCGTAGCCGGTGGTGCCGTTGATCTGGCCGGCGAGGAAAAGGCCGGCAATCCGCTTGGTTTCCAGCGTCGGCTTGAGCTCGCGTGGATCGACATGGTCATACTCGATGGCATAGCCCGGCTGCAGCATCGTTGCCCGCTCCAGCCCCGGAATGGTCTTCAGGATGTCGAGCTGCACGTCCTCGGGCAGCGAGGTCGAAATGCCGTTCGGGTACACCGTGTCGTCGTCCAGCCCTTCCGGCTCCAGAAAGATCTGGTGGCCTTCGCGGTCACCGAACTTGACGATCTTGTCTTCGATCGACGGGCAATAACGCGGCCCGACGCCTTCGATCGAGCCCGAATACATGGCCGAGCGGCCGAGATTGGCGCGAATCAGCTCGTGCGTCGCATTGGTCGTTCGGGTAATGCCGCAATGGATCTGCGGATTTTCGATGCGATCGGTCAGCAGCGAGAACGGCACGGGGTCCTCGTCCGCCGCCTGGCTCTCCAGTGACGCCCAATCGATCGTCCTGCCGTCCAGCCGCGGCGGCGTGCCGGTCTTCAGCCGCCCGAGCTTGAAGCCGGCGCGGCTCATCGTCGCCGACAGGCCGATGCTCGCCTGCTCGTTCATGCGGCCGGCGACGATCTTCTTCTCGCCGATATGGATCAGCCCGCGCAGAAAAGTGCCGGTCGTCAGCACCACGGCGCCGCAGGCGAGCCGGCTTCCATCCGCCAGCAGCACCGCCGCGATGCGTCCGTCGTCGATTTCCCCGTCGTTGATTTCGAAATCCAGCACCTCGCCTTCGATGACATCGAGGCCAGCCTGTTCGCGAATCGCCGCCTGCATGGCGAGCCGATAGAGTTTTCGGTCGGCCTGCGTCCGTGGCCCGCGCACCGCCGGTCCTTTGCGGCGGTTGAGCAAACGGAACTGGATGCCTGCGGCATCGGCGACGCGCCCCATCAGCCCGTCCATGGCGTCGATCTCGCGAACCAGATGGCCCTTGCCGAGGCCGCCGATCGCCGGATTGCAGGACATCACGCCGATCGTGTCGAAGCGCAGCGTCACCAGCGCCGTTCTGGCGCCAGCCCGCGCGGCCGCACTAGCCGCCTCGCAACCAGCATGACCGCCGCCCACCACCACCACATCATAGTGATTGGTCATTTCAGAATCCCGAATTTAAGTGGACCGACACATGTCCCTGGAGGCACGCGCTGTCAAGGATGCAGGGCGCTTCAGACGCATGACTGCTCCCGACAATGCAGACAGAGATTGCCTGGCGCCGCCCTGTCTTCCTTCTCCCCTTGTGGGAGAAGGTGGATTGGCGCGCAGCGCCAAGACGGTTGAGGGGTGCTGGACGAAGTGCGGTTTTGCCAAGCTGGAACACCCCTCATCCGACCGAGCTTCGCTCGGCCACCTTCTCCCACAAGGGGAGAAGGGGAGACGCTACGAGCGGGATCGTTTCACGTGAAACAATCCCCCTATTCCTGGGCCCGTGTTTCACGTGAATCACCCCGGTGTGGCCCTTCCCCTATGTTTCACGTGAGTCATTTGCCGATACAAAACTGCGAAAAAATAACATCGAGCATGTCCTCGACATCGACCGCACCGACGATTCGTCCAAGCCGATCCGCCGCCAGGCGCAGTTCCTCGGCCCGTAGCTCCTGCCCGCGATCACCACTGACCACTGCTGCGAGCAGGAAGCGTTTCGTCTCGTTGAGCAGCTCGACGTGCCGCAGCCGCGACGGCAGGACATCGCCGGCCTTGCCGATCTGGACTGCGGCACGACGCCCGATCTCGTCCAGCAGTTCGGCCAGACCCGTGCCGTCCCGCGTCGAGATAGCGAAATCATAGTGCGCCGCAGGCGAGGGCGATTTGCCCCCCAGCAGGTCAATTTTTGTTCCGACCCTCAGCGCCTGAATGTCGCCCGGCAGCATACCGATCGCGATTGGCTCCGCCAGATCCTCCAGCAGCAACAGCAGATCAGCGCTGTGCGCCTTGGTCCTGGCCTTCTCGATGCCGATCGCCTCGATCTTGCCGGGCGCCTCCCGCAGACCGGCGGTGTCGGTTACCCTGACCCGCACCCCCTCCAGGTCCAGTACCACCTCGAGCAGGTCGCGGGTCGTGCCGGGCTCGTCGGTGACGATGGCCGCTTCGCGCCGCGCCAAGGCGTTGAACAGGCTGGACTTGCCGGCATTCGGCGCGCCGAGGATTACCACTTCGAACCCATCGCGAATGATTTCGGCGGCACGAAAGCCGGCGACATGGCGCTCTATTTCCCCGATCATCGCCCGGACATCGGACCAGACTGTACCGGCGACCGAGCCCGGCACGTCATCCTCGTCGGCAAAGTCGATCTCGGCCTCGATCATCGCGCGGGCGTGGATCAGCCGTCGGCGCCAGCCCAGATAGAGTTCGCTCTGCACGCCTTGGGCGTTGTGAACGGCAAAGCGCCGCTGCGCCTCGGTTTCGGCGTTGATGAGATCGGCCAGCGCCTCGGTTTCGACCAGATCGAGCTTGCCGTTGAGAAAGGCGCGGCGGGTGAATTCGCCAGGCTCGGCATGCCTGACGCCGTCGAAGGAGGCGATCGTTTCCAGCATCCTCGCCACAACGGCGCGCCCGCCATGCACATGGAGCTCTGCAACGTCCTCGCCGGTAAAACTGTCGGGGCCAGCAAAGAAGACGACCAGGCCGCTGTCCAACACCGATCCGTCGGGCGCCCGGAACTTGCGATAGGTGGCAACACGGTTTGGCACAGTCGATCCGGAAATCGTTTCGACTACGAATCGACTCTGCGGCCCGGAAATGCGGATCACCGCAATGCCGGCCGGCAGGCGCCCGCTCGACAGCGCCACGATGGAGTCTTTTGAAATCATTTGCCCGCTCTGCCGAAGCGCCCTAGCTATGCCTGTTCAATCCGCATCGAGTAGTGCCGTGACATTGCCTGCACAAAACCTGCTTGCCGAAGAGGCCAGCCCCTATCTGCAGCAGCACAGCGGCAATCCCGTGCACTGGCGGCCATGGTCGCCCGCCGCTCTGGCCGAAGCAAAGGTGCTGCAGCGTCCGATCCTGCTCTCTGTCGGCTACGCCGCGTGCCATTGGTGCCACGTCATGGCGCATGAGAGCTTCGAGAACGACGACGTCGCCGCCGTCATGAACCGTCTCTTCGTCAATATCAAGGTCGACCGCGAGGAGCGCCCCGACATCGACCAGATCTACATGGCGGCGCTGTCCTCGATGGGCGAGCAGGGCGGCTGGCCGCTGACCATGTTCCTGACGCCGGAGGGCAAGCCGTTCTGGGGCGGCACTTACTTTCCGCGCGAAGCCCGCTACGGCCGGCCGGGTTTCGTCCAGGTGCTGGAGGCGGTTGACAAGGCTTGGCGGGAGAAGAAAGAAAGCGTTAACCAGAGTGCCGACGGCCTGACCACGCATGTCGAGACGCGGCTGGCGGGCAGCCATGCCAAGGCCGTGCTCGACCGCGGCATGCTGGCGAACCTCGCCAATGGCATTGACGGCATGATCGACCGCGATTTGGGCGGTCTGCGCGGCGCGCCGAAATTCCCCAACGCGCCGTTCATGCAGAGCCTCTGGCTGTCCTGGCTGCGCGACGGCACCGCATCGCACCGCGACGCCGTTCTCCTCAGCCTCGAAAAGATGCTGGCCGGTGGCATCTATGACCATATTGGCGGCGGACTCAGCCGCTACTCGACCGACGCCGAATGGCTGGTCCCGCATTTCGAAAAAATGCTCTACGACAATGCCCAGCTCATCCGCTTGTGCAATTGGGCCTATGCGTCAACCGGCGAGGAATTGTTCCGGCTGCGAATCGAAGAGACCATTGCCTGGCTGTTGCGCGAAATGCGAGTCGAGGGCAATGCCTTCGCCGCCAGCCTTGATGCCGATAGCGAGGGCGAGGAGGGGTTGTTCTACACCTGGAGCAGGGATGAGCTCGAGGCAGCCCTTGGCGACGATTCAGCATTGTTTTTCAAATACTTCACGCTTGCCGATCCGCATGGTTGGGAAGGCAAGCCGATCATTTGCCAGACTGATGCTCAACAGGCGCAGAGCGTCGTCGATCGTGACCTTCTGGTTCCGCTCAAGCAAAGGCTGCTGGCAGCGAGGGAACAGCGCGTGCGGCCCGGGCGTGACGGCAAGGCCCTGACCGACTGGAACGGCTTGATGATCGCAGCCCTTGCCGAGGCCGGACGGTCGCTTGGCCGATCCGATTGGATCGAAGCGGCGGCAACGGCCTTTGCCGCGATTGCGGCTGCCGGACGTGACGGCCGCCTGCCGCATTCGATGCTCGGCGCAAAGAAGCTGTTTCCGGCTCTGTCGAGCGACTATGCCGCCATGGCCAACGCCGCCATCTCACTGTTCGAGGCGACCGGCAATCCCGGCTACATCGATCGCGCCGGGAACTTCATTGAGCAACTCGATCTTTGGCACCGGGACAGCGACAAGACCGGCTATTATCTGACCGCGTCCGACAGCGCGGATGTGCCGATCCGCATCCGCGGCGATGTCGACGAAGCCATTCCTTCCGCCACCGGCCAGATCATCGAGGCTCTGGTCCGATTGTCGTCGCTTTCGGGCGATCTTGATCTCTGGGAAAAAGCCTGGACAGTCGCAGAGCACGCGGGCGGGCGGGCGGAGCACCAGGGCTATGGCCAGGCGGGTATAGTCAATGCCTGTGCCTTGGCGCTTGAACCGCTGAAGCTGGTGATCGTGGATGGACCGGAGAATCCAAGGCTTGTTCCGGTTGCGAATCGAAATCCAGACCCGCGCCGGGTGGACATCGTCGTGCCTGTTGGCTCGGCGACAAATCTGCCGGCCTTGCCAGGCGGCGTCCTGCCGCCAACGGCCGAGCCCGGCGCCTGGCTCTGCACGGGGCAGGTCTGCCTGCCGGTGATAACCGACGCTGAGGAACTCGAGCGGCAGTTGCGCCGTCGATAGGTCGAGGTGCACAGAACCGGAACGCCGGCGGGACAGCGCCTTGCCCCCTTTACGTATTCATCGAATCGAAGAAATCCGCGTTGGTCTTGGTCTGCTTGAGCTTGTCGATAAGGAACTCGATGGCGTCGGTCGTTCCCATCGGCGCCAGGATGCGGCGCAGCACGAAGATCTTCTGCAGGTCCTGGCGCGGAACCAGCAGGTCCTCCTTGCGGGTGCCGGATTTGAGGATGTCCATGGCCGGATAGATGCGCTTGTCCGCCACCTTGCGGTCGAGCACGATTTCCGAATTGCCGGTGCCCTTGAACTCTTCGAAGATGACCTCGTCCATGCGGCTGCCGGTATCGATCAGCGCCGTGGCGATGATGGTCAGCGAGCCGCCTTCCTCGATATTGCGGGCAGCACCGAAGAAGCGCTTCGGCCGCTGCAGCGCGTTGGCATCGACACCACCGGTCAGCACCTTGCCGGATGACGGCACGACGGTGTTGTAGGCGCGGCCGAGGCGGGTGATCGAATCCAGCAGGATGACGACGTCACGGCCGTGCTCGACCAGGCGCTTGGCCTTCTCGATGACCATTTCGGCAACTTGGACGTGGCGCACCGCCGGCTCGTCGAAGGTCGAGGACACCACCTCGCCCTTCACCGAGCGCTGCATGTCGGTGACTTCCTCCGGCCGCTCGTCGATCAGAAGCACGATCAAATAGCATTCCGGATGGTTGGTGGTGATCGAATGGGCGATGTTCTGCAGCAGCACCGTCTTGCCGGTGCGCGGCTGCGCCACGATCAAGGCGCGCTGGCCCTTGCCGAGCGGCGCCACCAGGTCGATGACGCGCGCCGAAATATCCTTGGAGGTCGGAACCTCCATCTCCATCTTTAGCCGCGAGGTCGGATAAAGCGGCGTCAGATTGTCGAAGTGGATCTTGTGGCGGATTTTTTCCGGGTCGTCGAAATTGATCGTGTTGACCTTGAGCAGCGCGAAATAGCGCTCGCCCTCTTTCGGGCTGCGGATCGGCCCTTCAACCGTATCGCCCGTCTTCAGCGAGAACCGCCGGATCTGCGACGGTGAAATATAGATGTCGTCGGGACCTGGCAAATAGTTGGCATTGGCGGAGCGCAGGAAGCCAAAGCCGTCCTGCAGCACTTCGACGACGCCGTCGCCGATGATCTCGATATCCTGGGTCGCCAGCCTCTTCAGGATCGCGAACATCAGCTCCTGCTTGCGCATGACGCTGGCGTTCTCGACTTCGAGCGATTCCGCATAAGCGATCAGCTCTGGTGGTTTCTTGTTCTTGAACTCTGTGAGCTTCATTTCTTGCATCATTAGACGGACTCTGAGTAAGCTTTGGGAAAAATATCGGCGGGATGCGACAAATGCCGGGCGCGGCCGAAGCGACAAATGGGCGGCGCATGACGGGAAGGAAGACCCGTCTTTTATCGTCGGTCGGTTGAAAGAGCAAGCCGCCTTTTGCGGGCAACCGAAGACGTCAGAACGGTTTCACGATTACCAGGACGACGATGACGATCATCAGGAATGTAGGGATCTCGTTGACGATCCGCCAGTGCCTTGCCGATTTTTCATTGCGGTCTTCGGCAAATTTGCGGACGGCGCCGGCGAGATAGCCATGCACGGCCGACAGGCCAACCACCGCAGCGATCTTGGCATGCAGCCAGCCGCCTTGAAAACCAAAGCCTTTCCAGGCGAGCCAAAGGCCGAACGCCCAGGTGATTACCATTGCCGGATTGATGATGCCGCGCAGCAGGCGGCGCTCCATCAGCTTGAAAGTTTCCGACTGGACGGAGCCTTTTTCGGCATCGGCATGATAGACCAGCAAGCGCGGCAAATAGAGCATGCCAGCCATCCAGGAGATGACGGCAATCACATGGATCGCCTTCGCCCAGGGATAGAAATCATCGGGCCCGAAGAAAAACAGCAGCCCGGCCAGCACCAGGAAAATGGCGATCGCGATTGCCGCGCGGCGCATCGCGCCCTTACCGGTGTTGGTGCCGTTCGCATTGTCCGCGTCCATCATCGTCACGATGCGCTCCGCACCAGTTTGACCATCTGCTCGACATGCGCCAGCGGCGTCTCGGGCGTGATGCCGTGGCCGAGATTGAAGATCAGCAGCCCGTCGCCCAGCGCCTTCAGGATCGCCCCCACGCCATCGTCAAGCGCCTTGCCGCCGGCTACAAGCCGCAGCGGATCGAGATTGCCCTGCACGGCGCCGTCACGCTGCAATTCCTTCGCGCTCGACAAGGACACGGTCCAGTCGAGGCCCAGCCCGGTCACGCCGGTCTTCTGGCGATAGCTTCGATAGTGATCTCCCGCGCCCTTGGGAAAGCCGATGATCGGAACATTGGGATGGACAGCCTTCACTTGCCGGACGATCGAGGCCACCGGCTCGACGCAGAACAATTCGAAAGACGCTTCGTCGAGCACGCCTGACCACGAATCGAAGATCTGCACCACGTCGGCGCCGGCCTCAATCTGGCGGATCAGATAGGCAGCCGAATGATCGGCGAGCACCTTCAGCAGCCGAAGAAAGGCCGCCGGCTCGCGATAGGCGAACAGCCTGGCCGGCGCCTGGTCGGGCGTGCCGTGGCCGGCAATCATGTAGGTCGCCACCGTCCAGGGCGCACCGCAGAAGCCGATCAGCGTCGTTTCATCAGGCAGTCTGGCGCGCAACCGCCGCACCGTCTCGTAGACCGGCTCGAGATTCACGTGAAACGTTTCGCCGTCGAGAGCCGCGATCTCCGCAGCCGTGATCGGCGTCAGCAGCGGGCCGCGTCCTTCCTCGAAGCGCACGTCGCGGCCGAGCGCATGCGGCACGACAAGGATATCGGAAAACAGGATCGATGCATCGAAGCCGAAGCGTTCGATCGGCTGCAGCGTCACTTCGACGGCGAGATCCGGGTCGTAGCAAAGATCGAGGAACGATCCAGCCCGTCTCCTCGTCTCCCGGTATTCCGGCAGATAGCGGCCGGCCTGGCGCATCATCCAGATCGGCGGTGGAAACGCCGCCTTGCCTCTCAACACGTCCAGCACGATCCGGTCTTGAGGCATTGAGCGCTCGCCTTTCCAGGCTTCCCTATAATTAAATATTCTATTTTTAGGAATCTTATGATTCTAAGAGTCTGTTGGTTGTGGTGGTTGTCTCCTGTCCCGCTTTGCCCTCGAAAAGACCAGCCAGCATATTGTCGCGCGCTTCTCCAACGGGATTGCAGGACTTTGTGGAAAGTCTGGAATTTACGACTGGAGTCAATGCGTTGCCGCCAGGCCAGGGAAATTGCCCCTGTGGATGAAGCGAAGGCAAAAAGCTCTGTCCCCGGACTTGTCCCCAACCGCCCGGAGAAGCCGACAGCACATCGAATTGTGGACAAACCGCCATCTGATACAGTCGCTTTGCGGTGGCCGAGTTTCCCGCCCGGCTTATCCACATCGGCCCACAGCCTGGAATGTATCCTGTGAACAAACCGCAGAGCTTCTTTCACCTTCACCTGATTTCCGACGCCACCGGCGAAACGCTGCTGGCCGCCGGCCGCGCGGCTTCCGCGCAATACAAGGACGCGCGCGCCATCGAACATATCTACCCGCTCATCCGCACCGAAAAGCAGGTGACGAAGGTGTTCGAGGATATCGAGGAGGAGCCGGGCATCATCCTCTATACGGTGGTCGACCAGAAGCTTGCCCGCGGCATCGACGAACGCTGCGCGGCCATGGGCCTGCCTTGCGTCTCGGTGCTGGAACCGGTGCTGACGGTGTTCCAGTCCTATCTCGGCACGCCGGCCGGCCGCCGCGTCGGTGCCCAGCATGTGCTGGACGCCGAATATTTCCGCCGCATCGACGCGCTCAACTTCACCATGGAGCATGACGATGGCCAGCTGCCGGCCAATATGGATGATGCCGACATCGTGCTCGTCGGCATCTCCCGCACCTCGAAGACGCCGACCAGCATCTATCTCGCCAATCGCGGCATCAAGACCGCCAACATCCCGATCGTGCTCGGCGTTCCGGTGCCCGAAAGCCTGGTCAATGCCACGAGGCCGCTGATCGTCGGCCTGGTCGCCACCGCCGAACGGATCTCGCAGGTCCGGCAGAACCGCATTCTCGGCACCAGCGCCTACGAACCGACCGACTATGTCGACCGCGCCGCGATCGCCGAAGAGCTCGCCTATGCCCGCCAGATATGTACGCGGCACGGCTGGCCGATGATCGACGTCAGCCGCCGTTCGATCGAGGAGACGGCGGCGGCCATCGTTGCCCTGCGCGGCAAGACGCGGTAGGGCGTGTGATATTCAGGTGATGCCGGCCTGCAAACGGCGGTTTCCTGCGCTTCCGGTGCTCACGTACGAAAAGTACGCTCCGCTCCGGTTCTCGGAAGCCACCGTTTTCGGCTCGGCCTGACCTGAATCTCGACACACCCTAGTGTCAGGAACCGGGTGAAAAAATGGCTGAAAAAATCATCCTTGCCTCGGGCAGCCCGTTCCGCAAGGCGCTGCTCGTCAATGCCGGCGTCACTGTCGAAGCGGTTCCGGCCTCTGTCGATGAGCGCGCGCTCGAGGCGCCGCTGCAGAATACTGGCGTGTCGCCGGAGGACGTCGCCCTGGTGCTCGCCGAAGCCAAGGCCACCGACGTCAGTGAGCGCAAGCCCGGCGCCCTGGTGCTCGGCTGCGACCAGACGCTGTCGCTCGGCGACGAGCTGTTCCACAAGCCGGCCGACATGGAAGGGGCGCGCCGTCATCTGCTGGCGCTGTCGGGCAAGACGCATCATCTCAACAGCGCCGTCGTGCTCGGCCGTGACGGCCAGGTTCTGTGGCGGCATGTCGGCATCGCCAGCCTGACCATGCGCAAGCTCGATCCGGCCTTCATCGGCCGCCATCTGGCGCGCGTCGGCGCCAAAGCGTTGTCCAGCGTCGGCGCTTACCAGATCGAAGGCGAAGGCATCCAGCTGTTCGAAAAAATCGAAGGCGACTATTTTACTATTGTCGGCTTGCCACTTTTGCCGGTGCTGGCCAAGCTGCGAGAGTTCGGGGCGATCGATGGCTGAGGCCCCGAAAAAAGCCTTCGTCACCGGCCACCCGATCGCGCATTCCAGGTCTCCGAAGATCCACGGCCACTGGCTGGCGAAATACGGCATCGACGGCGTCTACGAGGCCATCGACGTTGCACCGGAGGCCTTTGCCGAATTCCTGCAGACGCTGCAGGCACAAGGCTATCGCGGCGGCAACGTCACCATCCCGCACAAGGAAGCCGCCTTCGCTTTGGCCAAGCGGCGTGACGCCGACGCCGAACAGATCGGTGCGGTCAATACACTGTGGTTCGAGAATGGCGAATTGTGCGGCGGCAACACCGATGCCCATGGCTTTGCCGCCAATCTGGACGAATATGCACCGGGCTGGGCGGCCAACGGCCCCGCCGTGGTGCTCGGTGCCGGCGGCGCCGCTCGCGCGGTCATCCATGCGCTGAAGCAGCGCGGCGTCAGCGACATCCGCATCGTCAACCGGACGCTTGCGAGGGCGCAGGAGCTGCGCGACCGCTTCGGTGCCGGCGTTTCCGCCCACAACCTCGCGGCGACCGGCGAATTGCTCGAAGATGCCGGCCTGCTGGTCAACACGACAGCGCTCGGCATGCATGGCAATGAAGGCCTGTCCGCGGATCCAGGCAGACTGCCGGACCGCGCCATCGTCACCGACATCGTCTACGTGCCGCTGGAGACGCCGCTGCTTGCTACCGCCAAAGCGCGCGGCCTGAGAACCGTCGATGGGCTCGGCATGCTGCTGCACCAGGCGGTGCCCGGCTTCGAGCGGTGGTTCGGCATCAGGCCAGAAGTCACCGCCGAACTGCGGCAAATAATTACTGCCGATATCGGCGCGATAAAATGATCGTGCTCGGCCTCACCGGATCGATCGGCATGGGCAAATCGACCGCGGCCAAGATGTTCGCCGAGGCCGGCGTGCCGGTCCATGATTCCGACGAGGCTGTGCATCGCCTTTATGCCGGCAAGGCCGCGCCCTTGGTCGAGGCGGCCTTTCCCGGCACCACCCGATCCGGTGCGGTCGACCGCGCGGCACTGGCGGAGCGGGTGCTCGGCGACGCCGCCGCGCTGAAACGGCTGGAAGCGATCATCCATCCGCTGGTCCGTGCCGACGCCGATGCCTTCCTGGCTGAACATCGTGCCGCCGGCGCGCCGCTTGCCGTGCTCGATATACCGCTGCTGTTCGAGACCGGCGGCCGCAACCGCGTCGACAAGGTCGTGGTCGTCACCGCGCCGCCCGAAGTCCAGCGCGCCCGCGTGCTGGCGCGGCCGGGCATGAACGAGGAGAAACTGGCGTCGATCCTGGCCAGGCAGGTTCCCGACACCGAAAAGCGCCGGCGCGCCGACTTTGTCATCGACACCGGTCAGGGCTTTGACGCCACTCGCGCGGCCGTCAAGGCCATCATCGCCGAACTAGTCGTGGATAAGGCAGCCAGGCCTGGTTAAGAGGCTTGCAGACCCACATTACTTGTTGCCATTTTGTTCCTGGTGTGATTCGGTTAGAATGATGCCGGCACCAGTGGACTGATTCGATGCGTGAGATCATCTTCGATACGGAAACCACCGGCCTCGACACGCGCGAGGACCGCGTCATCGAGCTTGGCGGCGTCGAGCTGGTCAACCGCTTCCCGACCGGCCGAACCTTCCACAAATACATCAACCCGCAAGGCCGCCAGATCCATCACGAGGCGCAGGCCGTGCACGGCATCAGCGCCGCCGATCTTCAGGGCAAGCCGACTTTCATGGAGATCGCCGAGGAGTTTCTGGCCTTCATCGACGGCGCCAAACTGGTCGCGCACAATGCCGGCTTCGACATCGGCTTCCTCAATCTCGAATTCGGCCGGCTTGGCCATCCGGCCATCGATCCGGGACGGATCGTCGACACGCTGGCGCTGGCGCGCCGCAAGCATCCGATGGGCCCCAATTCGCTCGACGCGCTCTGCCGCCGCTACGGCATCGACAACGGCCGCCGCACCAAGCACGGCGCGCTGCTCGATTCGGAATTGCTGGCCGAGGTCTATATCGAGCTCATCGGCGGCAAGCAGGCAAGCCTTATCCTCGACAGCATCCTGACTCCGGCGGGCGGCAGGCAGAATGTCGACGACATCGATATTTCGATCGGTGTGCGGCCGATCGCCTTGCCGTCGCGCCTGACCGATGCCGAGCGCGCAGCACACGCAGGCATGGTTGGCAGCCTCGGCGAAAAAGCGCTGTGGCTGCGCGTCCCCCCGGAAGCGAGTTCCGCGGCACAGTGATTTTGACCGGAGTGATCCTTCGCGCCCCCCTCTGTCCTGCCGGACATCTCCCCCTCAAGGGGGGAGATTGGCAGACCCAGCGTCTCGCTCATTCCTGCGGCGATGAAGGATTGGCGAAGGCCGACGTGAAGTCCGATCTCCCCCCTGTTTGGACCGGAGACATCGCGAACAGGTGTGCGAGGACATCGCGAACAGTGCTCCATGCTATCTCTCGACGAGGTTGAGGTCGATGGTTTGGATTTTCTGATGGCGGAAGAAGACGTTGAAGACGCCGTCCTTGTCGGTCGCACGGAAGGCGACGGCGCGCCCGGCGAAGGCATTGCAGATCTTGA
>NZ_JAMYMD010000023.1:0-93128 GCF_040318335.1 Mesorhizobium sp. M1182
TGGCGCTGACCTCGGCAAATTGCCTGCCTTTCGGCGCCAAAAGGGGAAGTAAGGGCGCGCGGCAGCATTCCCTCCCCCTTGTGGGCAGGGTTAGGGTGGGGGTCCATCTTCGTAAGAATCCAAATGCGATTGCCCTGCGCTTGGGGGATGTCTGGTGATTGGCAAGGAGGGCAGGACAGAGCGGGCCGCTGTCCCGCCAACTCCACGTCCGGAACCTTCATAGCCAGAAACAAAAAAACCGCCTCGGTGGGCGGGTCGTTGGAGCCAATTAGCACCATACCGAAATTAGTAGCATAGCTGCCGGCACAAAGCAAGAACAAAATACGCCGTGACCGACAAATTCGCGAAGGATCGCAGCTGACTTGGTTTGAGCCCGGTCGTCACCCCCGGCCGTTCACCAGATCTCCGACAATATCGTACTTGCCGGAGATACGCATCTTGTAGACCTCATAATTCTCCATCACGCGCTGAACGTAACTTCTTGTTTCCGTATAAGGAATCCGCTCGATCCAGTCGACGACTGCATCGACGTCCTCGCCGCGCGGGTCGCCGTATTTCGCCACCCACTGGGCGGCGCGGGCGGGGCCGGCATTGTAGCCGGCGAAGGTCAGCACGTAGGAACCATCGAAACGGCCGAGCTGCTCGCCGAGAAAGGCAGCGCCCAGTGTTGCATTGTAGCCGGCATCGGTGGTCAGCCGGGCCTGCGAGAAAGTCATGCCGGCCTTCTTCGCCAATTGCTTGGCCGTGCCTGGCATCAGCTGCAGCAGTCCTCGCGCGCCGGCGCTGGAGACGGCGCCGATGTTGAACTCGCTTTCCTGGCGGGCAATCGCATAGGCCAGCGCCTTGCCCGAGCCGGAAATGTTGGCGGTGTCGGGAATGACGCCGAGCGGATGCGACAGCGCGCCGACGTCGATGCCACCTGCGCCGGCGATCTTGCCGACCTTCAGCGCCATGAAATGGTTGCCTTGTCTTTCCGCCAACACCGCAAGCAGCGCCAGTTCGCCGGGGCTGTTCAGCTGCCCGGCAAGGTCGCGGTAGAGGGTTTCGGCATAGCGGTCGTAGCCTGCCTGCTGCAGCCGCTCGATGGCGCTGACCGCCTCGCGGGTGGCAAAATTCCGGCGGTCGGCGGCACTTGGCTGGGGGTAGACGATGTTGAGGGTCTGCCGGCCGACGCGCTCGCCGGCGAGCTGGCCGTAAAAGGTCGTGCCGTAGCTGGCGGCGCGGCTGAAAAAATCCTTGGCATTGCCGGGCCCGCCGACTTCGGCGGCACGGCCGAGCCAGTAATAGGCGCGCGACAGCGACATCGGCCCTTGGGCGAGCTCCGCGATTTGCGCAAAATGCTTGGCGGCGGTGCTCGGGTCGTTGAGGCCGCGCAACGCGTACCAGCCTGCATGGAATTCCGCCTCGGCGGCATTGGCGGGACTTTCGGCGGCATGCGCGGCGACTATTCTGTAGGCGGTCTTCATGTCGCCCTGGTCGACCAGCTCGCGCGACAGCACCCGGCGTTCGACCCACCAGGCGTCCGCATCGACCAGAGCGTCACGATCGCCCGCCGCCTTCATCACCAGCGCGGCCGCGTCGGAAAATTTCTGTTGCTTGCGCAGATATTCGGCTTCGGCAAAGAGATAGCCGACCGCCCGCTGCGCTGCCGGCACCGCCTTCAGCAGCTTGGCCGCGTTCTTGTCGCCCTTGCTGACCGCCGCCCAGGCGTCGGCCAATTGCTGGGCGCCGGCGAGACCGGCGACGCGTAGCGCCGAAGCGACCCGGTCGGCATAAAACATGCGCTCCATGCGGAAGCGATGGTCGGCGGCCGGGATCAGCGCGCCGAACTCGCGGATGACCGCCGCCTCGTCCCCGGCTTCAAGCTTTTCGGTGCGCCAGAATGGCGACAGCACCGAGCGCGCCGCCTTGGTATTGCCTAGCGCTACATAGGAGCGCGCAAGGATCACCACGCCCTCGAAGGTCAGCGGCTGGCTGCCGTCGAACGCCCGCACCACGACCCGTGGCGCGGGGTTCTCGCGATAGAGCGCGCGCTCGCTGTTCTTGCGCAAGGCGATCGTGCCCGGCCAGTTCGGCAGCATCTTCGCGGCATCGGCGATGTCGCCGCTCGGCACCTGGTCGCCGCCATAGAGCGCAATCGCCCAGGCAAGGATGTGCCGATCGAGCGATTTGGCCGGCAGCGCTTCGCGCACCTGGCGCGCGCGCTGAATATCGTTTGCCGCCAGCGCATCGAGACCGCTCTTCAGCACCGCGACGCTGGCGGATGGCGAAGGGGACTGCTGCGATGCATCGTTCTGCGGCTCCGTGATCGGGATCGCCGACGTGACCTGCCCATCGACGCTGCCGCCGATCGCCGCGCCGGGGACCAGCACAACGATCGCGCCGAGAAGCGCGAAAAGACGAGGCCGCCTGGTCGGCATGGATTTGGTCATTTCCTATTCTTCGAGCTACCACTGGCACAGATGAACTGCAGCCTATTCGTCTGTGATGAAGGGCCCGTAAAGAAAACCTTATCGAGGTCGTTCGAATTGCAATTGCTCGCGCAATGCTTGCCGCCCAACAATGTCGAGACTATGGTGCGCCGCTTCGCTTTCGGCTAGAAGGCGCGCACGACAAACACCTACAGCGCCGCGGGTCTTCTCAGACGCGCAAAGGACGCTGTAGCAATTTAAATTTGGCGCATAACCCTTTCCGAAATCGACTGCGATTTTCGGGGTCATGCGCTAGTCCCAAGGAGTTGGACGACATGCTAAGAGGCTCGCTGACCGCGCTCGTCACACCGTTCGAAAAGAGCGGCCGTTTCGACGAGAAAGCCTTTCGCGCGTTCATCGCCTGGCAGATCGCGGAAGGCACGACGGGCGTGGTCCCGGTCGGCACCACCGGCGAGTCGCCGACGCTGTCGCATGACGAGCACCGCCAAGTCGTCAAGGTTTGCATCGAGGTCGCCAAGGGCCGGGTTCCGGTCGTCGCCGGCGCCGGCTCCAACAACACCGAAGAGGCGGTCGGCCTAGTCCAGGATGCCGAGAAGGCGGGCGCCGACGCTGCCCTTGTCGTCACGCCCTATTACAACAGACCGACACAGCGCGGCCTCTATGCGCATTTCGCCGCCGTCGCCAAGGCAACCAGCCTGCCGATCATCATCTACAACATTCCGCCGCGCTCGGTGGTCGACATGAGCCCCGAGACGATGGGCCAGTTGGTGCATGACTTCAAGAACATCGTCGGCGTCAAGGATGCCACCGGAAAGGTCGAGCGGGTTTCGGAGCAGCGCGCCACCTGTGGCAAGGATTTCATCCAGCTCTCCGGCGAAGACGCCTCGGCGCTCGGCTTCAACGCGCATGGCGGCGTCGGCTGTATTTCGGTGACGGCAAATGTCGCACCCAGGCTTTGCGCTGAATTCCAGGAGGCAACGCTTTCCGGCGACAGCGCCAAGGCGCTCGACCTGCAGGACCGTCTGTTGCCGCTGCACAAGGCGATTTTCATGGAGCCCGGCGTTTCCGGCGCGAAATATGCGCTGTCGAAGCTGGGCAAGGTCGAGAACGTGCTGCGCTCGCCGCTAATGACGGTCGAGCCGTCGACCGCCGAGAAGATCGACGCGGCGATGAAGCACGCCGGCTTGATAAACTAGGGATGAGGCGCCACCTCTCCGCATCATGAATCAAGTCAGAAAAGCCGATCCCAACAACAAGACCGTTGCGGAAAACCGCAAGGCGCGGTTTTCCTATGAGGTGCTCGACACGATCGAGGCCGGCCTGGTGCTGACCGGTACGGAAGTGAAATCGCTGCGCCAGGGCCAGGCCAATATCCAGGACAGCTACGCCTCGGTCGAGGGCGGCGAGATCTGGTTGATCAACTCCTATTTGCCGGAGTATCTGCAGGCCAACCGCTTCAACCATGAGCCGCGCCGCCGCCGCAAACTGCTGCTCAACAAGCGTGAGATGGCCAAGCTGGCGCAAAGCGTCGACCGCGAAGGCATGACGCTGGTGCCGCTGAAGATCTACTTCAACGACCAAGGCCGTGCCAAGCTGCTGCTCGCCGTTGGCCGCGGCAAGAAGCTGCACGACAAGCGCGAGACCGAAAAGCAGCGCGACTGGTCGCGCGAGAAGGGCCGGCTGCTGAAGGAGCGAGGGTGAGGCGCGGTCCGCGAGGCGGACGAAAAGCCAGCGATTTGGCTTTTCGAGCGACGAACGCCGGGAGCCATAGCGGCGGGCAGGGCGGACAAAAAGGGGTAGGTCTCGTTTGAAAAACCGGATCGTCTTATGGGGCGCGGCCGGTCTGCTCGTGGCGGGCCTCGTTTTGGCCGGCGGCTATACCTACTTCCAGACGTTTTCTCCGGACCGCCGCAAATATCCGGTCAGGGGCATCGACGTCTCCCATCATCAGCGGCAGATCGACTGGCGGCGTGTTGCCGCCGACGATGTCGCCTTCACCGTGATCAAGGCGACGGAAGGCGGCGATCATGTCGACGATGCCTTCGCCGCCAATTTGCGCGCGGCCCGCGCCGCCGGTCTTGCCGTCGGTGCCTATCATTTCTTCACCTTCTGCAGACCGGGTGCGGATCAGGCACGCAACTTCATCTCGGTGGTGCCGCACGATCAGCCTTTGCTGCCGCCGGTGGTAGACATAGAGTTCGGCGGCAATTGCCCGCAGCGGCCAACTCCCGAACAACTGAGCGCCGAACTCTCCGCCTTCCTCGGCCCGGTCGAGGCGGCGTTCGGCAAGACGGCGATCCTCTACGTGACCGACGAGGCGGCGCAAGCCTATGCCGGGCAGCTAGCCAGCCGCCCGCGCTGGCTGCGTTCGCTGGCGCTGCGGCCGGGCCATGACAACTGGATCTACTGGCAGTATCACAACCGGGGCCGCGTCGACGGCATCAGCGGCGACGTCGACCTGAATGTTCTCCAGGGCGGACCTGCGACGCTGGCCGCATTGTTTGCCGCAGCGCCTGAAGCGACAGCGTCGGATTGATGCTATTCCTGTCCACCAAAACACCCTCGATGGCACGAAGACAGAGCGACGAAGCGCGTTCCCCATCTGGCTATTCATATCGCAGGCGGCGCCGTGCTAAGTACATTTGATGCCGGAGCGCCCTTCATCAACCAATGACAGCAACGCCCCGCCTGCTGCGACGGACGGCGGCGACCCCCGCCTGGCATTTGTCTATGCGGAGGCGGTGCGTGGCCTCCAGCACCAGCAGGGCGTGGTTGAAAGTCTCAATACGCGCGCCGGCAATCTGATCTTTGCAACCGCGTTCGCGAGTTCTCTCCTCGGAGGCAGGGCGCTCCTGGATGGCGTGGGGCCTTGGGACTGGCTGGCGCTGATATTGCTTTTTCTTATCGGGCTGCTGGTCGCGATTATGTGGCCGTATTATAACTATACGTTCCGTTTCGATCCAGAGAAGCTGCTCCAGGACTTCGTCGATCAGCACCCTCCCGCAACCCTGGACGGGATGCACCGAGCGCTTGCGCTGCGCATCAAATCCGACATGGCCAGCAATTGGCGGATCATCCAACGCCTGCGCGTCGCGCTGCAGCTTGCACTCTTTCTGTGGTTGCTGGATCTCCTGGCCTGGTTGTTCGCGATCGCCCGAATCTAGGGCTCGTGCCCTGGCGGGCGTCGTCCGACTCTATGTCTTCAGAAAAGCTTCTATCTGACTGAAGACGTTGACGAACATCGCTTCTGTCAACACGCCGGTATTGGTGTTGTAGCGCGAGCAATGATAGCTGGAAAACAGCGTGATGCCATTGGCCTGCTGCTGCCCACCATGCCGGAACGGATAGGCGGCAACGCGTTGGCCGAGCGCCCGCACGGTCGACTGGTGCGCGATCGAGCCAAGCGCCAGCACAGCGCGCAGATTTGGAAATCGCGCGATCGTCGGCACCAGGAACGTCCGGCAGGTCGCTATCTCGGCGCCAACCGGCTTGTTGTCCGGCGGCACGCAGCGCACCGCATTGGTAATCGCCGTACCGACAAGCTCCAGCCCGTCATCCGGTCGCGCTTTGAATTCGCCGCGCGCAAAGCCGTGCGCGATCAGCGTGTTGTAGAGCAGGTCGCCGGCAAAATCGCCGGTGAAGGGGCGCCCCGTCCGGTTTGCCCCGCGCAGGCCCGGCGCCAGCCCGACGATCAGCAGACGCACCGCATCCTCGCCTTCCGGCGGCAAAAAGGTCGGCACCGGCGCGTTGAACCAGGACGGCTCGCGCCGCCGCCACTCGGCGATGAAGTCGTGCAACCGCGGGCAGAGCGGGCAATCGCGATCGGGTTCGGGAGAGACGACCAGGGGCGCGGTCAAGGCAACGACCGTCAATAGTCTTCCTCGTCGACTTCGGCCGGTTCGGGCCGGCGCACCGGCCGCTCCGACGGATCGCGGCCGACTTCATTCTTAAGCGTCATCAAGTCGATGAAATGGTCGGCCTGGCGGCGCAGATCGTCGGAGATCATCGGCGGCTGCGAAGCCATGGTCGAGACGATCGACACCTTGCGCCCGCGCCGCTGCAGCGCCTCGACCAGCGTGCGGAAATCGCCGTCGCCCGAAAAGATGACATAATGGTCGACGACATCGGCAAGCTCGAGCGCATCGACGGTCAGCTCGATATCCATATTGCCCTTAATCTTGCGCCGGCCGGTCGAGTCGGTGAATTCCTTGGCCGGTTTGGTCACCACCTTGAAGCCGTTATAGTCGAGCCAGTCGATCAGCGGCCGTATCGAGGAGTATTCCTGATCCTCGACCAGCGCGGTGTAGTAATAAGCGCGCAGCAGATAGCCGCGTTTCTGGAAGCTCGCCAGAAGTTTGCGGTAATCGATGTCAAAGCCCAGCGCGCGCGAGGTGGCGTAGAGATTGGCACCGTCGATAAAGAGAGCGATTTTTTCACGAGGATCGAACATGGAAAATGTCCTTTTTCGAAATAAGCGGTCGTCTAAATGCGTGGCGACTATCGGCCGGTCTGATAATAGACCTGTTGGCCTTCATCGTTCGAGATAACGCCAGTTTTACGGCAATCCAAGGCACCATGCCGCACCGCAAGCAATTGTGATCGGCGCTGTGTCGCCGCAGGCGGCCCGCGTCAGAGCTGCGCACCGCCATAAAAGCTTGTATTTTGGCGGCGTTCGGGTTATGGACCGCGCCTGTTTTCCATCAAATCCAGGCATGAAAGGGGCAACTCATGGCCCGCGTAACCGTTGAAGATTGCATCGACAAGGTCGACAACCGCTTCGAGCTGGTGCTCTTGGCCGGCCACCGCGCCCGTCAGATCAGCCAGGGCGCGCAGATCACCGTACCGCGCGACAACGACAAGAACCCGGTCGTTGCGCTCCGCGAAATCGCCGAAGAGACGCTGTCGCCGGACGATCTCAAGGAAGATCTCATCCATTCGCTGCAGAAGCATGTCGAGGTCGATGAGCCGGAAGCCGACGGCGAGGCGATTGCCGACCAGACTGGCAGCGCCGTTGCAGCCACCGATGCCGACGACGCCGAGGATAACGTCACCTTCGATCGCATGACCGAAGAAGACCTGTTGGCCGGCATCGAAGGCCTGGTGCCGCCGGAAAAAAGCGACGATTATTGATATTAGCGACAACTGCCGACACTTTCGCGTCGGCAGTTTCGTGGCTATCTATGACATGCGCCGTACGCCAGTGCGGCGCATGATTCATTTCAGCATTGCGAGATCCCGCCCATGATGCGTCAGTATGAGCTTGTCGAGCGCGTGCAGCGCTACAAGCCTGACGTCAACGAGGCGCTGCTCAACAAGGCCTATGTTTACGCCATGCAGAAGCATGGCCACCAGAAACGCGCCTCCGGCGACCCGTATTTCTCGCATCCGCTCGAAGTCGCCGCCATCCTCACCGAAATGCACATGGACGAGGCGACGATCGCCGTTGCCTTGCTGCACGACACGATCGAGGACACCACGGCGACCAGGGCCGAGATCGACGAATTGTTCGGCCCGGAAATGGGCAAGCTGGTCGAGGGCCTGACCAAGCTGAAGAAGCTCGACCTCGTCTCGAAGAAGGCCGAGCAGGCGGAGAACCTGCGCAAGCTGTTGCTGGCGATCTCGGAAGACGTGCGGGTGCTTCTGGTCAAGCTCGCCGACCGCCTGCACAATATGCGCACGCTCGACCATGTGCCGGAAGCCAAGCGCCTGCGCATCGCCGAAGAGACGATGGACATCTATGCGCCGCTGGCCGGCCGCATGGGCATGCAAGGCATGCGCGAGGAGCTGGAAGAGATTGCCTTCCGCTTCATCAATCCGGAAGCCTACCGCGCCGTCACCGCACGGCTGGCCGAAATCTTCGAGCGCAACAAGGGCGTGCTGTCGGAGATCGAGAAGGCGCTCTCCGCGCTGTTCGACAAATATTCGATCAAGGCCGAGGTCAAGAGCCGGCAGAAGAAGCCGTGGTCGGTGTTCCGCAAGATGGAAGCCAAGGCGTTGTCCTTCGAGCAGCTGTCCGACATCTTCGGCTTTCGCGTCGTCGTCGATACCGTCGAGGACTGCTACCGGGCGCTCGGCGCCATCCACACCACCTGGTCGATGGTGCCCGGCCGTTTCAAGGACTACATCTCCACGCCGAAGCAGAACGACTACCGCTCGATCCACACTACCATCGTCGGCCCGTCGCGCCAGCGCGTCGAATTGCAGATCCGCACCTATCAAATGAACAAGATCGCCGAATACGGCGTCGCTGCTCATTCGATCTATAAGGATACCGGTGGCAAGATGAATGGTGCCGCCCATGCGATCTCGAAGGAAACCAATGCCTATGCCTGGCTGCGGCGCACCATCGAGCAGCTTGCCGAAGGCGACAATCCCGAGGACTTCCTCGAAAACACCAAGCTGGAACTGTTTCAGGACCAGGTATTCTGCTTCACGCCGAAGGGCATGCTGATCGCGCTGCCGCGCGGCGCCACGCCGATCGACTTTGCCTATGCCGTCCACACCGATGTCGGCGACACTTGCGTCGGTGCCAAGGTCAATGGCCGCATCATGCCGCTGATGACGGAGCTGAAGAACGGCGACGAGGTCGAGATCATCCGCTCGAAGGCGCAGGTCCCGCCGGCGGCGTGGGAATCGGTGGTCGTTACCGGCAAGGCACGCTCGGCCATCCGCCGCGCCACCAAGAACGCCATTCGCAAGCAATATTCAGGTCTCGGTATCCGCATTCTGGAGCGCGCCTTCGAACGGTCCGGCAAGACCTTCACCAAGGAAAGCCTGAAGCCGGTGCTGCACCGGCTGGCGCGCAAGGACATCGAGGATGTGTTGGCCGCGGTCGGCCGAGGCGAAGTTGCCTCCACCGATGTCATGAAGGCGGTGTTTCCCGACTACAAGGACGAGCGTGTCACGCTGGTAGCGCCCAAGCAGCGCGAGGAGGGCTGGTCGAAGATCCGCAACGCCGCCGGCATGCTGTTCCAGATTCCGGGCCGCGCCGCACGCAAGGACAAGAACCAGCCGCGCGACGACGCGGTGCCGATCCGCGGTGTGCGCGGCGATCTGCCGGTGCGCTTCGCGCCGGAAGGGGCGGTGCCAGGCGATCGCATCGTCGGTATCGTGCAGCCGGGAACCGGTATCACCATCTATCCGATCCAGTCGCCGGCGCTGCAGGCCTTTGACGACCAGCCCGAGCGCTGGATCGACGTGCGCTGGGACATTGACGAGCGCACCAAGGAGCGGTTCCCGGCGCGCGTCTCGGTCACCGCCATCAACGCGCCGGGTTCGCTGGCCGATATTGCACAGGTCGTCGCATCCAACGACGCCAACATCCACACTTTGTCGATGGTGCGCACCGCGCCCGATTTCACCGAAATGCTGATCGATCTCGAAGTGTGGGACCTCAAGCACTTGAACCGGCTGCTGTCGCAGCTAAAGGACAATTCGAGCGTCAGTGACGCAAGGCGCGTGAATGGGTGAATAGTGAATAGTGAATAGTGAATAGTGAATAGTGAATAGTGAAAGAGGGTGCTCACTACCCTACTACCCTACCACCATTCACCATTCACCATGGACATGGAGTGAACGATGAACACCGATGAAGTGCTGGGTATTTTTCGCGAGGCCGGCGCCGTGCTCGAAGGGCATTTCATCCTGACGTCGGGCCTGCGCAGCCCGGTCTTTCTGCAGAAAGCGCGTGTTTTCATGCATGCCGACAAGACCGAGCGCTTGTGCAAGGCGCTCGCCGAAAAGATCCGCACTGACGTGCCCGGCAGGATCGACTACGTCGTCGGCCCGGCGATCGGCGGGCTGATCCCGGCCTATGAGACCTCGCGCCATCTTGGTGCGCCGGCGATCTGGGTCGAGCGGGAAGGGGGTGAATTCAGGCTGCGCCGCTTCGAGATCGCCAAGGGATCGCGCGTCGTCATTGTCGAGGACATCGTCACCACCGGCCTGTCGATCCGCGAGACCATCGACTGTCTGCGCGCACTTGGCGCCGATGTCGTTGCCGCTGCGTGCATCATCGACCGCTCGGCCGGCAAGACCGATGTCGGCGTGCCGCTGATCGCGCTCGCCGAATATGAAGTTCCGGCCTATCCGGCCGACAGGCTGCCGCCCGAGCTCGCCGCCATACCGGCGATCAAGCCGGGCAGCCGCAATATCTAATGCATGTCGCCCAAAAGTGTGCGGCGGTTTTGGGACAACGACATGCATAAAAACAAGTCAAGAGGCGCTGCCGTGATTGCCGGCATGGATCATTTCGTGCTGACGGTTCGTTCGGTGGACGATACCTGCGCCTTCTATCAGCGCGTGCTTGGCTTCAAGCGCCTCGACGAGCCGGACCGACCAACGGCGCTGCTGTTTGGAATGCAGAAGATCAATGTGCATCAGGTCGGGCGTACCTTCGAGCCGAAGGCCAAGGCGCCGACGCCGGGCTCCGGAGATTTCTGCTTGATTGCTGCCCGGCCGCTCGCCGAGATATGTGCCAACCTCGCCGCCAATGGTGTGGTGATAGAGATCGGCCCGGTCGAGCGTGTCGGCGCTCGGGGCGCGATGATGTCGGTCTATTTCCGCGATCCGGACGGCAACCTCGTCGAGGTCAGCGAATATCGATCCTAAGTGACGCTCCTTAAATTCGCCGCGATCATGCCCTGTTCAGAACGGCGATACCCAAGGCTGGCGCGACCGGCCACCGAGCGGATGCCCTCGGCCTCGTTGTTCTTCGGCCAGCGCATCGCTATATCAAAGTCGTAGTTGCTTTTCGGCGACCGCAGAGCGCAGCATAGGCTGTCGCGCCTGGCTGGAAAGGCCGGCGTGAAGCCATCGACGGAACTAGGAACAGGAACAGAGTGCTTTTTCGACGGCGCAAGCCTGATGGTTTTTTCGAGCGGGTGCGTACTTATTTGTGGCCGCGCCGCTCGTTCTCGCGCTCGCTGCGGTATTTCTCCAAACGCATCCTGCGGCTTAGGGCCACGCCGCATGCCGTGGCCGCCGGTGTTGCGGCGGGCGTATTCGCGTCGTTTTTCCCGCTTGGCTTTCACTTCATCATTGCTGCCATCCTGTGCTGGCTGATCGCCGGCAATCTGGTCGCGGCAGCACTCGGCACGGTCTTCGGCAACCCCCTGACCTTTCCACTGCTATGGGCCGCCTCCTGGGAGGTCGGCAAGCTGATCCTGCATGAACACCTGCCGGCGCATGGCCCGCCCGCGCATCTCGGCGACATGCTGCATAATCTTTCCTTTGCGCAATTGTGGGGACCGGTGCTGAAGCCGATGACGATCGGCGCAATACCGCTCGGCCTGGTTTTCGGCCTGCTGTTTTACGGCATCACCCGCTGGGGCATGGTCACTTTCCACGAGCAGCGCCGCAAGCGGCTGGCCGAAAGAGCGGCAAAGGCTGGAAAAACCGGGCCAGAAGTTCCTGCCGAATGATTATCGGTATTGGCAGCGACCTCATCGACATCAGACGCATCGAGAAGTCGCTGGAACGCCATGGCCAACGCTTCATCCAGCGCATCTACACCGAGATCGAACAGGCGCGGTCCGAAAACCGCGCGGCGCGTGCGGCCTCCTACGCCAAGCGTTTCGCTGCCAAGGAAGCTTGCGCCAAGGCATTGGGCACCGGTATGGCGCAGGGTGTGTTCTGGCGCGACATGGGGGTCGTCAACCTGGCCAGCGGCAAGCCGACCATGGCGCTGACCAATGGGGCGGCAGCGCGGCTGGACGAAATTCTGCCTGAAGGGCACCGCGCGGTGATCCACCTCACCATCACCGATGATTTTCCGCTCGCTCAAGCCTTTGTGATCATTGAAGCGTTGCCGGTCGAAGAAGCGCCACATTGATTGCATCTGACCACCGGCATGACGTTGCCCAGCGCGCGCCGAGACTCTATACCATCCAACGCACAATCGAGGACGACATGAGCGTGGCTGAAAAAACCCAGAAGAAATCCGGCGGACTTGGCGAAACCGTCAGCGTCATCGTCCAGGCCCTGCTGCTTGCGCTGGTCATCCGCACGCTCCTGTTCCAGCCGTTCTCGATCCCGTCCGGGTCGATGCGGCCGACTTTGCTCGAAGGCGACTATCTCTTCGTCACCAAGTGGTCCTACGGCTTCTCCCGCTATTCACTGCCGTTCGGGCCGAACATCTTTTCGGGCCGCATCTGGGGCTCAGAGCCGAAGCGCGGCGACGTGGTGGTGTTCAAGTTTCCGCCGGATCCTTCTGTCGATTATATCAAGCGCGTCGTCGGCCTGCCGGGCGACAAGATCCAGGTCAAGGATGGCCAGCTCTTCATCAATGACGTGGGCGTGCCACGCGTCAAGGTCGGGCAGATCGACAACCGAGACATCACCGAGGAGAACGGGCCGGTCGATGTCTATCGCGAGACGCTGCCGAACGGCGTCAGCTACGACACGCTCGACCTGACGCAGGCCTCGATCGGCGACAATACCAAAGAGTTCAAGGTGCCGCCCGGTCACTATTTCATGATGGGCGACAATCGCGACAACTCGTCGGACAGCCGCTTCACCGTCGGCTTCGTGCCGGACGAGAATTTGGTCGGCCGCGCCAACCTCATTTTCTTCTCGATCGGCGGCAGCGCCAGCCCGCTCGAAATCTGGAAATGGCCGTCGCTGATGCGCGCCTCGCGCCTGTTCCATTTCGTCAATTAGGGCCATGGCGGCGACGAAACGGCTGACCGCCGATGCGCTCGCCGAGGCGCTCAGGGAGCGCACCGGCCACAGTTTTGGCGACCATCAGCGCCTGCAGCGGGCGCTGACCCATGCCAGCGCTCGCGGCAGTCACGCCGGCATCGACTACGAACGTTTCGAATTCCTGGGCGACCGCGTTCTCGGCCTTGTCGTTGCCGATATGCTGCTGGCGGCATTTCCCGACGCCGCCGAGGGTGAGCTGTCGCTGAGATTGAACGCTCTGGTCAACGCTGAAGCCTTGGCGGAAATTGCCGAGGAGATCGGCCTGCCGGAACTTGTTCGCGCCGGTTCGGACGTACGCGGCCTCGACGGGCGCAAGCGCGTCAATCTGCGCGCCGATGCATTGGAATCGCTGATCGCCGTGCTCTATCTCGACGGAGGGTTGGAAGCGGCCCGTGCCTTCATCCACAAATACTGGCAGCCGCGCTCGCAAGCCATTGACGCCGCCCGTCGCGATGCGAAAACCGAACTCCAGGAATGGGCGCATCAGGCGGCAGGCGCAGTGCCGGTTTACATAATCGACAGCCGCGAGGGACCGGACCACGATCCGCTGTTCACCGTCAGTGTCAAGGTCGGCGCCTATCCGTCGGCGACCGGCAGCGGGCGCTCCAAGCGCGAGGCGGAGCAGGCTGCAGCCGCGGCACTTCTGCAGCGGGAAGGCGTCTGGCTCGATCAAGGGAGTGCCGCATGACCGCCACCGAAGCTCCGGCAACAGAAGCTCCCGCTACCCGCTCCGGCTTCGTCGCGCTGATCGGCGCGCCCAATGCGGGGAAATCGACGCTGGTCAACCAATTGGTCGGCGCCAAGGTGTCGATCGTGACGCACAAGGTGCAGACCACGCGCGCTATCGTGCGCGGCATTGCCACCCACAACAACGCGCAGATCGTCTTCGTCGACACGCCGGGCATATTCAAGCCGAAGCGCCGGCTGGACACGGCGATGGTGACGACCGCGTGGGGCGGTGCCAAGGACGCCGATATCGTGCTGCTCTTGATCGATGCCGAGCGCGGCATCCGGGGCGATGCCGACGCCATCCTCGAGCGGCTGAAGGATGTCCGGCAGCCGATGGTGTTGATCCTCAACAAGGTCGATCGGGTCAAGCACGAGACGTTGCTGGCATTGTCGGCGGCAGCCAACGAAAGGGTGCCGTTCAAGCGCACCTTCATGGTTTCGGCGCTGACCGGGTCCGGCTGCAAGGACCTGCTCGACTATCTAGCCGAGACCTTGCCGGCCGGCCCCTGGTACTATCCGGAGGACCAGATCTCCGACCTGCCGATGCGCCAGCTCGCGGCCGAGATCACCCGCGAAAAGCTCTATCTCAGGCTGCATCAGGAACTGCCTTATTCCTCCCACATCGAGACCGAGAAATGGGAAGAGAAGAAGGACGGCTCGGTGCGCATCGACCAGACAATCTATGTCGAGCGTGACAGCCAGAAGAAGATCGTGCTCGGCCATAAGGGCGAGACGATCCGCGCCATCGGCCAGGCCGCGCGCATGGAAATCGCAGGCATACTCGAGCAGAAGGTGCACCTCTTCCTGTTCGTCAAGGTGCGCGAGAACTGGGGCGACGATCCCGAGCGCTACCGTGAAATGGGGCTCGAATTTCCGCACTGAGCCTGTTTGGGCGATCCGCAGAGCGGCCTGTTGGCCGCCTCAGGATTTTGAGAGGTCGCCGGGGTGCCCGATCGGTCGACTTGCATCTTGAACAGCCGCCGAATCATTCCGGAAGCCATGCGTCGACCACGTCGGTCGAGCCGTTTCTTATTGGCACCGGCGCGGCCCGAAATCCTGAGCGGGTTCTGAGAAATTTCCGATATTTCATGCAGAACCGGCCAGTTAGACCGGTTGGAGCACCTGCCGACACTGCGATCGTGCATGGTTCCCGTTCGTCGTCTCTCCGTCACACACTCTGCCTATAGGCTGTGCGAAAGACCCGCTTCCGAGCAAACCGGAACCGGCGGGCAAGCAGCCAGATCAGGACATGACAGGGACTTGGAATCGCATCGACCGCATCCGTCAGACCGAGTTTGCAAACGCCGTCGCTGTTGAGATCGAGCGCGTGCTGGCGCGGCAAGGCAAGGTGACGAAAAGCGATGCGGTCGTTGCAGCGGGCAGGGTCGCCGGCGCCGTTGCCGCCGCCGTCGCTTTGCTTGCGCCGACCGACATCAGTGCGATCGACACCATGCAGGAAAGATTACCCGGCATGGCGTCGCGTTTCGTGCGGATATTGGCAGCCGAAGCTGCGGAACGCCGTGCCCGGACGCATCTGTCGACGGCGCACGAAGGTCAAGGGGCAGACATCCAACGCCTGGCCGGAACGGGCGACCTCGACGCGATGCGGGTCGAGGACTGGGCCGGTCGGGTCGCCGGGTCGACGTTCCTGCAGCAAAATCTCGGCATATCGCGCTCGACCCTGCATCGCTGGCAGCGGAGCGGCACGGTCGTTGCGTTGCGCACCGGTGGCCGCAAACATGTATTTCCCCTGGCCCAGTTCATCGACGGCAGGCCGGCGCCGGGTGTCAAGGAAGTGTTATCCGCGATGCCCGATCCACGGCATGCCTGGTCGTGGCTGATCGGCCCCGCGCCCGGCCTCGCCGGACGTATTCCCATTGAAATGCTCAAACGGGATCTGGTGGCGGAAGTCGTTCTTGCCGCACAGAACGCAGCGATGGCGAAGTCGGCTTGATCTCGCTGCCAACGTTAGAAGTCTATTCCAAAAAAAGAACACGTAGAAGGAATGTATGTCGGGTGCCGATCGGTTTGCCGGCTAATGGCATAAGTATATTTTTGTACAATTGTGACAGTGTTTCGTTTGTGCCACGGGAAAATGTGAAGCAAATATGAAGTGATATTTGTGCAACATGGATTTATTCTGTTATGCAAACGTTGATTATTTTTGCAATCGTCATTGAGACTGGAATGCGGATGAGTATGTTCGCCGCCTGAAGAGGGGGTGCGGTGCGCGCCTTTTTCGACGTGGGTGAGGCGTTCAGCCGTTCAACCCATGATTCCAAAGCCATTTTTAACTTTGACTGGAGAGGTCAGAAAATGAATATCAAGAGCCTTCTTCTCGGCTCAGCGGCGGCATTCGTCGCGGTCTCCGGTGCGCGCGCCGCCGACGCTGTTGTGGTCGCCGAGCCGGAACCCGCCGAATACGTCAAGATTTGCGACGTCTACGGCGCCGGCTACTTCTACATTCCCGGCACCGAGACCTGCCTGCGCATCGGCGGCTATGTCCGCTATGACGCCAGCTTCGGCGACGCCGGCCGCGTTTTCGATGGCGCGACGACACACGACCTTATGGACGGTGACGAGCAGCAGACCTGGAACAAGAATGCCCGCTTCAATCTGAAGACGTGGACCGGCCAGGAAACCGAGCTCGGCACGTTGAAGACCTATACCGAGACCCGTTTCAACTTCGGCAATACCAAACGCACCGTGAGCGGTGTTGATTTCAGCGTGCAGGACAACAAGGCGGTTACCCTGAACTTCGCCTGGATCCAGCTTGGAGGTTTCCGCGTCGGTAAGGATGAAACTGTCTATGATTCGTTCATCGGTTACGCCGGCAACGTCGTCCAGGACACTATCATTCCTTACGGCACCAAGGACACCAACCTGATCAGTTACTATTTCGACGGCGGTAATGGCTTTACGGCAGTCGCCTCGGTCGAAACGGGCTCCGGCGCTGACCAGTCGATCGACAGCTACGTTCCGTTTGTCGTCGGCGGCGTGAAATACAAGGGCGACTGGGGTGCGATCACCGCGGTCGGCGCCTATAACAGCACGTCGGAAGAATGGGCCGGCAAAGCTCGCCTCGACGTCAAGCCGATTACTGACCTGACCCTGTTCGTGATGGCGGGCTACGGCAGCGACGACAACGTCGCGAAGAACTTCTACAAGCCGTGGACTGGCAACTTTGCCGTCTGGGGCGGCGGCAGCTATGCCGTCAACAAGAAGACCTCTTTGAACGCCCAGGTCTCCTATACCGACGACCAAGACTTCGCCGTTGCGGCCAACGTCGCCTACACCATCGTTCCTGGTTACACGATCACCGCCGAAGTCGATTATTACGACAATTTCGATGCCGACGATGCCGACGCAATCGGCGGCATCTTCCGCTTCCAGCGCTCGTTCTGATCAAACGACGATCTCGTAAAAAACGGCCCGTAGCGATACGCTACGGGCCGTTTTGGGTTGGCGGCGGATTCGTCGCTCATCTTGATTTCGCCATCCAACCGGTGACAAGCTCTCGTCATGGAATGGCGCGACGAGGGAATCATTCTCGGCACCCGCAAGCATGGCGAAACCAGCGCCATTCTTGAGGTGATGACACGCGCGCATGGCCGCCATCTCGGTCTCGTGCGCGGCGGCCGTTCGCGCAAACAGCAGCCTGTCTTGCAGCCCGGCAATCGCGTCGACCTGTTGTGGCGGGCGCGGCTCGACGAGCATCTCGGCACCTTCCAGATCGAGGCTATCGAGATGAACGCCGCCCGGCTGATGGACAGCGCCGTTGCCGTCTACGGCCTGCAGACGATGGCCGCGCATTTGCGTCTTCTGCCTGAGCGTGACGCCCATGGCGGCCTTTACGAGACGCTTGCGGTGATGATCGCTCATCTCGACGATGCCGATGCCGCCGGCGAGCTGGTGGCCCGCTTCGAGCTGCTGGTACTCGACGAACTCGGTTTCGGCCTCGATCTCAGCCAGTGTGCGGCGACCGGCACCAGGCAGGACCTTGCCTATGTCTCGCCGAAATCCGGCCGCGCCGTGTCGCTGGCGGCGGGCGCGCCGTGGCGCGACAAGATGCTGGCGCTGCCTGCCTTCCTGCAGCGCGGCTCCGGGCTGCGCGCCGATCCGGCGGCGATCGAGGACGCCTTCCGGCTGACCGGCTTCTTTTTGACCCGCCGTGTCTACGAACCGCGCGGCATCGAGCCTCCCGGCGCCCGCGCCGGGTTTCTCGCCGCCTTGCGCAGGCATCATTCACCCGGCCGTGAATCCGGCAAGGCAAGCGCCGGGGAAGCCGCCACCGGGGAAACCACCAGATGAGCGAAGTTGAACCTGATCCCGAAAACGTTTCGCCGCTCGGCCTTGGCACCATTTCGCAGGTGGGCGAGGCCTATGCGACGGCCGAGTTCAAAGTGAATTTGACGCGGCCGATCACGCCAAGGACGGGCGAGGTGGTGTGCGAGGGCAAAGTGGTGCACAAGGGCCGCACGCTGACGGTTTCGGAAGCGGCGCTGAAGGACGCCAACGGCAAAGCTGCTGGCTTTCGGCACCGAAACATGCTCGATCTTTCCGGCCAATCCGGCGGCACGTTGAATGGACCGGCCGTTTGGCCGCCGCATTTGAATATCACTGAACATTGAATGTCAGTGACAACTGGCTTGGTTTGGGGGAACCGCCATGTTTGAAAGCCTGATTGGCCTCGTCGCCATCATCGCGCTGTTCGTCATCATTTCACGCCAGCAGAGCCGCATCGGCCTGATCGAGCGCGAGCTTGGCGCCTTGCGCAGCCTTGTGCTTTCGGGCACGCCCGCGCTGCCGCCGCAAGCCAAGGAACCGGCTGCAAACGACAGCAAACCGGCGGATGCCGCAATCCCGCTTGCGGTCACAGCCGACATGGCCGTATCGCCACGGCCCGCAGCGGTCGTGTCAGCTACAGAGGCCGATGCCGATACAACGGCGCCGTCCGCGCCGGAGTCGGCGCAACCGGCGGCAGCGGCGAAGGCAGCTCGCCAGTCCGACGTCGAAACGGCGCTCGGTACCCGCTGGGCGGTCTGGGTCGGCGGCATCGCGCTGGCGCTGGGTGGCTTGTTTCTGATCCGCTACACCATCGAGGCCGGCATTTTCGGGCCACGCGTGCGGCTTGTCATGGCGGCGGCACTCGGGCTGGTGCTGGTCGCCGGCGGCGAGTTCATCCGGCGCACCGGCTTCAGGGTGCCGGTGCAAGGTGCCGCCGGTGCCTATATCCCGGCGATCCTGACGGCGGCCGGCGCTTTCATCCTGTTCGGTACCGTCTACGCCGCGTACAGCGTTTACGGCTTCATCGGCCCGACGCTCGCTTTCACGCTGCTCGGCGCCATCGGGGTGGCGACGATCGCGGCAAGCCTGGTCCACGGTCAGGCGCTGGCCGGCGTCGGCCTACTCGGTGCCATGGTGACGCCGCTGCTGGTCGCCTCGCAGGCGCCCAATCCGTGGGCGCTGTTCGGCTATCTGGCGATCGTGCTCGCCGCCACCTGCGTCATTGCCCGCATCCGCGACTGGAGGCTTTTGATGGCCGCAGCCTTCGTCGCCACGGGCGTCTGGACCATCTTCTATATGACCGACGCGCCGGGGGCGAACCTTGCCGTCATCCTCTTTATCGACGGAGTGACACTGGCCGTGCTCGCCTTCGTCTGGCTTGGCCGCCGCGACGATGCGGGCGCCGGCAGCGGCTTCGACTGGCCGTCGATCGCGCCGGGCTTCTTCGTCGGCCTTTCGGCGCTGGCCCTGTTTGTCGATCCGGCCTTCGTCGCCATCCGCGGTGCATTGCCGGGGGCCGCCCTTGTCGCAGCCCTGGTGGCGGTGGCGCTCTACCGGCCGCGGGCGCTTGCACTGCTGCACGCCGCCGGGCTGGCGACGGTACTGGTCTATCTCGGCATCATTCCGCCGACCACGATCGCTTCAGATTTTTCGGGTGGCGCTCTCGGCGTCGACGGCATGCCGGTCGTGGCGTCCGATGCCTTGATGTTCAGGGTCGGCATCGCTCTCGGCCTGGTCTTCATCGGCGCCGGCTTTTGGGCGGCGCGCCGTTTTGCGGCCTCTGGCTGGCTGCGCGCCGCCGCATGGGCGGCCTGGAGCGCTGTCGCGCCACTGGTCATCCTGCTGGCGCTCTGGTCTACCTTCGGCAATCTCGACCGAGACCTTGCTTATGCGGCGGTCGCAGCCGTTTTGGTCGGAGTCTTCGTCGCCGGCGGCGAGTGGATAGCGCGCGGCGAAGCGCCGCCGCTAACCGGCGGCGCTGCTGTCTCCTTTGCGCTCGGCGGGGCGGCGATTGCCGGCCTGCTGATGCTGCACATGGCCTTTGGTTCCGGCTGGACAACCATCCTGCTCGGAGCAGCCGCCGCCGTGCCGGCGCTGGCGACGCGCTGGCGTAGCTATCCGGTGCTTGGCTGGATTTCCGTTGGTGCGGTGATTGCAGTGCTTGGTCGCGCTGCCTTCGACCCGACCATCGTCGGTGCCGAGTTCCTGTCGAAGACGCCGGTGTTCAACTGGCTGCTGCTTGGATATGGCGTGCCGGCGCTCGCTTTCGGTTTTGCCGCCTGGCAGCTTGCCCGAACCACCAACGGCCGACCGCGCCTCGCAATGGAGGCCGGCGCCGCGCTGTTTGCCCTGCTCACCGTCGCCATGCTGGTGCGCCATGCCATGCATGGCGGCGTCATCGATACGGCTGCTGCGACGCTTGCCGAACAGGCGATCTACACGCTGATCGCCATCGGTGCCGGTGCCATCCTGGTCGCCATCGACATGCGCTCGCCAAGTTCGGTGCTGCGCTACGGCTCGATTGCAGCGGGCGTGGTCTCGGTCGCGTTCATCGTCCTCCAGCATTTTCTGGCGCTGAACCCGCTGCTGACGGATGAATCGACCGGCAGCATTCCGGTGTTCAATCTTCTGTTCCTCGCCTACCTCTTGCCGGCGGTTGCGGCCGGCGCACTGGCGCTCTATGCCCGCGACAAACGACCGAAATGGTATGCAGCGATGCTGGCGATGGTGGCGGCGGTGCTCGGCTTCGCCTATGCCACGCTGTCGGTCAGGCGCCTGTTCAAGGGCGAGTTCATCGGGCTGTGGAGCGGTCTCGGCCAGCTCGAGACCTATACTTATTCGGCACTGTGGCTGGTCATCGGCGTGGTGCTGCTCACCGCAGGTGTATGGCTGAAGTCGCAGGTGCTGCGCATAGCGTCGGCGGCGCTGATCTCGATCGCCGTGCTCAAAGTCTTCATCTTCGACATGTCGGAACTGGAAGGCGTGTTGCGGGCGCTGTCCTTCATCGGCCTCGGCGCGGTGCTCATCGGCATCGGCCTGTTCTATCAGCGGCTGCTGACAAGGGCGGCGAAAGCAAAGCTCGAGACGAGCAATAGCTGACGATTTCAATTTGGCCGGGAATAAACCTGCCACTGGCAGCGTTATTCATTTGCTTGGGTGACCGGGGCGGCGGACCGCTTCGCGCTGGCCGCTTGCGCCGCGCTGCAAAGGCGCGTTCAATCATCACGGACAGGGGCCCTCCAGAACCAGCGGTCATGGACGAAAAGAAGGCAGCAATCCTTGGTGAAATACCGCGTCTGCGCCGCTATGCACGCTCGCTGTTGCGCGACCGCGATTCCGCTGACGATCTCGTCCAGGATTGTCTCGAGCGGGCACTTGTGCGGCTCGACAATTGGCAGACAGGAGAAAGCCCCAGGAGGTGGCTGTTTACGATCATGCATCATTTGTTCATCGACCAGATGCGCAAGGTGAACCGGCGCGGCGAGGCAGCGATGCTGCCGCTCGAGGCGAGCGAGGCGCAGGCAGCACCCGCCGAGCAGGTCGAGAGCATCGCCTCGCGCGAGATCGTCGACGCGCTGCAGGCGATCAGCCCTGACCGGCGCGCGGCACTTATGATGGTCGCCATCGAAGGGTTTTCCTACGCCGAAGCCGCCAACATCCTTGGGGTTCCCGCCGGCACCTTGATGTCGCGCATCGCGCGCGGGCGCGAGGAACTGCGCGCGCTGCTTGATGATACCGCGCGCCGCCGGTCGATAAGGATCGTCGAGAAATGAGCCGACGCGATTTCTCCGAACGCGACATCCACATGGCTCTCGATGGCGAGTTGCCGGGCGATGAGCGGACGGCCTATGAGGCATGGCTCGAGGCCAATGCCGAGATGAAGGCCAGGAGCGCACGCTACGCCGCCGACCGGGCAGCGTTGCGCGCAGCCTTTAACGGCGTGCTGGACGAGCCCGTCCCGGTGCGGCTGACCAAGGTGGTGCTTGGCGAGGCGCCGGTGGTCAGAGTGTCGCCATCGCGCTCGCGTTGGTGGCTTGCGGCCGCCGCTGCCGCCATCCTGGTGATTGGCGGCGCTGGCGGCTACCTTGCCGGCAT
Source organism: Mesorhizobium sp. M1182 (assembly GCF_040318335.1). Classification (NCBI taxonomy): domain Bacteria; kingdom Pseudomonadati; phylum Pseudomonadota; class Alphaproteobacteria; order Hyphomicrobiales; family Phyllobacteriaceae; genus Mesorhizobium; species Mesorhizobium sp. M1182. The sequence continues at coordinate 22,245 of NZ_JAMYMD010000023.1, forward strand.
CGGCCGCCTCGGCCTGGAAAACACGGCCGAAGACCAGCTTGCCGAAGAGGCGATCGCCGCCCATGTCATCTATGCCGCCGAAAAGCGGCATGCGGTGGAAGTGCCGGCAAGCGACAAGGATCATTTGCAGAGCTGGTTGTCGAACCAGGTGGGTTTGAAGCTCGTCGCACCGGATCTGGCGGCGCAAGGTTTCCAACTGGTCGGTGGCCGGCTGCTGCCTGCCGGCCAGGGCAAGGCCGCGATGCTGCTTTACGAGGACGACAAGGGCGAGCGCATTTCGCTCTTCGTCATCGCCGAATCGGCAGCCAAGGCCAAGGGCACTTATGGGGAAGAAGATGGTCCTGAGGCCGTCTACTGGCTGGACAAGGGTTATGGCTGCGCCGTCGTCGGATCGCTGCCGCGCGAGCAGCTGGCCGCAGTGGCCAAGAGCGCCTATGGCCAGCTTCTGGCGGGCTTGAAAAGCTGAGCAGGATCTCGTTTTTCCGGAGCCGCGCCGATGCCGAAACACGAAGGTCGTTTCAAAGCCTTTGCGCGACCTGCCTGCCTTGAAAACTGTCACAATTCGGCCCTAATCGAGGTGCGATAGCGCTTGCTGAATGCTGGCACTTCGGCTGGTGTGACCGATGTTTAGACTAGGGCAGTTTCCACAACCCAATCGAGGTTTTCTGAGCCCGCATGCCTGCCGAGATTCGCAAGGCCCGCGCGTCCGACGTCGATGACCTCGCCGCCATCGAAAAAGCTGTTTTCTCGAGCGACCGCATTTCTCGCCGCTCTTTTCGCCAACTGATCGAACGCGACACCGCCGAACTGCTGGTTGGCGAGAACGATGGCCACGTCGCCGGCTATGCGGTCGTGCTGTTTCGCAAGGGCAGCGGCGTCGCGCGGCTTTATTCGATCGCCGTCGGTCCATTTTTCGGCGGCCGTGGCGTTGGCCGCCTGCTGCTGGAACAGGCTGAAGCCGCCGCTTTCGAGCATGGCCGCATGATGCTTCGTTTGGAAGTCCGCGAGGACAACCCGCGCGCCATCCAGATCTACGAGCAGAGCGGCTACCGCAAGATCGGTCGTGAACCGGACTACTATGAGGATGGCGCCACTGCGCTGCGCTATGAAAAGACCTTGCGCGGCGACATTCCGGTCGCCACCGAAGTGCCGTTTTATCAGCAGACTTGCGAATTCACCTGCGGACCATGCTGCCTGATGATGGCGATGGCTAACTTCGACCCCGGATTCGTGCCGGATCCGGTTATGGAAATCAGGCTGTGGCGTGAGGCGACGACCGTTTTCATGATGTCGGGGCCGGGCGGCTGCGAGCCGTTCGGGCTGGCCGTCGCTGGCTATGAGAGCGGGCTTGCTGCTGAGATCTATGTCTCCTTCTACGGCGCGCTGTTCCTGCAGTCGGTGCGCAGCGAGGACAAGCGCCGGGTGATGGAGCTGGCGCAGGTCGACTTTCGCCGCCGCGCGGAACTTTACGGCATCCCGGTGAATTACCGTTCATTCGGGCTTGACGACATTCGCACCGCGATCGCAGAGGGAAAACTGGTACTGGTCCTGATCAGCGGCTTCCTGATGTTCGGCAAGAAGGTTCCGCACTGGGTATTGGCCATCGGTGATGACGGCGATCATATCCTGATCCACGACCCTTGGGTCGAGGACGAGCGGCAGGAGACGATCCTCGATGCTGCCAACATTCCCGTGCCTTACGGCATCTTCATGAACATGGCGCAATTCGGCCGCGACGGATTGCGCGCCGCCATCACTCTCGGAAAGCGCGACAGCCAATGACCTGGGTCATCCTTACCGGCCGGCAGAACGATCTCGACCAAGTGGCGACGCCGCACAAGATCATCACCAATCGCGACTACCTTGCCCATCCGGCACTCTTTCGCGGTCAGCGGCCGAAGGTAATCAACCTGTCGAACAATTACGGCTACCAGAGCCGCGGCTACTACGCCTCGCTGCTCGCGGGTTCGCGTGGCCATAAGGTCATCCCGACGGTCGAAACGATGATCGACCTGTCAGAACGCAAGCTCTATGAGCACGCGTTGCCGGAACTCGAACTCGCACTCAACAAGTGCCGCAAGGACCTGGGCGGCGCTTTTCCGCAGAAGGTTTGCATCTTCTTCGGCATCGGACCATCCAGGATCTGGGACCGCTTCGCAAAACTTCTGTTCGACTGGTTCCGTGCCCCGGCGCTTGAGGTTCACATCAGGGACAGCGCCGAATGGGCCTCGATCCGCAAGATTGGCTTCCATCCCCTGGCCAGGATGACCGAGGACGAGGAAACGCACTTTCTCCAGTGCCTGGAGACCTACACCAACCGCGAGTGGCGCGACACCAAGGGCCGCACGCCGGCGCGCTACACTTTCGCAACGCTGGTCGATCCGCATGAGGAACTGCCGCCGTCGGAGATTTCGTCGCTGCGCCACTGGGCCAAGATCGCTGAAAAGATGGGCGTCGAAATCGAGCCGATCACCAAGCGGGATCTGGCCAAGCTCGCCAACTACGACGCGCTGTTCATCCGCGAGACCACTTCGATCTCCAACCACACCTACCGCTTTGCCCGCCGCGCCCAGCAGGAAGGCATGCCGGTCATCGACGATCCGCTGTCGATGATCCGCTGCACCAACAAGGTCTATCTCAACGAGCTGATGACCTACAACAAGGTACCGGTGCCGCCGACGGTGATGATTGCTGGCACTTCGGACCTGGAAGTTGCGGCACAGACGCTGGGCTTCCCGCTGGTGCTGAAGATCCCGGACTCCTCGTTTTCGCGCGGTGTCAAGAAATGCGGCACCTTTGAAGAGTTGAAGACGCTCGCAACCGAATGGCTGGAGGATTCCGACCTCCTGATCGCGCAAAAATTCATTCCGACGGAATATGACTGGCGCGTCGGTGTCCTCGGCGGCCAACCCTTGTTCGCCGTCCATTATCTGATGGCCAAGAAACATTGGCAGATCGTCAATCATAAGGCCAACGGCAAGCCCGACCAGGGCGGCATCAAGACGTTCACCCTGAAGGAAGCACCGGCCCATGTCGTCGAGACGGCGGTGAGCGCGGCGCGCTGCATTGGCGATGGCCTCTACGGCGTCGACCTCAAGGAAACCAGGGACGGCGTCTTCGTCATCGAGGTCAACGACAACCCCAACCTCGACCACGGCTGGGAAGACTCCGGCGAAAAAGACGAGGTCTGGGTGCGGCTGACGCAGTGGTTCCTGGAGCGGCTGGACCGGCCGGGGCGATAATATCCGAACTGAGGGGAAAAAGATGCTGTTCTTCGTAACCGAGGATTTTCGTGGCTGCGACCGCAAGGAGATCTACCGCCGTTTCCGCGACCAGGGCCGCCTGAAGCCGGACGCGCTTCTCGTGCACCACAGCTGGATCGCAGCGGATATGAGCCGCTGCTTCCTGCTGGTGGAGGCCGATGACGTCACGCTCCTGCAGCGGTGGGTCATCGAATGGGCGGATCTGGTCGAATTCGAGATCGTTCCCGTGGCGACGAACAAGGATATGGTGGAGGCATTGAGCGGACATCTCTGACCCGTTGGGAACCTCCTGGTTCGCCACACCTGAATGCCGCCTTCTCCTATCAAGGAATTCGCGGATCGAGCGTCATCTCAAGGAGCCGGTTGCCCGCGCTTCCGCGAGACTGTCGCACTTAGCCGGACTGCCGGATCGTCGCGCTCGACTTCAGCAGCCGATTAATGTCCGACGCCTTTGACGGCACCCCGATCAAATAGCCTTGGGCCTCAACACAACCCTCCTTTTGCAGGAATTCAAGCTGCGCTTCGGTCTCGACACCTTCGGCGGTGACGGTGATGCTCAGCTGTGCGCCAAGCCCGATGATGGTGCGCACGATCGCCGCGGTATCGCGACTGTCGATGTCACGGGTGAAAGAGCGATCGATCTTGATCTTGTCGACGGGAAAGCGCCTGAGGTAGCCCAGCGACGAATAGCCGGTGCCGAAATCATCCAGCGCGATGCGGACGCCCAGATCGCGTAGCTGCCTGAGTGTCTTGAGCACCAGATCGCTCTCGTCCATCAGCACCGTTTCGGTGATTTCCAGTTCAAGCCGGTTGGCCGGCACGCCCGAGAACGCCAGGGCCGAGATAACGCTGCGGGCAAAGGTACCGCTTTTGATCTGTACGGCGGAGACATTGACGGCGATGCGCCAAGCCGCCCAGCCTGCCGCGGTCGTGCAGGCTTTTCGCAGCGCCCATTCTCCAAGCGGCACGATCAGCCCGGTCTCCTCGGCGGCCGGAATGAAGTCGTCCGGCCGTACCAGGCCGCGCACCGGCGAACGCCAGCGCATCAAGGCTTCGGCACCGACGATTTCGCCGGAGGCGATGTTCATGATCGGCTGGAAATCCAGCTCGAATTCCCGTCGCGACAGCGCTGCCCTGAGATCGATTTCGAGCGCCCGGCGTGCCCGCACCATCGCGTCCATGGCTGGTTCGAAGAAGCGGTACAGGTTGCGCCCTTCGCTCTTTGCCCGATAGAGCGCCATATCGGCATTTTTCAGCAAAGTGTCGGCGTCCTTGCCGTCATTCGGAAACAGCGCAATGCCGAGACTGATGCCGACACGCATGTCGTGTCTTTTGTCGCGAAATGGCTTTCCGATGATCTCGACGATGCGTTTGGCCAGCTTTTCCGCGTCGCCCGGGCTTTTGAGATTGAACTGGATGATGACGAATTCGTCGCCGCCGAAGCGGGCGACAACGTCCGTTTCATTGCGCAGGCACCGTTGCAGCCGTTCGGCCACGCATTTCAGCAGCCAGTCGCCGGCGGGGTGGCCCCAGCTGTCGTTGACCGCCTTGAAATGATCGAGGTCGAGCGAGAATATCGCCAGCGATCCGTCTCTCGTCTCACTCAGGGCTTGGTCGAGCCGTTCGCGAAGCATCGAGCGATTGGGCAGGTTGGTCAGTGTGTCGTGGTGCGCAAGATGGGTCATGCGCTCTTCCACGCGCCTGCGCTCGGTGACGTCGTCGAACGTCGCGACCCAGCCGCCGCCGCTCATCGGCCGGCGCGCAACCAGCAGCGTTCTGCCATCAGCGAGATGGCGATGCGTTACGTGTGTTTTCCCCGCCCGCAGGCAGGCTTCGATTTGCGAGATTTCGCTGTCGGGGTCGAGCTTTGTATAAATGCCCAGTTCCAGCAGCCGCTTGAACGCATCATGGTGACTCATGCCAAGCGGGAAGTCGGCCGGTCTGACATGATAAAGTTCCAGGAAACGTTCGTTGCGCACGATCAGCTTGCCATCCGCATCGTACATCAAAAGGCCTTGCGACATGTTGGCAAGTGCCGCGTCGAAACGGCGGTGCTGCTCCTTCAACTCCTGCTCGGCGCGCCGTTGCTCGGTGATGTCCTCGTAGATCGATACCCAACCGCCTGACGCCAGCGGCCGGTGCGAAATGTTGACGATACGCCCATCTGCAAGCGTTTCCTCATAGGTGGAAGGCTTTGCCTGGTCGATATAGGGCTTGCGGATGGCATAGAGTTGCTCAGCGCTTTGCGAGGCGATGCCGATATCCACGCTGTGCTGGAGGATGTCGAAAAACCGGATGCCGGGCCGCACCACTTCGGCGTCGAGGCGAAAGATGCTGATGTAGTTCCTGTTGCAGATGATCATCCGTTCATCGGCATCGAACATGCACAGGCCATGCGACATGTTCTCGACCGCTGCCGAAAAACGCTCGTTCTGTTCGCGCAGCTCGTCTTCAATAGGTTGCGGCTGACCAACGCCTTTGGCCCTCCGTCGGCGGACGGACGAACCAGCCTTGATACCGGCAACGGGCATGAGGCAAGCCTATGGACCATGGTTAACCATGGCACTGTTGTCCCTGCCGGTTAATTTACCGTTTTCAGCCGGCTGGAACGGCAGTCTGGCGTCGCGACTTTTCGATCGCCGCAAAGCGTTTGAGAAAGGCATTCTGCGCCCAAGTCACCGAGCGCGGCGTGACGTCGAAGCGCTCGGCGTTGAAGCCGCGCGGCCTGCCGAAGAACTCCGTCGCCTCTGCCGTCGAAAAACCCGCAAGCAGCGTTGCTTCGAAATAAGCGGCGATCTGATCCGCTCGCTTGATCTCCTTGCGCAGTCCCGCGTCGAGTTCGGCCGGCAGTGAAAAGCGCAGATGGATGGCGCGCTGCAGCCTGATCTCGCAATCCCTGTAGCTGCCGCCCATCACGGATTTGAACGGCGAGATCATGTCGCCGATGACATATTCCGGCGCGTCGTGCAGCAGCGCCGCCAACCGCGCGTCGGCGTCGGCATCCGGCATCAGCTCGCCGACAAGCGTTTCGACCAGCAGCGAATGCTGGGCGACAGAAAAGGCGTGCTCGCCTCTGGTCTGGCCGTTCCAGCGTGCGACGCGGGCAAGGCCATGGGCAATATCGGAGATCTCGATGTCGAGCGGCGAGGGATCGAGCAGATCGAGCCGTCGGCCGGACAGCATGCGCTGCCAGGCGCGCGGCGGCGCCCCGGCGCGATCGGCAGCCATCAGGCATCCTCCGCGCCGATGGCTTCCTGCGGAAAGCTGAATTTCGCCCAGGACGGGATAGCGAGCGACACGGCGACATCCTCCGCCAGGATCGGCAGGCCGGCGTCGAGCGCTGCCTTGACCCGGTCGATGCGGGCAATGGCAAGGCCTGTCCTGGCCGCGGTCGAGCCAAGCGTGCCGACCGGTCGCCCCTCCACGGTCAACTCTGCGCGCGAAGTGGGCAGGGTGCGTTCGGCCGAGACAATCAACACCCGACGCCTGGCAGTGCCTCGATGCTGCATGCGCGAGACGACCTCCTGGCCGACGTAGCAGCCTTTCTTGAAGCCGACACCGCCGATCTCGTCGAGCAGCACGTCATGCGGAAAAGCGTCGCCGAGTTGGTAGTCCGCACCGCTTTCGGCAATGCCATGGGCGATGCGAAAGGCTTGCCATGCGGCAAGGTCGCCGCCATCTGCGGTGTCATCGTAGAAGCGCTTGACGGCAGTATCGACAAACCGCGCATCAGCAAACGGTGCTGATTCAAATTGCGAAGTGGTTGAATCGCTTCCCCATGCGACGGCCACAACCGGCTGATCCAGCTTGGCAATTTCGACTTTGGCGCGCAATTTGTAGAGCGTCAGCCGGCGCATGAAATCATCGGCGGTCTCGGTACGGCATTCAAGTCGGAAAGCATTTTCGCCGGCGCGCGAGATCAGGAAGTCGAAAAGGATCTTGCCTTGCGGCGTTAGCAGCGCGCCGGGCTTTGCTTCGCTGCTGCCGAGCACGTCGAGGTCGGTGGTCAGGATGTTCTGTAAAAAGTGCTCGGCATCCGGCCCGGACACGGAAACGAGTGCGCGATCTCTGAGCGGGGCAAAGGGCATGGTGGGAAAACGAGCCTGATCTTGCAAAACTATCGGCCATTACGTAAGCCGCTGGCACTTCCCCCGCAAGAGACCGGATCCGTATGGCCCCCATCTACGATCTCATCCTGACAGGCGGCACCGTGGTCAATCACGACGGCCAGGGTTTTCGCGACGTCGGCATCAATGGTGGGCGCATCGCTGCCATCGGCGACCTCCGCCAGGCGTCGGCCGGTGAGACGATCGACTGCCGTGGGCTGCACATCCTGCCGGGCGTCGTCGACAGCCAGGTGCATTTCCGCGAGCCGGGCCTGGAGCACAAGGAAGATCTGGAGACGGGCTCGCGGGCAGCGGTGCTCGGCGGCGTCACCGCCGTCTTCGAGATGCCGAACACCAATCCGCTGACCACCAGTGAGGCAACCCTTGCCGACAAGGTGCGGCGTGCCACCGGCCGCATGCATTGCGACTTTGCCTTCTGGGTTGGCGGGACCCGCGACAATGCAAAAGACGCTGGCGATCTCGAGCGGCTGCCTGGTGCGGCCGGCATAAAAGTTTTCATGGGCTCGTCCACCGGCGACCTGCTGGTCGAGGACGACGAAGGCGTTGCCTCGATCCTGAGGAACACACGCCGCCGCGCCGCCTTTCACTCCGAGGACGAGTTCCGGCTGCGCGAGCGGCTTGGCGAGCGCATCGCGGGCGATCCGTCCTCACATCCGGTGTGGCGCGACGAGATCGCTGCGTTGCGCTGCACGGAGCGCCTTGTGCGCATCGCGCGCCAGGTCCGCGCCCGGATCCATGTGCTGCACATCTCGACCGCCGAGGAGGTAGGCTTCCTCGAGCAGCACAAGGATGTCGCGACCTGCGAGGCGACGCCGCATCATCTGACGCTGAGCGCCGATGATTATGCGCAGTTGGGCACCCTGATCCAGATGAACCCGCCGGTGCGCGCCACGCGCCATCGCGACGGGGTCTGGTACGGCGTTGCGCAAGGCATCGTTGATGTGCTCGGCTCCGACCATGCGCCGCACACGCTGGCCGAGAAGGCAAAGCCTTATCCGGCGTCGCCGTCCGGCATGACCGGGGTGCAGACGTTGGTGCCGATCATGTTGGATCATGTCAACGCCGGCCGGCTGACATTGCAGCGCTTTGTCGACCTGACCAGCCACGGCCCGCAGCGTATTTTCGGCATCGCCAGGAAAGGCCGTATTGCCGCCGGCTACGATGCCGATCTGACCATCGTCGATCTGAAGCGCCGCGACACCATCGCCAACGCCCAGCAAGGCTCCAAGGCCGGCTGGACGCCTTATGACGGCAGGCAGGTGACCGGCTGGCCCGTCGGCACCATCGTGCGCGGCCGGCGCGTGATGTGGGAAGGCGAGATCGTCACGCCAAGCCAGGGCAGGGCGGTGGAATTTTCCGAGGCGCTGGCGCGCTAGTCGCCGGCGACGAAGAACGTCCATTGTCCGGTCGGCGTGATGCCGACGCGGTAGAAAATGTAGGCACCAAACTGCTTCATGTCGTCATAGTCGCTGGCGGTGACGATCTTGAACAGCTCGACCCGCTGCCTGGCATCGAGCTTGTCCAGCGGCAGGGCGAAGAAATAGGGCCAGACATAGAGATCCTGCGGCGTGCCGGCATCGACATGGACAAAACCGGCACTGAGCACTTCTTCCAGGATGGCGAGAATCTCCTGGCCTTCCGTATCGCCCGAAAGGCCCTTCAGGAAGGCGATCGGGTCGCCCTCGATGTCACCCAGCGACAACTGGGTCATCATGTCGCCCTTGCCAATCAGCGGTCGAAGTTTTTCGATGTCGCCGCTTTTGCAGGCCTCGACTATCAGATCGTGCATGCGCCTGACCGGTTCCGGCAACTTGGCCAGGTCGTAGACGACTTCGGGCACGGGCGCGTCCGGATCGACATGCGGATTGGCCATGCCGCCATCGTTGGCCGGCCCTTTCGGTTCGGTTTGTTCCGGCTCGTCGGATGGCGTCGGCTGGCTGGCCGGTGGTGGCGTCGTGCCGAGCGGGCCGGGCATCGGCACGGTACTTCCGGGCGGCGACATGTCAGCGTCGGGCGGCGGCGTGACCGGTGAGGGAAGGTCTTCGCGCTTGATCTCGCTGAGGGCTTGAGAGGGACTGCTCGCAAGAAACAGTGCAGAAGGAATCATCGCGCAGGAAGCGGTGAACCAAATGCTGAGGACCAGGCCGCGCGGCTTGCCTGATATCGAAAAATTCACCGCCTGCTACTCCCTGGTTCCAGCCCATCCATGTGCCCGGACACGATGTCCGGCGGCGCGCCGTCGTCAAAGAACGGGGGTCAGTGACGCAGTCTTTCGGGCTCGAAGGCCCCGGCAATCACCTTTTCACGCATGCGATCGAGCAGGGCAAGCGCCGAGGTCTCGCCATTGGTGCGCAGCATTTCGCCGAATGCCGTTTCGAGGGCCGCCTCGGCGATGATTTCCGGCTCGATCCCGGCCGACAATCCTTCTGCCCAGGCTTCGCTGTGGCTTTCCACGGCGGTCAGGCGCTTTTCTTCCCTGACCAGCGCGTCGATGTCGTTGACGCCATGTTCCATTGCGATGTCCACCCTTTCAAGCGGTGATCCGTTGGACAGGGATCAAGCTTGAGTTGTCCCTTTTACACGCAGGCGCAGTAAGTATTTGTAAATGCGACATTTTTTTGGTCGTCGTCTACAAATTCCGTCGCGTCCAGCAAACCTGCGTCCGATCCGTTTCAAACTTAGCCGATTAGGCAGGCCAAGGGGACGGAAACCTTCAGTTTGAGTTAATTTCACATCTGCGCGCTAACGTTTCGTTAACATAGTTGCAAAAGTGCAACATCAGGTTTGCACCAAGACCTCACTCGAGGCAAGCGGAGAAGCGTCGAACGCGTCCGCCGCAACGGCGCCGACCCTTGATGCGGCTTTTCCGCAAAGCGGCTGCCGCCGTCAGTTTCCGTAGCGCGAGGCGATGTCGCGAGACAGCGTCTCGCCTTCCTTCATGTAGCGGCTGATGGCTTCCGTCGCCGAGGCCGTGCATTGCGTATAAGTACCGCCGAACGACCGGTAGCCGCGGTTGAAGCTGGCGATGAAGCGGGCGCGCCGCTCCGGGTTCGGATTTTCCGATGCGATCAGTTTTTCCATCTCGGCTCGCCACCGATCGCCCTTCTCGCCACACAGATTACGCAGGAAATGCAGCGAGCCGAGCACTTCCGCCAGCCGCATCAGCCGGGGCTCGAACGGTGCTTCGGCGGCAATCGCCGGGCGCGCACCGACAACCACACTGACGGCGAGGCATGCGGCGAGAAACGAAGACGTGCGGCTCATGGGTCCTTGTGCTGAAACAATTTGTCGCCTGCAAGGCGATTCTCTGGCTCAGATCTCGCCGTCTTTGTCGGGACCGAGTAGATCGTCGGCAATTTCAAACACTGCATCGGCGAGCGGCATCGCTGTCATTTCGGCCAGCGTATAGAAACCCGCGGTCTCGGCATCGTCGCTGGCCACCGCCTCGCCGCCAGCATACTCGGCCCCAAACACCGTCAGCCAGTAGTCGACAGGATGCCCGTCGCCGCTGCCGTCGATGTGGATTTCCCGCAGCGGCCGGTAGCTGCGCGCCTGCAATCCGGTCTCTTCCAGCAATTCGCGCCGTGCTGCCTGTTCCAGCGTCTCGCCGGCTTCGACCTTGCCGCCGGGAAAGGCATGGAGACCTTGCGAGGGCGGCCTGGCCCGCTTGACCAGCAGCACCGTGTTCTCGCGCACGACGCAGACCGAGACTGCCGGAATGATCTTGCGTGCTTCCATGGGCTTCGGATCGCTCGATTGGCATAGCCCGTTGTGGACCGGCCGCCGGCGAACAGCTTTAGCGGTTGCGAAAGGCGGATTCCATGGCCACTTTCACATGCCACCAATTCGAGAGCTGAATTCATGTGCGGACGCTTTGCTTTGACGGCCACTCCGGACCAGACCGCCGCCTTTCTCAGCCTAGCGGAACTTGAGGAGTTTCCGGCCCGCTACAACATCGCGCCGACGCAGCCGGTGCTGATGGCGTTCGCCGGATTGCCACAGGCGCCGGGCTCGAACCTGCCCGACCGCCGCTCGATGCTGGTGCGCTGGGGCCTGATCCCGGCCTGGGTCAAGGATACGCGTAACTTCCCGCTGCTGTTCAACGCGCGTTCTGAGGGGGCTTCGGAAAAGGCGTCGTTTCGCGCTGCCATGCGCCATAGGCGCGCCCTGGTACCGGCTTCGGGATTCTACGAATGGCACCAAACCGGTGGCAGAAGAGGGCAGCCCTATTGGGTGCGGCCAAGGGGTGGCGGGCTTGTCGCCTTCGCCGGGCTGATTGAGACCTATGCCGAGCCGGGCGGCTCGGAAATGGACACCGGCGCCATTCTGACCGCCCACGCCAATGCCCACACTGCCCATATCCACGACCGCATGCCGGTGGTGATCCATCCCGAAGATTTCGCGCGCTGGCTGGATTGCCGCACGCTCGAGCCGCGCGACGTGGCCGATCTGCTGAGACCCGCCCAGCTCGATTTCTTCGAAGCGATCCCGATTTCCGACCTCGTCAACAAGGTCGCCAATACCGGGCCGGAGATTCAGGAGAAGGGCGTCGTCGAGCTTGAGCCCGACAAGGTCAAGCGCCGGAAGTCCGGCGCGAACGACAGTCAGATGAGTTTATTTTAGCAAAAGCTACTATTACTGGTTCGCCGTGAGCGCCTCAATCTTTCCCGACGGCATTCTCAGGCAGCGCGCGGCGAAACGATTTTTTGCGCCGGCTTCTTCTTCTTCGCGGTGTGCAGAAGAGCTGCGACGATTGCTGCCGGGCCGATCGCCCGGTAATGGCTGGCGAGCGCCGGTTGCTTGGCGCGGTTGGATTCTTGCTTAGGCATTGTTCTCTTCCCTGGTAACGTCTTCGTGTCTGCGTTTGCTGGCCGAATCCGACCAAATCGTGACGCTTGCTGATCTAGCCGGCGAATGTTTCATCACAGTGCCGACCTGTTTAATAAAATGTTTCAGTGGCTCAATTCCTGTGAGCCAACGATATTTTTGGCGAAGGTAGCGACTTGACGGCAACACCGGGCAAGGCGATAAAGCCGGCCATGAGAACGTCTTTCGCCATTTGTGGCATTTGCATTATTGGCTAGCCTCGCGCTGGTCCTGGACGTTTTCGCCTCATCTCCTCCCAGATTGGACAAACGCCCCGGCCAGCAGGCTGGAGCCGATTCGCGCCTCGGCGTAACCGACTCCATCCAGGCACGATCCCAAAAGGTCATGCCAAAGTAACACACCGGGAACGCACGTATGTCTGACGCATCGAAGAGCCTGCGCCTCTACAACACGCTAACGCGGAGCAAGGAGGATTTCTTCCCGATCGATCCGCGCAACGTGCGCATGTATGTCTGCGGCCCGACGGTCTATGACTTCGCCCATATCGGCAATGCGCGGCCGGTGATCGTCTTCGACGTGCTGTTCCGCTTGCTGCGCCATCTCTACGGGCAAGCGCACGTCACTTACGTCCGCAACATTACGGACGTCGACGACAAGATCAACGCTCGCGCGCTGCGCGATTTCGGCGGCGAAATTGCATCGGGCAAGCTGTCGCTGAACGAAGCGATCAGGCGGGTCACCGAAAAGACCGCCGGTCAGTTCCACAAGGACGTTGCGGCGCTCGGTTGCCTGGAACCGACGGTCGAGCCGCGCGCCACCGAGTTCGTCGAGCCCAGGCCCGACGGCAAGGTCGACATGATCTTCTTGATTCAACGCTTGATCGAACGCGGCCATGCCTATGTCGCGGCTGGAGAAGTCTTGTTCGACACCGCTTCCATGCCGGATTATGGGCAGTTGTCGAAGCGCAATCTCGATGAGCAGCAGGCCGGCGCCCGCGTCGCCGTCGATGAGCACAAGAAGAACCCGCAGGATTTCGTGCTGTGGAAATTGTCTTCGCCCGAGGAGCCGGGCTGGGACAGCCCGTGGGGCAGGGGTCGGCCGGGCTGGCACATCGAGTGCTCGGCGATGTCGGCCGCCTATCTCGGCGAGGTGTTCGATATCCATGGCGGTGGTCTCGACCTGATCTTTCCGCACCACGAGAACGAGATCGCGCAATCGCGTTGCGCCCACGGCACCGAAACGATGGCCAAGGTTTGGATGCACAACGGTTTCCTGCAGGTCGAGGGCCAGAAGATGTCCAAGAGCCTGGGCAATTTCTATTCGATCACCGAATTGCTGGAGACGGATACCTTTGGCGGCCGCAAATGGCCGGGCGAGGTGCTCAGGCTGGCGATGCTGATGACGCACTATCGCGAGCCGATCGACTTTTCCGTGCGCAAGCTGGAAGAGGCGGAGAATACGCTGCGCAAATGGAAGCGGGCGGCCGATCTGGCGCCGCCGACGGCAAAGCCGGTGCCGGCGGATGTGATCGAAGCGCTGTCGGATGACCTTGCCACCTACGCCGCATTCCAGTTGCTGACGCAGTTGGCTGGTGATGCTGTTGATTTCAACGCAGGTAGCGGCAACGCAGTCGCCGAAGACAACGATGCTGCCGCTTCACTGAAGGCATCGCTTCTGTTCCTCGGCTTCGACATCGCAACAGCCAAGGTGGATGAAGACGCCATTGCCAAGGCGATCGCCAAACGCCTCGCGCTGATCGCCGCAAAGAACTGGGCCGAGGCCGACCGCATCCGCGACGAGTTGCTGACGCAAGGCATCCAGTTGAAGGACGGCAAGGACCCCGTCACCGGCGAACGCATCACCACCTGGGAGGTAAAAAGATGATCGATCATCTCGGCATCACCGTTTCGGATTTCGACGCGTCGAAGGCTTTTTACGACAAGGCGATGGCGCCGCTCGGCGCCGCGCTGCTCTACATGGTGCCGCAGGAATATACCGGCGGCGCCAAGGTCGGCGGCTACGGCCGCGACCGGCCGGTGTTTTGGCTGCATGCCGGCAAGGACAAGCCGAAGGATCATCAGCATGTCGCGTTCACGGCTCGCAGCCGCGCCGAGGTCGATGCCTTTCACGCCGCGGCGATTGCCGCCGGCGGCAAGGACAATGGCCGGCCGGGCCTGCGCCCGCACTACCATCCGAACTATTATGGCGCTTTTGTTTTCGATCCCGACGGCAACAATGTCGAGGCGGTTTGCCATGCCCCGGAGTAGTGCGCGATGAGCCTCGACAACAGACCAGTCTATACAGGCGGCTGCCAGTGCGGCGCGGTGCGCTTCCGCGTCGAAGGAGCTCTCGGCGATGCTTCCGTATGCCATTGCCGCATGTGCCAGAAGGCGAGCGGCAATTTCTACCTGCCGCTGGTCTCGGTGCGCGGCGCAAGGCTGGACTGGACGCGCGGTGAGCCCAAACGCTTCCGCTCGTCCAACGCGGCTTTGCGCGGTTTCTGTGCCGAATGCGGCACGCCGCTGACCTTTGAAGCGCCCGACGGGGTGGCCCTCGCCATCGCCACATTCGACCACCCCGAGGAGATTGCGCCGACCATCCAATGGGGTGTCGAAGCCAAGCTCCCGTACGTGGATCACGTCCACGAATTGCCAGGTGAGGAAACGATGGCCGACGTCTCGTCGGCCTCCTATCTCGCCGATCTCGTCTCCTACCAACATCCCGACCACGACACCGAACAATGGCCGCCGGAGGAAAAATCATGACCGAAACCGTTCGTACCGGCGGCTGCCAGTGCGGCGCCGTGCGCTTTCGCATCCACGGGGCGCTCGGCCGCCCGTCCATTTGTCATTGCCGCATGTGCCAGAAACAGTTCGGGTCGTTTTTCGGCGCGCTGGTGACAGTGCCGAGCGACGGCGTCGAATGGGTGCGCGAGGAGCCGAGTTACTTTCAGTCGTCGGTCAACATCGATCGCGGCTTCTGCGCCCGCTGCGGCACACCGCTGACCTACCGCCAGCCCGGCGCGCTGGAGATCGCCATCGGCGCCTTCGACGACCGTTCCGATCTGGCGCCGCAGATCCAGGTTAACTACGCCGCCAGGCTGCCTTGGGTCGAGACGATCTTCGACGCGCCGATCCATGACGACCCGGATTTCTACGCGCGACAGGAATCCATCATCTCCTTCCAGCATCCCGATCACGAGACGGCCAACTGGCCGCAGCAGGGCCTGAAATTATGAGCAGCGAATTCCGTACCCTCTATCCCGAGATCGAGGCTTTCGAGTCCGGCATGCTCGACGTTGGCGATGGCCATCAGGTCTATTGGGAGCGCTCCGGCACCAGAGGGGCCAAGCCGGCTGTCTTCCTGCATGGCGGGCCGGGCGGCACCATTTCGCCAAAGCACCGGCGGCTGTTCGATCCGAAGCTGTACGATGTCATCCTGTTCGACCAGCGCGGCTGCGGAAAATCGACGCCTAATGCCTCGCTTGAAGCCAACACCACCTGGCACCTGGTCGCCGACATCGAGCGCCTGCGAAAAATGTGCGGCTTCGACAAATGGCTGGTGTTCGGCGGTTCGTGGGGTTCGACGCTGGCGCTGGCCTATGCCGAGACCCACTCCGAGCGGGTCAGCGAACTGGTCGTGCGCGGCATCTACACGCTGACCCGCGCCGAACTCGAATGGTACTACCAGTTCGGCGTGTCGGAGATGTTCCCCGACAAGTGGGAGCGGTTTCTGGCGCCGATCCCGGAGGCCGAGCGCGGCGACATGATGGCCGCCTACCGCAAACGGCTGGTCGGCAGCGATCCTGTGGCGCAGGTCGAGGCCGCCCGCGCCTGGAGCCTGTGGGAGGGCGAGACGATCACGCTGCTGCCGGAACCGGAAACCAGCGGTCCCTTCGGCCAGGATGATTATGCCCTGGCTTTCGCCCGCATCGAGAACCACTATTTCGTCCATGCCGGCTGGCTGGAAGAGGGACAGCTGCTGCGCGATGCATGGAAGCTTAAGGATATCCCGGGTACCATCGTTCACGGCCGCTACGACATGCCGTGCCCGGCGTGCTACGCCTGGGCGCTGCACAAGGCGTGGCCGAAAGCGGATTTCCATCTGATCGAAGGCGCCGGCCACGCTTATTCGGAGCCGGGTATCCTCGACAGGCTGATCCGCGCAACGGACATGTTTGCCGGGAAATGACCATGGCTCGCGAGCGCCTTTATCTGTTCGACACCACGCTGCGCGATGGTCAGCAGACGCCGGGTATCGACTTCTCCGTCGAGGACAAGATCGCGATCGCCAAGCTGCTCGACGAGTTCGGCATCGACTACGTCGAGGGTGGCTACCCCGGCGCCAATCCAACCGACACCGCCTTCTTTGCCGAGCGTCGCACGGCCGATGCCAAGTTCGTTGCCTTTGGCATGACCAAACGGGCAGGAGTGTCGATCTCGAACGATCCTGGGCTTGCCGCGCTGGTCCAGTCGAAGTCGGACGCCATCTGCTTCGTCGCCAAGAGTTGGGACTACCATGTCCGCGTCGCGCTCGGCTGCACCAATGAGGAGAACCTCGAGGCGATCAAGGCCTCGGTCGAGGCGGCGCTCACTGCCGGCAAGGAGGCGATGGTCGACTGCGAGCATTTCTTCGACGGCTTCAAGGCCAACCCCGATTATGCGCTGGCCTGCGCCAGGAGGGCCTACGATGCCGGCGCGCGCTGGGTGGTGCTGTGCGACACCAATGGCGGCACGCAGCCCTCCGAGGTGCGCGCCATCGTCGAAAAGGTGATCGCCGCTGGCATACCGGGCGACCATCTCGGCATCCACGCCCATGATGACACCGGCCAGGCGGTGGCGAATTCGCTTGCTGCCGTGGAGGCCGGCGTCCGCCAGATCCAGGGCACGCTGAATGGCATCGGCGAGCGCTGCGGCAACGCCAACCTGATCTCGATCGTGCCGACATTGGCGTTAAAGCCGGCCTTTTCGGGCCGCTTTGCTACAGGCATTTCGGCAGAGGCGTTGACCGGTATATCGCGCCTGTCCCGCGCCTTCGACGAGTTGCTGAACCGTGCGCCCGAAGCGCAGGCGCCCTATGTCGGCGCCTCCGCTTTTGCTACCAAGGCCGGTATCCATGCCTCGGCGCTGGCAAAGGAGCCGGCGACCTACGAGCATGTGCCGCCAGAGACCGTCGGCAACCGCCGCCGCGTCATGGTTTCGGACCAGGGCGGCAAGGCCAATTTCCTTGCTGAGCTGAAACGGCGTGGCATCGACATGCCCCGGGACGACCATCGCCTCGACGCGCTGATCGCCGTGGTCAAGGAGCGCGAGGCCGAGGGCTATGCCTACGAAGGTGCCGACGCCAGCTTTGAGCTTTTGGCGCGCAAGATGCTGCACGGCCTGCCGGAATTCTTCCGCGTCACTTCTTTCCGCTGCATGGTCGAGCGCCGGTTCGACGCCAACGGCCAGCTGAAGACGGTCTCGGAGGCGATCGTGAAAGTGCTGGTCGAGGGCGAGGAGAAGATGTCGGTGGCCGAAGGCCACGGCCCGGTCAACGCGCTCGACATTGCGCTGCGCAAGGATCTCGGCAAATTCCAGAGCGAGATCGCCGATCTCGAACTGGCCGACTTCAAGGTGCGTATCCTCAACGGCGGCACCGAGGCGATCACCCGCGTGCTGATTGAATCGCATGACGGCACCGGTGCGCGCTGGTGGACGGTCGGCGTCTCCGAAAACATCATCGACGCTTCCTTCCAGGCGTTGATGGATTCGATCGTCTACAAGCTGATGAAGAACCGCGACATGGCGGGACTGGCAGCGGCGGAGTAGTGTTGAACCATCAGCAAGACTCCATTGATCCATCAGCAATTTGCGATGGTTTTGGGCAAGCCGCTGGCGCATAGCCTTGGGCCATGGCTACCCAAGCACTTCAAATCGATGCCGATACCAAAGCTCGTCGCGGCTTCCTGCTGGCGCTCGGCGCCTACCTGCTTTGGGGGCTGCTGCCCTTCTACATGAAGGCTGTCGCGCATCTGCCGCTGGCCGAAGTTATCGCCCACCGCATCGTCTGGTCGGTGCCGATCGCGGCCGCTGTCCTGGTCTGGGCCGGTCGCACTGCCGATTTCAAAGCGGCAGTTCGTTCGCCGCGCATCATTTCGATGGCGGTGCTGACGGCGGCGCTGATCTCGGTCAACTGGGGCATCTATGTCTGGGCGATCGCGGTCGACCGCACCATCGAGACCGCGCTCGGCTACTACATCAACCCGCTGGTCAGCGTCGTTGTCGGCGCGCTGCTCCTCGGCGAGCGGCTCGACCGCCTGCAGATCGCGGCGGTGGTGCTGGCGGCAATCGCGGTCGCGGTGCTGACCATCGACGCCGGCAAACTGCCCTGGGTGTCGCTGGTGCTGGCCTTTTCCTTTGCCGCCTATGGCTTCTTCCGCAAGACGCTGCCAATCGGCCCGAGCCAGGGCTTCCTGCTTGAAGTGCTGCTGCTGTCGGTGCCGGCACTCGGCTACATCATCTTCCTGATCGCCACAGGACAGGATCATTTCGTCTCCAGCTCGCTGAACGACACCGCCTTGCTGATCGGCTGCGGTCCGGTCACCGCCGTGCCTCTGCTGTTGTTTGCGTTCGGCGCCAGGCTGCTGCGCCTCTCCACCATCGGCATCATGCAATATATCGCGCCGACGATCGTCTTTTTGATCGCGGTGCTGATTTTCGGCGAACCCTTCGGCAGTGTTCAGGCCATAGCCTTCGGGCTGATCTGGGCGGCACTGGCGATGTACTCCTGGTCGATGTTTTCTTCGGCGCGCAAGACCGTTTCCGCATCAGCTCGCGCCGCGTAACGAAGAAAGGCGGCTGGCCGGTCTTAATGCCGGCAGCCGCGTCTTTCACGAGCGCTCAGCGCTTCGGCCCGAAGCCGGGATATGGCTGCAGCGGCACGACGGCGGCAATATCCATCATGCCGGCCTTGACCAGCGGCAAAGTTGCAAGATGGTGGCGCACGTCGGCATCGCTGCCGGCTTCGAACATCATGCCGCTGCCGGGAATGTCACCCCGATTCCACACCTGACGCACGGCGCCTTCGGCATAGAGCGTGCGGCGCTGCTCGGCCTCGCCAGGCAGCAGCGGCGCGAAATCGGCGTCGGTGAACTTTTCGGTGTTGCGCGCTAGAAGGGCAAAGAACTGCATCGGAATCTCCTGATGTTGGCCGTTGGAATGGCGGAAATATTCGCTTCTGCTGGCCAGACAGTCCAAGACTGATTAGGCTAAATTTGAGACCTCACGGGACTTGAGCATCGAAGCAACAATGTTCGACCTGCGCCAGCTTCGCTATTTCATCACGGTGGCCGAAACCGGCAACGTCGGGCGTGCCGCCGAATTGCTGCACATCTCGCAGTCGCCGCTCAGCCGTCAGATCATTCAGCTGGAGGAGCAGCTGGGCGTCGCACTGTTCGAGAGGGCGAGGCAGCGTGTTCATCTCAATGCCGAGGGCCGCGCTTTTCTTGCCGAGGCGCGTGCGCTGCTGGCTCATGCAAGACGGCTGGAGGAGCTCGGCCGCAATCTCGCCAGCGGTACGGTCGGCCGTCTCGCCATCGGTTATGTGGAAGGTGCGGTCCATGCCGGGCTTGTCGCTCGGATGCTGCGCCAGTTTCGCCGCGACCGGCCCGAATTTCATCTTCAACTGAAGGGTCAGCGTTCCGCCGCCCAGATCGAAGCGCTGCGCGAACGATCGCTCGATCTGGGCCTCGTCTACACGCCTCCTCCTGCCGACGATCCCGACATCGCCGCCATGCTCATTATGCGCGAGCCGCTGGTTCTGGCGATGCCGGAAGGCGATCCATTGGCAGAAATCGCGGAGATACTGCCGCAGCAACTGGACGGACGCACCTGGATCACGGTGGTGCGCCAGCCTGACGACACCAACCGCAGCCAATTTCTCGCCGCCTGCGCGAAGGCGGGCTTCCTGCCCGACATTGCCTATGAGACGACCGATCCGTTGACGTCGTTGGGCCTGGTCAGCGCCGGGCTTGGGCTGGCGACGGTGCAGGCCAGCCTGCGGAGTGCCGCGCCGCCTCAGACCGTGTTTCGCGATCTGCCGTGGTTTGAACGCACCGTCTCGATCCATCTCGCCTGGCGGCGTCAGGACAAGCGTGCGGTCATCGGAGACTTGAGGAAGGCAGTAGGCAAGGAGTGAATAGTGAATAGTGAATGGACAGGCGCCGGTTTGGAAAGTCTTCTACTTCACCATTCACCATTCACCATTCACCATTCACCATTCACCATTCACCATTCACTCTACATCTTATCAATCACCGACTGCACACCCTCCGTCGGTGCATCGACGGAGGATCCCGCCACCATGATAGCGGCGACGATTGCTTCCGGATCCTCGACCACCAGCGGCTTGACCCGTTGCGCCGTGTGGATGAAGCCCTCCGTTGCCATGTGGTCGAGCAACGCCAGCATCGGATCCCAGAACCCTCCGACGTTGCCGAAGACGATCGGCTTGCGGTGATGGCCGAGCTGCGCCCAAGTCATGATCTCGACGATCTCCTCGACCGTGCCGATGCCGCCGGGCAACGCCACAAAGGCGTCGGATTTCTCAAACATCCTGTGCTTGCGCTCGTGCATGTTGTCGGTGATGACGAGCTCGTCGAGCCGGTTGAGCGCGGTTTCGGTCGCCTCCCGGTTGATCAGAAAGCGTGGAATTATGCCGGTTACCTTGCCACCGGCCTTCAATGCCCCTTCAGCGACGGCACCCATGATCCCTTTAGTGCCGCCGCCATAAATCAGACGCAGGCCGGACTTGGCGATCGAGCGGCCAAGCAGGTGTCCGGCCTTGATATAGGTCTCATCTCGGCCCGAGGACGAGCCGCAATAGACGCAGACAGATCGAATCGTGTTCATGTTATGATTGGTGATAGGGACTATAGGCATGGTCAAGCCCCGGGGCGGGCTTTTTCTTGTCGGCTTTGGCAAAACAGGCTAGACCGAAATTAGGTGGCTAAGGGGCAGGGAAACATGGCAATTAATCCATTGAAGGCGTTTTTGTTCGCGGCTGGCGGCTCTGTCGCAGCGGCGGGAACCGCCTATGTATCGGGCGCACTCGACCCGTATCTCAATTCTACCCGGCCTGCGGAGGTCGCGGCGCTGACGCCGCGGGCTTCTAAACCGGCCGCTCCAGCGACCGAGGACCGGCTGCCGCCTGCGTCTGCCGCGTCCACCGATGCGGCAGCGCCCGCCACGCCGGCCACAGCAGGTGCAATCGTGCCGACCTTCGACATCGTGCGCGTCGAAAGCAACGGCTCGATCGTCGTCGCCGGCAATGCGGCGCCCAACGCCAAGGTCGAGATTCTCAACGGTTCGGCTGTGCTCGGCTCGACGGTCGCCGGTCCCGACGGCGCCTTTGCCATTATTCTCGACGATCCGCTGAAGCCCGGCGACTACACGATCACACTGCGCTCGACGGCTGGCAATGTCGTGACCGCCTCGGCGCAGACCGCCGTCGTTTCGATCCCCCAGAATTCCACCGGCCAGGTGCTGGCAATGGTCGAGGAGCCGGGCAAGCCGTCCGAACTGCTCACTGTTCCGGCCCCTCAGGCGAAATCTGACGCCTCGCCGCCTGTCGGCGAACAGGCGGCCGTTCAGCCACCCGCCACGGGCACCGAATTGCCGGCTGCCGCAGCGCCGGCGCCAGCCGCCCCGGCGGCTGACGTTCCAGCAGCATCTGCTCCTGCCGCGCCGGCCGCTGTTGAAGCCGCGCCGGCTCCGGCAGCGCCCGCCACACCGGCAGCGCCCGCTACTTCCGCGGCGGAGCGGAAGATCGTCGTCGAAGCTGTCGAAATCGACGGCAACAAGATTTTCGTTGCCGGCGTCGCCGATCCCGGCCGCAAGGTGCGTGCGTATGCCAACGATATCCTGCTCGGTGACGCGAAGACCTCGCCCGACCGCCACTTCCTGGTCGAAGCGACACGCGACATCCCGGTCGGCACCTACACCATCCACGTCGATGCGCTCGATGCCGACGGCGTGACGGTGGTTGCCCGTGCGGCTGTGCCGTTCGAGCGCGAGCCTGGTGAGGCGGTTGCGGCCGTGGCGCCGGCCGAGCAGAAGCCTGCCGGGATAAAACCAGCCGAGCCGAATGCTCCGGCGACCGAAGCCGCACCGGCAACGGCCGCCGAAACGCCCGCAACTGCCCCCGCTCCTACAACCGAGGCCCCGGCCGAAATGGCTGTCGCAACGCCTCCGGGCGAAACGCCCGAGACCGTGGCGCCAAAGCTCGAACATGCCGATGGTGCAGTCATCATCCGCCGCCATGACACGCTGTGGCGGATTTCGCGGCGGGTCTATGGCCAGGGCATGCGCTACTCGACCATCTATCTCGCCAACCAGGACCAGATCAGCAATCCGAACCGCATCTGGCCGGGGCAGGTGTTCAAGGTGCCGGAGAAATCGAAGGAAGGCGAGCCCGCCGATCTCAAGGCAATGGGCGACCAGATGACGACGGCGCCAGTCAAGGCCGAATAGCCTTCTGCCCATCAGGATAGCTTGCGGCAGGGCCAGTCATCGTTTATCGCCGATGGACGATGACCGAATCCCCCCTCGTAACGGACCGAAGCCGCGCGGCAGATGAACGCCCGCCGGCCAACTGCACGCCGGCCAACTGCATGCCGGATAGCCGCGCTGTCGCTGTCCGGCTCGCGGCCCTTTCGCATCCAGCGCGGATCGAAATTCTCAAACACCTTTCCGCAAGCCGTTCCTGCTGCTGTCGCGAGGTCGTCGAGCATCTCGACCTGGCGCAGTCCACCGTTTCCCAGCATTTGAAGATCCTGGTCGAGGCCGGGCTGATCCGCTTCGAGCCTGACCGCCAGCGCTCCCGCTATGAGCTCGACCGCGCCGCGCTCGCCGATGTTTCGGCATCGCTGGCCGCGCTGGTCGATTCCTGCTGCTCCGGCCGCTAAAATCATAAGGTAAACAAGAATGGCCGAGAAAACCGTTTCCGCAGATTCCGGCTCGACCTTCAGAACGTTGCGCAATCTCTGGCCCTATATGTGGCCGGCCGACCGCGCCGACCTGAGGGCCCGAGTGGTATGGGCCACCGTACTGCTGGTGGTCGCCAAGCTGACCCTGGTGGCCGGACCCTATTTCTTCAAATGGGCGACCGACGCACTGGCCGGCGATAGCAAATCGCCGCCGCCGCTGCCGGCCCTGCTGCTGGCGCCGGTCATGCTGGTCGTCGCCTACAATGCGGTGCGGCTGGTGCAGCTCGGCTTCAACCAGTTACGCGATGCCCTGTTTGCACGGGTCGGCCAGCATGCGGTCCGCCGGCTCGCCTTCCGCACCTTCGTGCACATGCACGAACTGTCGCTGCGCTTCCACCTCGAACGGCGCACCGGCGGACTGTCGCGCGTCATTGAGCGCGGCACCAAGGGCATCGAGACGATAGTCCGCTTCACCATGCTGGCGACGGCGCCGACAATCGTCGAATTCGCGCTCACCGCCGGCATCTTCGCCGTCACCTATGGCTGGCTATACGTCTTGGTGATCGCGGTCACGGTCTGGCTCTATGTCTGGTTCACCGTCAGGGCGAGCGATTGGCGTATTTCGATCCGCCGTGAGATGAACGAAAGCGACAATGAAGCCAGCACGAAGGCGATCGACTCGCTGCTCAACTACGAAACAGTCAAATATTTCAATAACGAAACCATGGAGGCCGAGCGGTTCGACCGGTCCACGGCGCGCTACGAGTTGGCGGCGACCAGGACCTGGACCTCGCTTGGCTGGCTGAACTTCGGCCAAGGTGTGATCTTCGGTATCGGCATGACCGTCGTCATGGTGATGTCGGCGCTCGAGGTGAAGGCGGGCACACAGAGCGTCGGCGATTTCGTCTTCGTCAACGCCATGCTCATGCAGCTTTCGGTGCCGCTGAATTTCATCGGCATGATCTACCGCGAAATTCGCCAGGGCCTGACCGACATCGAAAACATGTTCGATCTACTCGACGTCAAGCGTGAGATCGTCGATCGGCCGGGCGCCAATCCGCTGGTCGTCGATGCCGGCAGGGTCGAGTTCCGCGACGTACATTTTTCCTACGACCCCAACCGCAAGATCCTGAAGGGCATCAGCTTCGAGGTGCCAGCTGGCAAGACGGTGGCCATCGTCGGCCCCTCCGGAGCCGGCAAGTCGACCATTTCGCGGCTCTTGTTTCGCTTCTACGACATCCAGCGCGGCCAGATTCTGATCGACGGCCAGGACATTCGCGACGTGACGCAGGAGAGCTTGCGCGCTGCCATCGGCATGGTGCCGCAGGACACGGTGCTGTTTAACGACACCATCGCCTACAATATCCGCTACGGCCGCGTCGGCGCCAGCGAGGAGGATGTGCGCAAGGCGGCAGAACTGGCCCAGATCGGACCGTTCATCGAGCGGCTGCCCGACGGCTATCGCTCAATGGTCGGCGAGCGCGGATTAAAACTGTCCGGCGGCGAGAAGCAGCGGGTGGCGATTGCCCGCACCATTTTGAAGGCACCGCCGATCCTGATGCTCGACGAGGCGACCTCGGCGCTGGACAGCCACACCGAGCAGGAGATCCAGGCGGCACTCGACCTAGTCAGCCAGGGCCGCACCACCCTCGTCATCGCCCATCGGCTGTCCACAGTGATTTCGGCCGACGAGATCATCGTCCTGCAGGATGGCCAGATCGCCGAGCGCGGCACCCATGTCGCCTTGATAGCCAAGCGCGGCCTTTATGCATCGATGTGGGACCGCCAGCGCGAGGCAAGCGAGGCCGAGGAGCGGCTGCGTATCGCCCGCGAAAGCGACGAGTTCGGCGTCGTCGTCCGCCGCCGCACCTCGGAGGTGAGCTGAAAATTCGTGCTTGACCTCAACTTAAGTTGAGATCGTAGGCCGTTTTGGATCGCAGCAAGATGCGTCGTCCA
Source organism: Mesorhizobium sp. M1182 (assembly GCF_040318335.1). Lineage (NCBI taxonomy): Bacteria > Pseudomonadati > Pseudomonadota > Alphaproteobacteria > Hyphomicrobiales > Phyllobacteriaceae > Mesorhizobium > Mesorhizobium sp. M1182. The sequence goes on from NZ_JAMYMD010000023.1 coordinate 47,384, forward strand.
AAAACGGAGACAATCGATATGAATGGGATAAATCAGGCAGTTAGTGGCGGCAGTGTATTCCGGGTGGACAAGTTTGTCGTTCCGGCCAACGCCCGCGAGGAGATTCTTGCCAAGGTCCGGATGACGCATGATTTGCTGCGCCAGCAGCAAGGGTTCGTCCAGGATTTCCTGCTTGAGCAATTCTCGGGGCCGGGCGAGTTCAACCTCGTGACCATTGTCGAATGGGAAGGGCAGGCCGCGGTCGACAAGGTCGTGCCGATCATCAAGGCCGCGCATGAGCGCAGCGGCTTCAAGCCTCAGGAGACCATCGCGCGACTTGGCGTCAAGGCCGATATTGCCAACTATCAGCGGATTCCCGGGATGTAAGCTCTCTACGGCCAGCCGGCGCCCGGCGCAGTAGCGTCGACGCTGAGCACTTGGCCGGTACGGGCATCGCTGATCATATGTTCGAAGCCGCGCCATTCGGCGGCGACGATGAACAGCTTTTTTCCCTCGCTGCCGCCGAGCATGCAGGCAAAGCAGCCGCGGTCGACATCGACACTTTCGAGCATCGCGCCGCCCTCGCGCACCCGCACGCAATGCCGGTTCGGAACGTCGGCATACCAGGCCGCACCTTCGGCATCGAGGCAGATGCCGTCGGGAAAACCGTTGCCGAGATTGGCCCAGATCCTGCGGTTGGAAAGGCCACCATCGGCAGCGATGTCGAAGGCGGTCAGCCGGTTGGCGTGGGACTCGGCAACGATAAGCGTCTTGTTGTCAGGCGTCACCGCCATGCCATTGGCGAAGGCGAGGTTCTCAGCCACCTGCTGAACCGAGCCGTCAGGCGCGACCAACACGATGGCGCCGGGGCCGAAATGCTGGCCGGGACCCGGAGCGGGCCCACCACCATTGACATAGATGTTGCCGCGTCCATCGACGACGATCTCGTTCCACGGGCTCTTTGATAGTTGTCTCAGATCGGCATGGGTGACCAATGTCCCGTCTGCCTCCTGCCTGAGGATCAGCCCTTCGCGGCCGGACACGACAAGCAGGCGCCCGTCCGGCAGCCAGTCAATGGAATAGGGCAGGGTGGCCGGCACGGTGAGCGCGATCTCGCTGTTGCCTAGGGCGTCAACGGCGATGATCTGGCCTGTGCCCCAGTTGCAGAACCACAGCCGGCCGTCGTGCCAGCGCGGTGACTCGCCGAAGGCCAAGCCGTTCATCACCACTTGCACTTGCCTAGCTGCTGATCTTTGCATGGGCCGAGAACCTCCGGGTTTGCGCAAATCGTCATGGCCGAAAGGCCGATGAGAGGCGCTGTCTTGCCAAGGACGGGCGAGAGTGCTGCGTTCCGACAATCGCAATGAACATTTCCGGTTGATCACTTCGGCAGTCCGGATGCTGCTAACGGCATCCTGAAAACGGCGGCGACCGCCACCCCCCGAGCGCTCTCATTGTCGCGTTGCGACCGCGGGGTGTTTCCGCTATTGAGGCCGGACTTGGAACCAAGGTTGCCCTCATCCCATGAGCCTCGTTGACACGATCAAGAATGCGTTCGTTCCGATCCATCGCGAGGGTTATCCCTTTATCGCTGCGTTCGGCGCGGCGACGCTCTTTCTTGGCTACTTCTCCTCGACCCTGTTCTGGATCGGTCTCATCCTGACGGCCTGGTGCGCCTATTTCTTCCGCGATCCCGAGCGTGTCACGCCGATCGATGACCGGCTGGTTGTCAGCCCGGCCGACGGCATCGTCTCGGCGGTTGGCCCGGCCGTGCCGCCGCGCGAGCTTGGCCTCGGCGGCGGTGAAATGACCCGCATCTCGGTATTCATGAACGTCTTTTCCTGCCACGTTAACCGCTCGCCGGTGCGTGGCCGCATTTCCAGGATCGAGCATCGACCAGGAAAATTCCTCAACGCCGAGCTCGACAAGGCAAGCACCGAGAACGAGCGCAACGGGCTGGTCATCGAAAGCCCCAATGGAACGGTCGCCGCGGTGCAGATTGCCGGCCTGGTGGCGCGGCGCATCGTCTGCTGGGCCGAGCCCGGCGGCGCCATCGGCACCGGCCAGCGCTTCGGGCTGATCCGCTTTGGCTCGCGCGTCGATGTCTTCCTGCCCTCGACCGCGACGCCGCGTGTCGCCGTCGGCCAGACCGCGGTTGGCGGTGAGACGGTGCTGGCGGAATTCGGCGGCGTTGCTGCAACGCCGCTCGTGCGGGTCTCCTGACCGGTGGCGCCGCCGTTCAAGAAATTCGAGGCGCATGGCGGCGGTGGCCCGCGCATTCGCGAAATCCCGATGCGCATGGTGCTGCCCAATCTGGTCACGGTGCTTGCCATCTGCGCCGGTCTGTCCGGTATTCGCTTCGGCTTCGAGGGCCGCTTCGAGCCAGCGGTGGTGATGGTGCTGCTCGCCGCCTTCCTCGATGGTATCGACGGCCGTCTGGCGCGAATGCTGAAGGCGACTTCCAAATTCGGCGCCCAGATGGATTCGCTGGCCGATATCGTCAATTTCGGCGTGGCACCGGCGCTGGTGCTCTATGCCTTTCTGCTCGACAGGGCAGGTTCGCCGGGCTGGATCGCCGCGCTGCTGTTCACCATCGCCTGTGGGATGAGGCTTGCCCGTTTCAACGTGCTCGACGAAGAGCTCGACCGTCCGCAGTGGCAGACCGAATATTTCGTCGGCGTGCCGGCGCCGGCGGGTGCGGTGTTGGTGATGCTGCCGCTCTATCTGTTCTTCCTCAGGCTTGGGCTTGAACCCAGCCGCCTGGCAGCCTTCATTGCCACCGGCTTTACAATATTGGTGGCGTTCCTGCTGGTCAGCAGACTGCCCGTCTATTCCGGCAAGAGCGTCAGGATACCGGGCGACAGGGTGCTGCCGATCATCCTCGCAGTCGTCCTCTACGTCCTGCTTTTGATGACCTATCCCTGGTATACGCTGACGGCCTCGGTTGCCGGCTATCTGGTCTTCTTGCCGTTCAGCGTGCGGGCCTATTCGAGACGCGCCAAGCGCGAAGGTGAGAAGGTGCCGTCCTCGGATATTGGCTGACGGATTTGGTGCCAGTTCGCGTTGCGCCTGGGAGTGCATGATTCCAAAAAGGCTCGCAGAGCACGCGGCGCTGTGGAACGCACCTCAAAAACCCCGTTTTCGGAACTTGCTGGGCGGCTAGACCGTTTGTGTTGGTAGGTCCGCCTGAGCGGCTGCTCGTGATACGTCGTCAACCTAGCGCAAGCTGCCGCATCGGGCGCAGAACCATCGGAAAACGAGGAGAAATGGCTGTCATCCTCATCGGCGCGTTACTGACTGTCGCCGGCCTCGTGTATATGGCGATTGCGGCCATCATGCGCGGGCGGCTTAGTGAGCCGGCCGCTGTCTCCACCGCGCCGGACAGTCCGACGCCCAATCTCGCAACACCAGGTCCGACTCTGGAGCCGCGACGACGCGGGCTCCGTTTTCTCGGCCTGTCGCAGAACTGGCCGGGCCTGCTGATGATGGCCGTCGGCGTCATTCTGCTGTTGTCGGTGGTAGTCCTGTAATGCATTCGCGCAAAAGTGTGCAGCGGTTTTGCGATAACGACATGCATAAAAACAAGAATCTAAAGCGCGTCGCACAAGGCCGGTCGAACGCGACGCGCTTTAGAGTTTTCGACAGCAAACCTCAGGCGGCTGCGCTCAGTCCCAGCCTCTCGAGCGCCAGCTTTCTAGTCGAGACATAGTCGGTCTTGCCGGAGCCCAGTACCGGGATCTCCTCGACCTTGACGATGTCGTTCGGCACCATCAGTTCGGCCGCCCCGGCTTTTTTGCCGAATTCCCGCAATTCGTCGGGATCGGCATTGTCGGCCGTGGTGACCAGAACGAGGCGCTCGCCGCGCCGCTTGTCCGGCACTGCCACCACGGCGTGATGCTCTTCCGGCCACAGCGACTGCACCAGCATCTCGACCGCGCCAAGCGATACCATCTCGCCGGCTATCTTGGCGAAGCGCTTGGCGCGGCCGCGAATGGTGATGAAGCCTTCGCGATCGACCGAAACGATATCGCCGGTGTCGTGCCAGCCTTCGAGCGGCTGCAACTCGCCCGGCCGGTCGCCGGTCATGTAGCCCATCATCAGGTTCGGCCCGTCGAGCCACAGCCGGCCGGCGTCGCTGATGCCTTCGACCGGTTCGAGTTTCATGCGCATGGCCGGCAGCAGCCGCCCGACCGTTCCGTCGCGGCCGTGGATGGCGGTGTTGACGGCAACCACTGGTGCGGCCTCGGTCAAGCCAAAACCTTCGATGATCTCGGCCTGGAAGCGCTCGCGGTAAACCCGGCGCGTCTCCGGCTTCACCGCCTCGGCACCGGCCACGACGAAGCGCAGGCTGGAAAAATCGCCGTCCTTGGCGGTGCGGGCATAGTTGGCGAGGAACGTGTCGGTGCCGAACATCACCGTCGGCCGGACCTTGCGCGCCACCTCCGGAATAAGTTTGTAGTGCAGCGGTGACGGGTAGAGGAACAGCTTTAGTCCGGTGACCAGCGGCAGGATGGTGCCGCCGGTCAGCCCGAACGAGTGGAACACCGGCAGCACGTTGAGCAGGATATCGGCCGGCGAGATGGTGATGCGGGCTTCCGCCTGCATCGCATTGGCAAGAAGGTTCCGGTGCGACAGCACCACGGCCTTGGGCGTGCCTTCCGAGCCGGAGGTGAACAGGATCACCGCCGGCTTGGCCGCATCCTGGCGCTGCAACGGCCGGCGCCACAGCAAGCCGGCTGTGGCCTTGTCCAGCACGGTCACGCTTGCGCGGACATCCTCCAGCCACAGCAGTTTCGCCCCGCCCTTTTCCACCGCCTCGACGATGTCGGCGAGGTTGGCCTTTTCGACAAAGGCGCGTGAGGAGACCACGGTGCGGATCATTGCCGTGCGGACGGCGGCGGTGACGCTGGCCGGGCCGGCGGTATAGTTGATCATTGCTGCCACCCGCGCTGCCGACAGAAGTCCGACGAACGACAGCACGACGCCATTGGCGTTGGGCAGGAGCAGCCCAACCGCTTCGCCCGGCGCTGTTATTGCCTCGAACCGTCGGCCCAAAACCCTGGCGCCGATGAACACTTTCCGGTAGCTCAGGGCACCGCCGATGACGTCCTCGATTATTGGGTGCGAAGCGCCAACGCGGTCGGCCGCATCGCGCATGGCGAGGAACAGCCCTCGGTCGAGATCACTGCCGAAAAGCCTGGCCTCGGCGAAGCGATCAAACAGCGCATTGGTGTTGGAGGCCTGATCTGGGTTCCGCGCCACCAGCTCGGCGATGGTCATCGGCTCCAGCGCGCTGATCGACAGCTGCGGAAACCAATGGCGCGGCGCCTTGTCCGCCGGCGTCAGCGAGGCCGGCAGGCTGCGTGCGCCGGCAACGAAGATCGGCACGATACGGGCGTCGGCCTGCATGGCGATACGGGTGATGGCGCGAAACAACCGAAACGACTTGACGTCTGGCTCGACCGCATCCGGCAGGTAAACGGCGAGCCGGCCTTTGCCCTTCAGCACTCGCACCAATCTGCGGCTGACGAAGACATGCTCGGCGTTGAAGGCGATGGTGCGGCCGAGCTCGCGCCACGGCTCCAGCCACGGCGATCTGGCCGAAGCCTGGTCGAGGATGTGCAGCGTGTCTTCCGGCAGCAGCGACAGCATCAGCGCCGGCTCGATGCGTGACTGATGCCAGATGACATAGATGACCGGGGCCACCGACCTGCGCGCAATCTTGATGCGCTCGTCGCTGATCCGGTAGGCGAGCTTGAACGGCACGTAGAGCAGCGCCTGGCTCAAACGCAGGCCGAGGCGGAACTTCTCCACCACGCCGATCAGCAGCCAGGCCGCGACAAGACCCGCAAGCAGCGCCAGTGTCAGGATCATCGCCGCATCTCCCAACGATCTCACGTCGCGGCTCTTCACCGGCCGCTTCGGGTGAGAACCTAGCCGAAGTTGGATCAACGTCAATGCGGCTCCATTTTTCCTTCTCTCCTATGGTTTGATTCGCCTATGTTTGATTCGGCTCGGCTGCTTATCGCAGCTACGCCGCTTTCATCCTTCCGCTGATGAAGCGGAATTCCTGCGTCTTGCCGCCAAAGCCATAGGCGGCCGCAGGCACTTCATGCACGAGGGCGTAGCTTTCCTCATGCACCTTACCCAGCAGCCGGCCGAATGCCGCGAAAATTGCCTGTAGATACGCCTCCAGTTCGAGCTTGGTGTTGGTACCGTCGACAACCTTGATGTCGAGCCAGGCCGTGTTGGTGCCATGCTCGGCCAGCGACTTGCCGCCGGCGAACCAGTGCTCGGGGTCGTGATAGGAAATGGCAACAGCTGTGATCGTGGCGTCCTTGCGCAGATGCGTGGCCGTCAGTTCGGTCACTTCCTTGGCAATGGCGGCGGACAAAGCGGCATCGGGCTTGCCGGTAACGCTGACATTGATGATCGGCATGTTTCTTCTCCTCGGTTTCAAGCGGCCTCTTCGCCGTCGAGAAAATCATGCCATCGTCCTTTGATCAAAAAAATCGAATTGTTTTTGATAAACACTTTGATAATATCGAATTATGCAGTTGTTCGATCCCGACCTCCTCAAGACTTTCCTCGCTTTCGTCGATGGCGGTTCCCTTGCGCGGGCCGCGTCGATCGTCGGTCGCTCGCCGTCCGCAGTGACCGCGCAGATGCAGCGGCTGGAGGATGTTGTCGGCGAACCGCTACTGGTGCCGCAGGGGCGAGGGCGCGGCCTGACGCCGACAGGCGAGGATCTGATCGTTCACGCGCGTCGCATCCTTGCCGCGCACCGCGAGGCGTGGCTGGCCCTCAAAGGCGCGCACGCCGACGGGCGCGTCGCCATCGGCACCACGCAGGATTTCGCCGACAGCGGCTTGCCGCAGCTTCTCAGGGCTTTTGCTGTCAGCCATCCGCGCGTCAGGATCGAACTGCGCGTCGGCCGTTCCGCCGAACTGGCGCAGGCTTTGCAGGCCGGCACCCTTGATCTGGCCATTGCCATGCGGCAGGTGCCGACACGGGACGAAGTCGGTGTGCTCAAGGAACCAATGATCTGGCTTTGCTCACAGAACGGGCTGGCCACCCGCCACGACGAACTGCCCCTGGCGCTGCTCGATCCCCATTGCGGGTTTCGCGAAGCGGCGACCAGTGCACTCGATGCGGCCGGCCGTCGCTACCGCATTGCTGCCGGCAGTGCCAGCCTTGCCGGCCTGCGTACGGCGGTGCACGCCGGCATCGCCTTGACGTTGAGGACGGCGCGCTTCGCTCATTCCGGCATCGTCGAGGCGCCGAGCGATCTTGATCTGCCGCCGGTGCCGGTCGCCGAATTCGCCGTCCGCTTGCGTGAGGATGCCGACCGGCCGGCGCAGGATCTGGCAGCGTTGTTCAGCGGCAACCTGGCCTTGGCCAATTGAGCCAGCAAAGAAAAAGCCGACCTTGCGGTCGGCTTCTGAGTAGGACGGGCCGAGGGGTTTGGGGGGACTTGGGGTGGCCCGTCGCAGCCATAATGCCTGAGCCCTATGATGGTTCCATGACTTTTCAAATTAATTTTCAGGACCGGATTTCTCGTGATCGGACCACCAACTCGCGCTCGGACGCGGCGAGGATTGGTCATGCATCCGCTGCGCGCTGCCTGGCCATCAGCCAGTCGCGGCCGGCGTGAGCGAACACCGCGCAAAGCACGATGGCGCCACCGACCATGCTGGCTGCCGGCGGGATCTCCGCCAGGAACAGGAAGGCAAACAGGATCGCGAATGGCACTTCAGCTGAACCCAGCAATCCGGACTCGGCCGCCGGAATAAGCCGGGTGCCCTCCGTCCACAGGATCGAAGCCAGCGCGAACGAGGCGCCGAAGGTGGCTAGAAGCACAGCGTCCCTGGCCGAGACAGCCAGCGGATCGGCGACGAACCAGCCGAGCACGAACAAAAGGAATGCCGACACCGCAGCCGCCCACACCACCGGCGTGTCGCGGAAGGCGCGCACCATGATCATGTAGAGCGCGCTGCCGATCGTCATCAGCAGCGCCAGCCCGTCGCCGAACAAATGGCCGGTGCCGAAGCCGGACCAGACCATGATTGCCACACCGCATAATGACACAGCGGCGGCGGCAAGCGTCTGCAGCCGGAACGGCTCGCGGACCAACAGGAGGGCCAGCAGCGCGGTGACGAACGGGGCCGTGGCATAGATGATCGCGACATTGGCGACAAAGGTGAACTTGAACGCCGAGATAAAGGCGATGCTCGCGAGCGCGCCCTCGATCGCCAGCAGCCAGCCTCGCCAGCCGAGCCGCAAGCTGTCGCGACCGCCGGAGCGCTGGCGGCGCCATAGGACATAGAGGCTGATCAGGATCGAGCCGACGAAGCCGCGCCAGCAGGTAATGGTCAGGGGGTCGGCATGGATCGATTTGGTCAGCACGCCGGTGAGGCCGAAGACGGCCGCCGATGCCGAGACCAGGATGATGCCGAGGGTACGCTCGCGGGCGCTTTCCACTGTGCATGGCATGTCCAGCGATCCCGTCATCTCACCAGCCTACGCTGCCCCTTCCTGACACCATAGTGTCAGCTTGAGGCGTCCTGCATCGAAAACAGCAGGTAGGCAGCCCCGGTGAACAGGATTCCGACAAGAACCCGTTCGCGGGTTTTCACGATGGCGATATCGGCCATATGTCCGGCGGCCTTACGAATGTGTTGCGAGAGACGGTGTGATGGCGTTGGATGCTCCCCGTGTCGTCAGGCTATACCGGCGAAACCCTGCCAAGCGCTACGCCAGCGGGGACTTGCGTTTGGGGCAGGCGGCATCGCCGTTAGGCAGCGAAGCCAGGCAACTGTGGGAGAGAAACGAAATGGACGCGATCGCATTGAAGGCCATGCAGGCGCCGCTGAAGGTGGCCTATCGCGACGACGCCTCGCGCGCGCTGATTACTCTCCGCGCCAAAGGCTCGATCGACGACCAATCGATCGCCTGCAAGGTCGAGACAGGCAGGGCGATCGCCATTGCCGGGCTGCATCCGGCGACCGGCGGCACCGGGCTCGAACTCTGCTCCGGCGACATGCTGCTGGAGGCACTGGTGGCTTGCGCCGGCGTCACGCTGAAGGCGGTAGCGACGGCGCTGGAATTCAAGCTTGGGGCCGCCACGGTGGAAGCCGAAGGCGACCTGGACTTTCGCGGCACGCTTGGCGTGGCAAAGGATGCGCCGGTTGGCTTCCGCGCCATCCGGCTGACATTTGGCCTCGACACCGACGAGCCGCAGGAGCGCATCGATGCGCTGCTCAAGCTGACCGAGCGCTACTGCGTCGTGTTCCAGACCATCAGCCAGAAGCCGGAGCTGACGGTAAGCGCGCGACGCTGACGATCTCTCCCTCAAGGGGGGAGATCACGCTGTCCTACTGCGCCGACGGCTCCTCGGCGTCGCCCTCGTCGGCGAAGGGCGAGGCGCTCGGCACGCACTGCACCGACCAGCCGGCCGGCGTCGGTTGCTTCTGGTATTCGGTTATGGCGAAGGCGCACTGTTCGCGGGTGTCGAATGTGCTGGGCAGCACGACCATGCCGCCTTGCGGGCCGGCGATCACCAGATACCAGACTAACGCTACGCTCGGTGCCGCCATGAGTATTTCCTCGCTCTGCTTGTTTTGGGAGTCGCACGATCCTAGCAACTCCGGCCCAGCGGCGAAAGCTGGGCCAAAGCGCGGCGTTAAGCCACGGTATCACAGCCACGTGATGTCGGGTCGTTTTGGTTCAGTTCACCGCAAAACAATAGAACAGGCCGTCGCCGCCGGTGCCCTTCAGCGCTTCCTGGCTGCAGCCACCGCGTGACGCATGCGAGGAATTCCACGATTTGGCGGCTGCCGAGCCATCGAGGCCGGTACGATCGTGATGACCCATCATGGCCACACCTTCTGCTCCGCTCAGCGTCCAGTCGCCGCAGGTCTGGTCGGCAATTTTCGTGCCATCCGGCTTGGAGCCGGTCAACACGTCGTGCCGGTTGGGCGTGTCGCCGCGGCCGTTGACCATTTGGCCCTTTTCGTCGAGTGCCGTCTGTTTGGTGATGGCGTTGGCATCGCTATGCAGGGAAGCGACATCATCGGCGATCTTGACGCCCTCGGCGTTGAACCACGGGCCTTTGCCGATACGGTCGCGTGCATCGGTATCGGTGGTCGAGAGATAGGCGCGCCATGTCTTGCCGGTAACGCCCGCGGCTTCGGCCAGTGAACTACAATGGGCGTCGGCGCCGGCGAGACCGCCGAGATCGGCGCCTTTGCCAGAGCCGACGCTGGTGACGAAAAAGCTCATCGTTGCCTCCTGCGACGACGCGGCGCCGATCACTGCAAGCAGCGCGGTGGCAGTCAAGAGAAGCAGTCTCCGCAAATGGTCCTCCGTTTCTCGAATTGTGGCACCCGGACAACGTTGGTGCCGGCGCAATTCTTCCGGCAAAATGCGATGTGTGGTTACTCCGGCTGCCGGTAGGCGACAAAGCGATTGTGCTTGGCCTGGAAGATCAGCCCGGTCTCCTTGAGCGTAGGGCTGGCCAGCGGCACGATTCGCTTGGCGATCTCCGAAGGGTGCGGCAGTGTTTCAGGATCCTCGCCGGGTACGGCCTGCGCCCGCATCGCGGTGCGCGTTGCCCCGGGATCGGCGGCATTGACCCTGAGCGGCAGGTTTTCGGTCTCATGCGCCCATGAACGCGTCATGGCCTCGACCGCCGCCTTCGACGCCGCATAAGGCGCCCAGAAGGCGCGTGCGGAGTGGGCAAGGCTGGAGCTCAGCACGATAGCACGGCCGGCATCGGAAAGCCTGAGCAGCGGGTCGACCGAGCGGATCAGCCGCCATGTTGCTGTGACGTTGATGGTCATCACCTTCTCGAAGGTCTTGGCCTCGACATGGCCGATCGGGGCGATGACGCCGAGCACGGCGGCGTTGGCGACCAGTATGTCGAGCTTGCCCCAGCGCTCGTGGATGGCGCCGCCCAGCCGGTCGATCCCCGCCATGTCGGCAAGATCGAGCGGTACCAGCGTCGCCTGTCCGCCACCTGCCTTGATCTGGTCGTCGAGTTCTTCCAACCCGCCGACGGTGCGGGCAACCGCAATCACATGCGCACCGGCCGCGGCAAGCTCCCTGGCGATGAAATAGCCGATGCCGCGCGAGGCGCCGGTGACGACCGCAACGCGGCCGGAGAGGTCAAGGCTCATACGATGGATTCCGACAGGCAAGGTGAAACCGCCGTGAGGGGCTAAGGGGAGGGAGACAAACGGACCGGCAAGGCCTACGACCCGCCGGCCGCTAACAGCGACAGCGTGCGCACATTGTCGGAGCCTTCGAAGTCGGCAAGCCGGGTCGGATACTGGCCGGTGAAGCAGGCGTCGCAGAATTGCGGCTGCTCGTTGTCGCGGCCGGCCTCGCCGACGGCGCGGTAGAGCCCGTCGATCGACAGGAAGCCGAGCGAATCGACGCGGATGAACTCGGCCATCTCCTCCACCGACATGCGCGACGCCAGCAGCTTCGACTTTTCCGGTGTGTCGACGCCGTAAAAGCAGGAGGCGCGCGTCGGCGGCGAAGCGATGCGCATATGCACTTCCTTGGCGCCGGCATCGCGCACCATCTGGACGATCTTCTGGCTGGTGGTGCCGCGCACGATCGAATCGTCCACCAACACCACGCGCTTGCCTTCGATCATGCGGCGGTTGGCGTTGTGCTTGAGCTTGACACCCATGTGGCGGATCGAATCGCCGGGCTGGATGAAGGTGCGGCCAACATAGTGATTGCGGATAATGCCGAGCTCGAACGGAATGCCCGCGGCCTGCGAAAAGCCGATCGCCGCCGGCGTGCCCGAATCCGGCACCGGCACGACGATGTCGGCCTCGACCGGACTTTCCTGCGCCAGCTCGGCGCCGATGCGCTTGCGCACTTCATAGACGTTGCGGCCTTCGACCGACGAATCCGGCCGCGCGAAATAGACATATTCGAAGATGCAGAAGCGGGTCTTCTGCGGCTCGAACGGGAACAGGCTTTCGATGCCCTTGCTGGTGACGACGACCATTTCGCCGGGCTTCAGGTCGCGCACGAAACGCGCACCGATAATATCGAGCGCGCAGGTCTCGGAGGCGAGAATCCAGGCGCCGTCGAGATCGCCGAGCACCAGCGGGCGGATGCCGAGCGGGTCGCGGCACCCGATCATCTTCTTGGACGTCATCGCCACCAGCGAGAAGGCGCCTTCGACTTGGCGCACCGCATCGATGAAGCGCGAATTCAGGTCGCGCTCCTTGCTGGTGGCAACCAGGTGCAGGAGCGTTTCGGTGTCGGAGGTGGAAGAGAAGATGGCGCCTTGCTTCTGCAGGGCGCGCTGAACGGTCATGGCGTTGGTGAGATTGCCGTTATGGGCGACGGCAAAGCCGCCATCGGCAAGTTCGGCGAAGAAAGGCTGGATATTGCGCAGACCGGCGCCGCCGGTGGTGGCATAGCGTGTGTGGCCGATAGCACGGTTGCCTTGCAGGCTGTCGATGACACGCTGCTTAGTAAAGGTGTCGCCGATCAGGCCGACATGGCGTTCGACATGGAATTGGGTGCCGTCATAAGAAACGATGCCGGCCGCTTCCTGGCCTCGATGCTGCAACGCATGCAGACCGAGCGTTACGATGGCTGCGGCGTCCTGCCGGCCGAAAATGCCGAACACGCCGCATTCGTCGTGGAAATGGTCGTCGGCTTCGGCGGAAAGCACGTCGTCTGCGTCTGCCACTGAGGCTGCCATTGGGGCTCAAGCTCCGCTAAAGTCGCCATATAAGGTCATAGCGCATCGAAAGCAACGCACGTCGTGCGGCGTTCACATGATCGACAGTCTTGAGCCTCGCAAGTCTGTCGAAATCAGTTTGCCGGCGCCGGGTTTGCAGGTGCCGGCGTCGCGGGCGCATTGTCGGCCGGCGGCGCATCGCTGTCGTCGGGTGCCGGCGCAGTGGCGTCGTCGCCGGCGGCAGGGGCTTCCGCTGCAGGCGCGTCGGGGGCCAGAGGCGTCTCGGTGGCCGGCTGATTCGGATTGAGCTTGTTGAGGATGGCGTTTTCCGGATCCTCGGGCAGCAAGCTTTCGAGCTTGGCGCCGATCGATTCGAGCAACGGCTTTGACTTGGCGTTGGCAATCCAGCCTGGAGCCTTGGCGCCCGCCAGCCAATTGAAGAAAAGCAGCGCGACAGCGACGACCAGAATGCCGCGCGCCGCGCCATAGAGGAAGCCAAGTGTACGATCGAGCGCGCCGATCCTGGAATCGATGATCCAGTCGGCGAGCTTCATGGTGATGACCGAAACGACGATCAGCGCGACAATGAAGACGATACCGGCGGCCGCCGCCATGGCGGCCTTTTCGTTGTCGACATAGGGCTGGATGTAAGGCAGCACCGGCTTGTAGAAGAAGAAGGCGGCGGCCGCGGCGGCTGCCCAGGAGATGATCGACAGGATCTCGCGCGAAAAGCCGCGAACCATAGCGAGCATCGCCGAGACCAGGGTGAAGCCGACGAGAATTCCGTCAAGCAGCGTAATCGGCATGTTTTTCGCCCCACTCCGATCTCTTTTTCACGACTCGACGAGCCGCATCACTCTTGCTCGTCGGCGCGGCTGCGCCGAGAGCCGGCTATGCGCGCCACGAGATCGGCAAGCTCGGTGGGCTGGAAAGCGCCGGCTCCGATCCCCCCGACCCCATTACCACCAACAAGTTCCTCGCTGCCCAAGGGCAGAACCGCGCGTCCGAAACCCAGCTTTTCGGCTTCCTTGAGGCGCTGCTGCGCATGCGCAACCGGCCTCACCGCACCCGAAAGGCTGATTTCGCCGAAATAGACGCAATCGGCGGGAAGGGCAAGACCGGTGAGCGAGGAAACCAGTGCCGCCGCCACTGCCAGGTCTGCCGCCGGCTCCGAAATGCGGTAGCCGCCGGCAACGTTGAGATAGACGTCGTGCGTGCCGAAGCGGACGCCGCAATGGGCTTCCAGAACCGCCAGGATCATCGACAGCCGGGCACCGTCCCAGCCGACGACGGCGCGGCGCGGTGTGCCCAGCGTCGATGGCGCCACCAGCGCCTGGATCTCGACCAGCACCGGCCGTGTGCCTTCCATGCCGGCGAAAACCGCGGCACCCGGCGACTTTGCATGGCGCTCACCGAGGAAAAGCTCGGACGGGTTGGCGACTTCCCGCAAGCCCTTGTCCGACATTTCGAAGACGCCGATCTCATCGGTTGGCCCGAAGCGATTCTTGACCGTGCGCAGGATGCGGTAGTGGTGGCCGCCTTCGCCCTCGAAATAGAGCACCGCGTCGACCATGTGCTCGACGACGCGCGGTCCGGCGATCTGGCCCTCCTTGGTGACGTGGCCGACCAGAACGATCGCCGCCCCTGTGGATTTTGCGTAGCGGATCATCGCCTGGGCGGCGGCACGCACCTGGGTCACCGTGCCGGGCGCCGAATCGGCCATATCGGTCCACAGCGTCTGGATCGAATCGAGAATGACCAGATCCGGCCGCTTGCCATCGGCGATGGTGGCGAGGATGTCCTCGACATTGGTTTCGGCGGCGAGTTCGACCGGGGTGTCGGCGACGCCGAGCCGCTGGGCGCGCAGCCTGATCTGCGCGACCGCCTCTTCGCCCGAGACATAGACGATGCGGTGGCCCTTTGCCGCCAGCGCGGCCGCGGCCTGGGTGAGCAGCGTCGACTTGCCGATGCCGGGATCGCCGCCGACCAGCAGCGCCGAGCCGCGCACGAAGCCGCCGCCGGTGGCGCGGTCGAGTTCGCCGATGCCGGAGACGATGCGCGGCGCGTCCTCGATGTCGCCGGAGAGGCTGGTCAGCACCACCGCGCGGCCTTTGCGTGCATTGCGCGTATTGGCCGGGCCGGAACCTATGCCGCCTGACGTGCCTTCCTCGACCAGCGTGTTCCACTCGCCGCAGGCATCGCATTTGCCGGCCCAGCGCTGATGCACCGAACCGCAATTCTGGCAGATGAACTGGATACGGGATTTGGCCATCAGTTTATTGGTTCCAAGAGGTATTTGGAACGATCCCAGTAAATCGGCAAAGCATTTTCGACTGTATCGAAATGAGTGCGGCGCTGGCCGTTGCTCTGAGCCCAATTGTCGTATGCCGACCAACATGCATAGATGAACAAATTTACCGCCAAATCATTGTCTCGCCTGACTGCTTCATGCAGCGTTTCGAACAATCGCCTGAGCGCTAACGAGAGGCGGCGGTCCTGAAGCCGATGCATGAGAAGGAATGCACACCCGATCGCAGCGACAGACGTACTCTGCCGAGAGTCCCCTGACCAAAGTGCCAAAAGGCCCAGAAGATTATCGATGTCGCGAGTCGTTCCCAGCTTCCAAATCCGATAGAGGCCGGTCACTGCCGCGCTTCGCGAATAGTCTTCGACATGCTTGGCAAGGAATTTCCTCACCAATTCAACGTTCTCAGGCGTCGGTTCGCTTGAGTAGCAGAACACCAGCAAACCGGCGTGCGATCCCGTGCGAGAAATTGACCCGGCAGATCTCAAATATTCAGTGAGTTGCGCGCGTTCATCCTCGGAGATGTCATACTCTTCGAATTTTATCCTTTGGTAGATATCGCTAAAGTCCAATCGGCTGCTCCGCGACAATGCCTACTCGAACCGGTCCGGCAAATGATGCTCCTCGGCGAGGTCCGAGAAGCGGGTGAATTCGCCCTGGAAGGCGAGGCTGACCGATCCCGTTGGGCCGTGGCGCTGTTTGGCGACGATGACCTCGGCCTTGCCGCGCATCTCGTTCATCTCGTGTTCCCATTTGATGTATTCGTCGGTGCCCGGCTTCGGCTCGCGGTTCTTCAGATAATATTCCTCGCGGTAGACGAACAGCACCACGTCGGCGTCCTGCTCGATGGAGCCCGATTCGCGCAGATCCGAAAGCTGCGGGCGCTTGTCGTCGCGGCTCTCGACCTGGCGCGACAGCTGCGACAGCGCGATGATCGGCACCGCCAGCTCCTTGGCTAGTGCCTTGAGGCCGGTGGTGATCTCGGTGATTTCCTGGACGCGGTTTTGCGAGGATTTCGCGCTCGATCCCTGCATCAGCTGGATATAGTCGATAACGATGACGTCGAGGCCGCGCTGGCGCTTCAGGCGACGCGCGCGGGCCGACAGCTGAGCGATGGAAATGCCGCCGGTCTGGTCGATGAACAGCGGGATTTTCTGCATTGTCTGCGAGCAGGCGACCAGCTTTTCGAAATCCATCTCGCTGATCTCGCCGCGCCGGATTTTCGACGACGGGATTTCCGTCTGTTCGGAAATAATGCGGGTGGCCAGCTGTTCGGATGACATTTCGAGCGAAAAGAAACCGACGACGCCGCCATTGGCCGCCTTGAACGAGCCGTCCGCCTGCTGCGCCGGGACATAGGCCTCGGCGATGTTGAAAGCGATATTGGTGGCGAGCGAGGTCTTGCCCATGCCGGGGCGGCCGGCAATGATGATCAGGTCGGACGACTGCAGGCCGCCCATGCGGCGGTCGAGATCGCGCAAGCCGGTAGCAACGCCCGACAAATGCCCGTCGCGCATATAAGCCGCATTGGCCATGTCGACGGCGGTCTTGACGGCATCGGTGAAGCTCTCGAAGCCGCCATCGTAGCGGCCGGTTTCGGCCAATTCGAACAGGCGCCGCTCGGCATCCTCGATCTGGTCGGAGGGCGACATGTCGACCGGCGCGTCATAGGCGATGTTGACCATGTCCTCGCCGACAGTGATTAGCGCGCGCCGCGTCGCCAGATCGTAGATGGCGCGGCCATAGTCGGTGGCGTTGACGACGGTGACGGCCTCGACCGCCAACCGCACGACATATTGCGCCACTGTCATGTCGCCGACCTTCTCGTCGGCCGGCAGGAAGGTCTTCAGCGTGATCGGCGTCGCGATCTTGCCCATGCGGATGAGCTCGGCCGCGACCTCGAAGATCTTTCTATGCAGCGGCTCGTAGAAATGGCCGGGCTTCAGGAAGTCGGAGACGCGGTAGAAGGCATCGTTGTTGACCAGTATGGCGCCGAGCAGCGCCTGCTCGGCCTCGATATTGTTCGGCGCCTCGCGATAGAGCGGTGTTTCCGCCACGCCGAATTTTCGTGCTGCCTCTGCCATGATGTCCCCGGTCCTGATCCCCGTCTCTCGATATCAGAACGAGACAAGTCGGTGATGACTTATCTGCATCAGTCCCCAACCAACCAACTTTGATGCCCGCGATTCACAGCCAGGATCTTTCGGTGGAAAGAATCTCGATTGACTCGAATCAAGATGGCGAGCCTAGCCGTTCTCGGGCGAGAACAAAACAGGAAAACAGCTGCCGGTCATTCCGGCAAGGCATCACCCCAATCCAGTCGCCGCGCGGCCTTGAACGTCTCGCCGTCGCGCTTGGTGAACAGTCGCTCGGCAGCACCCCCATCCTGTTCGCAAAGCTTCAGCAAGACCTTGCCGGACCCCGACTTCGGCGGTGCGATCACTCGCGCTCGAGGCGGAGCGGCCGGATGGCGGGAGGCCGCGACAAAGATGAATTTCTCGTCCTCCCACGGCACCTCGGCATCCTTGGCCAGACGGTGTAGGCGCGAGCGGGCGACGCGGCGGGCGAAATGGCACCAGTCGGGGGCAACGAGCGGGCAGGGCGCCTCATGCGGGCAGGGCGCAAGCACGTGCGCGCCCGCCTCGATCAACTGCCGCCGCACGGCAAGAATACGCTGCCAGCCGGCCGGCGTGCCCGGCTCGACCACCAGCAGCGTGTCTGCGGTCAGCTGCCAGAGCCGGTCGACGAGTTTTGCCAGCGATGCCGGCGCGATCTCATCCAGCACATAGGCTGAAGTCACCAGCTCGGCCGGCTCCAGATCGACCAGGTCGATGGTGATGTCGCCGGTCCGCCAGGCGGTCCTGGCCGTGATCGCATCCGCGGCAAGTGCTTCGCCGACCCTTCGTACCGCGGCGCCGGCCTCGAGTAGCACCGCCTGTTCGAGATCCGGCCAGAGATTGATTGTGGCCCAAAGCACCGTGCCAGGGCCGGCGCCGACATCGAGCAAGGTCTTCGGAGCATAGTCGGGCCGAGACTCGCCCACCGCATCGAGGCTGGCGCGAACGGCCGCATAGGTCGCCGGTAGCCGCGTTGCCAGATAGGCCTTCACCGCCATGTCTTCGGCCATGTGCAGGCGACCGTCGCGCAACTCTGCGCGGTAGCGGTCCGACAGCGTCTTTGCCGCGTGCTTAAGCATCGGCAAAGGCACCTGTTCGAGAAGGCGGTCGACGCCTTGTCTAAGCGGGACGGGCAGTTCCATCGCTTAGGCAGTCCGAGGTGCGAGCAGAATGACCGAGGCGCCAACGATGCAGATCGCGGCACCGGCAAGATCCCAGCGGTCGGGGTGCACGCCTTCCGCCAGCCACAGCCAGGCCAGCGAGGCGGCAATGTAGATGCCGCCATAGGCGGCGTAGGCCCGGCCCGCCGCGCTGGTGTCGACCAGCGCCAGCAGCCACGCGAATAGCACGAGCGAGACGAGACCGGGCGCCAACCACAGCGGCGACTTGTCCAGCCGCCACCACGCCCAGAACGAAAAGCAGCCGGCGATCTCGGCAAGTGCGGCGGCGACGTAGAGGAGGTAGGTCATGAAAAAAGGTCCCGCGTTTAACGGGACCCTTTTCAGCGTGCCGGCCGGCAATGGCAAGTGGCGATGGCGTGATGCCGGCAGTCTACTCCGGATCCGCCACCTTGCGGCGGCGAGTGGGCTTGGCAACCGGAGCCTTTTCGCGACGTCCAAGATCGCGCATCTCCAGCGCCTTCTCGCAACTGGCCATGTAGTCGCGCGTCATCGGCAGCGTGTCGTTCTTCTTGGCAATCTGGATCTGGAAGATCACCAGATCCTGCCAGCGGAAGGCAGCTTCCGAGGCGGCAAGATAGAACTCCCACATGCGGCAGAAGCGCTCGTCATAAATCGCCCTGGCCTTGTCGCGGTTGGCCGCGAAGCGCTCGCCCCAATGCTTCAGCGTCTCGGCATAATGCAGCCGCAGAACCTCGATGTCGGTGACGACGAGCCCCGATTTTTCGATGGCCGGCATCACTTCGGATAGCGACGGGATGTAGCCGCCCGGGAAGATGTACTTGCGGATGAAGGCGCTGGTTGCCCACGGCACGCCGGAGCGGCCGATCGTGTGCAGCAGCATGACGCCGTCCGGCTTCAGCAGCGTCGCCGACTTGTCGAAGAAGGTGCGGAAATGATTGACCCCGACATGCTCGAACATGCCGACGGAGACGATGCGGTCGAAACGTTCATTGAGTTCGCGATAGTCCTTGATGTCGAAATGCACCCGGTTTTGCAGGCCTTGCGCATGGGCGCGGTCGGTGGCGACGCCGTGCTGCTCGGTCGACAGCGTCACGCCCTGTACGTCGACGTCGAACGCCTTGGCTAGATAGAGCCCAAGCCCACCCCAGCCGGAGCCGATATCAAGAACCGTCTGGCCCGCCTTCAGCCTGAGCTTGGCGGCGATATGGCGCTTCTTGGCTGCTTGGGCCTCGTCGAGCGTCATGTCCGGCTGCTCGAAATAGGCGCAGGAATATTGCATGTCCTCATCGAGGAAGAGGCGGTAGAGGTCGCCCGACAGATCGTAATGGCGCTGCACGTTGCGGCGCGCCCGCGACGCCGTGTTGATCTGCTGCAGGCGCCGGAAGGCGTGGCGCAGACCTTCGATCGCCTTCGACCAGGTGGCATCGATACCGCCGCTGCCCATGTTCTGGAAGGCAATCCGCATCACCCCCAGCACGCCGCCCTCGAGAATGTCGAGTTCACCGTCCATGTAGGCTTCCGGCACCGCCAGCATCGGATCGAAGGTTATTGCGCGCTCGGCATGCCTTGTCTTGATGTGCATGTGCACCGGCTCGCCGCTGCCGTCACCGAAAGTCACCATCGAGCCTTGCGGCCCTGTCACCTTGAGATTGCCTGTGCGGACCAGGCGGTCGAGAACGCGTTTCAGCAGAATATTCATGACCAATTGTCCCCTCGGCCAGACATGCTGTCCTATTCTGCATCAAGATATAGGGGTTCGAAAAGTTCCATTTGGCATAAAAATGCCCGGGTACGAGGCCCGGGCATTGGTCCAGAATAGCGATTAGCCGGCGAATGCCGACGAATGACGATCAGCCGTTGTCTTCGCCGCCTTCGAACTCCGCATTCGGATCGAAGAAGTTTTCCGGCCGCGCATTATCGTTGATGTCCTCGCCGTAGATGGCTTCGGCGGTGGTCAGTGTTTCGCCCTTGGCCTGGCGCTCGGCTTCGTCGGCCGTGCGGGCAATGTTGAGCGTGATGGTAACCTCGACTTCCGGGTGCAGCGCGATCGCCACATTGGTGACGCCGATGGTCTTGATTGGCTGGTTGAGCAGGATCTGGTTGCGGTTGACCGAAAAACCTTCCGCCGTCACCAGCTCGGCGATGTCGCGCGTCGAGACCGAACCATAAAGCTGACCGGTTTCGCCGGCCGAGCGCACGGCGATGAAGCTCTTACCGTCGAGCTTTTCTGCAATCTGCGCGGCTTCGGACTTGCGCTCCAGGTTGCGGGCTTCGAGCTGGGCCCGCTGCCCCTCGAACTTCTTCTTGTTAGCTTCGTTGGCGCGCAGCGCCTTGCCTTGCGGCAGCAGGAAATTGCGGGCGAACCCGTCCTTGACCTTGACGGTATCGCCCATCTGGCCGAGGCGGGAAACGCGTTCGAGAAGAATGACTTCCATGGTTTTGTTCCTTCGCTTGGGCGCTATCCTCAGGATCGGCGCCGAGTTGTCTGGAACAGGTCAGGAAGCTGGGGCGTCGCCGCCTGTGTCGCTGTCCTGCCTGTCGCGGCAGTTAGGATCTCTTGTCGAAATCCAACCCGGGATTTGGTGTTCGATCCGGCTACGCCCGTCGTGGCCGGTGAAAAGCGGGCGGCGAACCGCCCGCTGGCTAGACCATGATCCCGAAAAGTGGAAACCGGTTTTCGGATAAGATCATGGTCAACTAATCAGTGTTAGCGGACCACGTAGGGCAGCAGGCCGAGGAAGCGGGCGCGCTTGATCGCCTTGGCGAGCTCGCGCTGCTTCTTCTGGCTTACGGCGGTGATACGCGATGGAACGATCTTGCCGCGCTCGGAGATGTAGCGCTGCAGAAGCCGCACGTCCTTGTAGTCGATCTTCGGCGCATTGGCGCCGGAGAACGGGCAGGTCTTGCGGCGACGGTGGAAGGGGCGCCGGGTTGGGATCTGGTTGATGTCGACCATTATTCTGCGGCTCCTTCAAAGCCTTCGCGCGGACGGCGCGGGCCACGATCGGCACCGCCATCGCCGAAGCTGCGCGGCGGACGGTCACCACGGTCACCGCGATCGCGGTCGCCGAATGAGCGCGGGCCACGATCGCCACGGTCGCGGTCGCCGAAGCCGCCGCGTTCCGAGCGCTCTTCGCGCTTCTGCATCATTGCCGACGGACCTTCCTCATGCGCATCGACCTTGATGGTCAGGAAACGCAGCACGTCCTCGGACAGGCCCATCTGGCGCTCCATCTCGTTGAGCGCGGCCGGCGGGCAGGTGATGTCCATGAGGGTATAATATGCCTTCCGGTTCTTGTTGACCCGGTAGGTGAGGGACTTCAGTCCCCAGTTCTCGACCCGGCCGACGGACCCGCCATTCGCGGTGATGACGCCCTTGTACTGTTCGACAAGCGCATCGACCTGCTGCTGCGAGAGGTCCTGCCGAGCAAGAAACACATGTTCGTATAGAGCCATAGTGTTCGTGCCTTTCTTCGTTTCTCTCCCGGTTCCCGGCGGCAAAAGCCTCTGCAACTTCTCTGACCCGCAATCCTTGCTAAGGCGGGGAAGAAAGGAGCATGACGAGACGGTCGAGAGCGGAGACACGGGAGGCGGAAGCGCTTCTGGCTTCACGCGAAGGTTTCGAAAAACCTCCGGCCCTCCGTTCAGCCCCCAGCAAGGACCGGCAGATTGCGGGCGTCTATACAGGAATTTGACCGCAAAGCAAGGCCAAACCACGGAGCAAACGGCCCTACCGTCCCAGAGCGCCACGGGTCTCGACGGCAAGGCTTGCGGATTCCTGAAACCGGACCTTAACCACCATGCGAAGTTCCAGCACCGGCGGGCGTGGCGGCAACCCGTCGTTCATCATGCGGATGCAAAAGCAAACAGTCTGCGCGAGTTCGGCACCAAGGCGGTTTGGGGACAAAAATGCTTTTCGACAAATTCTGCCGTTCGAAGAGCGGCAACTTTGCCCTGATGCTGGCGTTCGGGCTGCCTGCGGTTCTGACCGCCGTCGCCTTTGCCGTGGACGTGTCCACCTTGATGAGGGCCAAGGTCAGCTTGCAGAATGCGCTCGATGCCGCGAACCTTGCATCTTCGCATCTCGGCGACATCGAGGCTTCGCGCAAGGACGTCTTCGACCGCTACTTCCAGACCAATGTCGCCGGCCACAGCGAGTTGAGGAACGCCGAAGCGACGCTTACCGTGGAAAGGGGCCTCAATTACATCCAGACCAAGGCTGTCGCCACGGCGGACGTCAATTTGAACTTCGCCTTCCTGTTCGGCAACGACAAGCGCATCACCGTCGATGCCGGCGCCGTCGAATCGACCAATCAGCTCGAAGTCGTGCTGGTGCTCGACAATACCGGGTCGATGGCCAGCAACGATCGCATCGGCGCATTGCGGACGGCGGCGACGGCCCTGATCGATATGCTCGAAGCGGCGAAGTCGCCGACGCGCAGCGTACGTGTCGCGGTGGTGCCGTTCGTCACCGCCGTCAACGTCAAGGGCGAGGACTACGATCCGGCCTGGATCGACATGGCCGGCAAATCGCCGAACAACGGCGCCAATTTCCCCTCGGTCGGCGGCAAGCGCGTCAACCATATGGATCTGTTCAAGCAATTGGGCGTCGAATGGAGAGGCTGCGTCGAAGCGCGGCCAGGAACCAACAATGTTTCCGACATTTCGCCCGACCAAAACAAACCGGACACCCTGTTCGTACCTTATTTCGCGCCGGACGATCCAGGTAACGCTAGAAATCCAAACAGCTCCTACGGCAATTCAGCGACCGGCTACAACAATTCCTATCTCGACGATACCGTCGTCACCCTGCTTCCCGGCCTCACCAGCGACATGGCGAAGTACAGTGTTTCGACGATGAAGCTGATCAACGACAAGAGAGGCCCACTGACTATCGGCCCAAACCGGGCCTGTCCGACGCCGATAGTGCCGCTGACCGATGATTTCGACAAATTGCGGAAGGCCGTCGGTGAGATGATCGAATGGAACGGCTCGGGGACCAATGTTTCGGAAGGCTTGTCATGGGGGATGCGGGTGCTCTCGCCGGAACCGCCTTACAGCGACGGCGCGCCGTTCAGGGCGTCAGGCACGACCAAAACGGTGCTGCTGCTCACCGACGGCGAGAATGTTGTCTATGGCGCGAAGGATACGCCACAGAAGTCGGACTATGGCTCCTACGGATTCCTGGCCTCAGGTCGGTTTGGATCCAGCGACCAGACCGCGGCTGCGCGCAATGTCGACGATTGGACAACCAATGTATGCAACACATTGAAGAAGCAGGACGTGCAGATCTTCACAGTGCTGCTGCAGGCCGACACCGCAGCCAACCGCAAACTCTACGAGGCCTGCGCATCGTCGCCGTCGGATTATTACCCGACCAACGACGTCAGTCAGCTCGAAGGCGTCTTCCTGAAAATCGGAAGCTCGATTTCGCAGCTGCACTTGACGAACTGAACGACGTCGGCCGCTCTCCCGCCGCCGCTGCTCAACTCGTGTGTGCAGCCACTTTGCCTGTGGTTTCGGGGAAGAAATCGGGCGCCGCATGGCGCTTGCCGAACATCATGTCGTATTGCAGCAGACGGAAGTCGCGGATTGCCGGATCGATCTCTTTCTGACGCGACCAATCGGGGGTGGCGTCGCCCCCCGGTGCCAAAAGCAAATTGCGGTCGATAACGCGGTAGCGCTCTCGCAACTGTCCGAGGAAGCCGGTGTAATAGGGATGGCTGATGCCGGCTGTCTTCAGGATATGGTAGGGCAGGAAGGACGGGCTGACGGCGCCCAGATCCTCGGTCGGGCCGCTGCGATTCGACCAGACGATCAGCGGCGTCTGGTGGTGCAGCAGCATCTGGTCGGCCGCCTCCTTGCGCGGCGCAACATTGTCCTTCAGGAAGCCGGTCTCGACGTAGACCGGCCCAAGCGGCGGCAGATGGTCGCCGAAGAACGCGATGACGGTCGGCCGCTCGCGTTTCTTCGCCCATTCGATCAGCCGCTCGAGGCCGCGGTCCGCGTCGGAAGAGCCTTCGGCATAGCTCAACAGCGATTCACGCGCCCATTGGCTGATCGGCGCCTGCACCTTGTGGGTCGGATTGTTATAGCGATACGGCTCATACGGCCCGTGGTTCTGCAGGCTGACGGCGAAAAAGAACACCGGCTCGGCGCTGGTATCGGCTTCGTGGATGATCTCGTCGGTCATCGCAGCGTCCGACGCGAGCGGTCCGCGCTTCTGCATGGGCGGCAACGTCTCCTCGGACTTGAAGTCGTTGAAGCCGAAATCGGCATAGACGGCCCCCCGGTTCCAGAACCAGTTAGTGCCGGGATGGATGGCGCGCGCCCGGTAGCCCTGACTTTTCAGGAAGGTCGCCAGCGAGGGAGTCGGTGTCCGCACATATTGCTGGTAGGGAATGCTGCCCGCCGGCAGGAAGGCGTTGGAAAAGCCGGTCAGGGCCTCGAACTCGATGTTGGCCGTCATGCCGCCGAACTCGGGCGAGAACATGTAACCCGTGCGCAGTGCCCGCACATTGGGGATAGGGTCGGGTGTGATGGTGACGCCGGGTAGCTTGGTCGGATCCCAGAAGGATTCGCTCATGACGACGATGATGTCGGGCTTCTCGGCAGGTACCGAGGCGGTCACCTGCGGTTTGCCGATCGCTTCGATCGCCTTGTCGGAATAGCCGGGCGGCGCCGAGACATGCGCCATCGGAACGTTAAGCGCGAAGGCGAGCGCAAAACCGTTCGAGGCATAGTTTTCCTTCTGGTCCCACATGATCGGGATGATCTGCAGCCGGTCGCGCGTCCACGAGAAAGTGGCATAGTCCATGATGGAAACGAAGAAGGCGATCAGCGGTACTGTCAGCGTCAGCCGGGCAAGGCGGCCCTTGTGGCTGAGCGCCGGAACGCGGCGGCGCCATAGCCGCCAGCCATAGACGAGCAGCGACAGCCCGCCGACGATGCCGATCGCCAGGGCAATGGCGGTTCCCGGGCGATCGCGTACCAGAAGCGGCATCAGTGCCACGATCTGCCGGGAATAAAGGAAATCGGTCGGATAGAGCGGATCGCCGAGATACAGCGACTTCTGGTGGCCGACGAACGCCAGCGACAATGTCAGCGGCGCGACGATCATCAGGCTCTGATGACTGCGGCCGAGCACGGCGTCGAGGCCGATGAGGATCAGCGCAAAAATGATGATCGTGGTCCAGCCGGGTTTGAAAGGCTGCAGAAAGAAATCAATGGTGCCGGCAAAGTTGCCGCGCACGATCAGTTCGATGGCAAACACAAGGATGGCCGCAGCCAGCAAGCTGATAAGGCCATAGCGGATGACAGGCCATTTGCGCGCCGGCAGATAGCCGGTCGACGGATCGCCTTCAAGAAACTGGGGCGCCGCCTCGGCTGCGCTCTGCTTGGTCTTTGCCACTTCAATAGTTCCCCGGCCCGCAACAAAAGCGTCACTCGATTGTCATCGAACTGTCACGCAAAGCCTAGCGCCTGTGGCGGAAATAAGAAGAGCCAGCAAACAAATCGTGAGCGGTTTTCATCATGAGTGATCGCCAAAAAGCCTGCCGAAACAGGCACTCGGCCGATATTACGCGATCAAGGTTGGACTTGACTTGGCCGCACGCCTTGCGTCACAGGCAACGTGAACCAGCAGCTGGGAGCCGCCGATGGCCATCGCATTCACCTTTCCGGGGCAGGGCAGCCAGGCTGTCGGCATGGGCAAGGACCTCGCCGATACCTTTGTGGAATCGCGGCGGATCTTCGAGGAAGTTGACGACGCGCTCGGCGAAAACCTATCGAAGCTGATCTGGGAAGGCCCGGAAGAGACGCTGACGCTGACCGCCAACGCCCAGCCGGCGCTGATGGCGGTGTCGCTTGCCGCAATCCGGGCGCTGGAGGCGCGCGGCTTCTCCCTGAACGGCAAGGTCACCTATGTCGCCGGCCACTCGCTCGGCGAATATTCGGCACTTGCGGCCGCAGGTTTCGTTTCGGTCGCCGACGCCGCCCGGCTGTTGCGCATCCGCGGCAATGCCATGCAGGCGGCTGTGCCGGCCGGCGAGGGCGCCATGGCGGCGATCATCGGGCTGGAACAGGCCGACGTCGAAGCCGCTTGCGCAGAGGCCGCCCAGGGCGCCGCCAAAGATCCCGCACAAGCCTTGGTTTGCCAAATCGCCAATGACAATGGCGGCGGCCAGCTGGTGATCTCCGGCGCCAGGCCAGCGGTCGAACTGGCGGCGAGGCTATGCACGGAGAAGGGCGCCAAGCGGGCGCTGATGCTGCAGGTCTCGGCGCCCTTCCATTCGGCATTGATGAAGCCTGCGGCCGAGATCATGCGGGAGGCGCTGGCCGCCGTGACGAAGAGTGCGCCGGTCGTGCCGCTGGTCTCCAATGTTACGGTGACCCCGACGAGCGATCCCGACGAGATCGCCCGCCGACTCGTCGAACAGGTGATCGGGCGCGTGCGCTGGCGCGAAACGGTGGAGTGGTTCGGCAGCAACGGCGTTGTGACGCTTTACGAAGTGGGCGCCGGCAAGGTGCTGTCGGGGCTGGCCCGCCGCATCAACCGCGACATTGCCACCAGCAGCATCGGATCGGCGGCGGAGGTCGAGACGGCACTTGCCGCCTTGGGTGACCACGTAGCTTGAATTCATCAGTGCTTGCCGCTACATGAATACATGTATCGCAACAAGGTGCGGCATGCCCACATCGATCCGCCTTTCTCCTGAAGTCGAGCAGCGCCTGGATTTTCTCGCGGCCAAGACTGGTCGCAGCAAGGCCTACTATCTGCGCGAGCTCATTGAACGTGGTCTGGAGGACTTGGAGGATTACTACCTGGCTGCCGAAGTCGTTGAGCGGATCAGGCGTGGTGAAGAAGACGTCATGAGAGCCGAGGACTTCTGGCGTGGCCTGGACGCTTGAATACGCCCACTCGGCGCGAAAATTTGTCGAAAAACTGGATCCGCAGACACGTCACCGTATCCGTGATTTTATTGAAAACCGCATTGCCGTTCTCGACAACCCGCGTGAACTCGGCAAACCGCTGAAGGGCCCGCTCGCAACCTTTTGGAGATATCGCGTCGGGGATTATCGCATCATTTGCGATGTGCAGGATAACCGGCTCGTCATTCTGGTGGTAACCATAGGCCACCGCGGCAACGTTTACAGATAGCCGAACTCACCGGCCCGTATGATTGGCCAGTACGATTTGGGAAGAGGATAAAGCATGTTCGAATTGACCGGCCGCAAGGCGCTCGTCACCGGCGCATCGGGAGGTATAGGCGAGGCGATCGCCCGCGTGCTGCACGGCCAGGGCGCCATCGTCGGCCTGCATGGCACACGTATCGAGAAATTGGAGGCGCTGGCCGCCGAACTGGGCGACCGGGTCAAGCTTTTCCCGGCCAATCTTTCCAACCGCGACGACGTCAAGGCGCTCGGCCAGAAGGCGGAAGCTGACCTCGAAGGCGTCGACATCCTCGTCAACAATGCCGGCATCACCAAGGACGGGTTGTTCGTGCGCATGGCTGACGCCGACTGGGATAGCGTGCTCGAGGTCAACCTGACCGCCGTGTTTCGGCTGACCCGCGAGCTTACCCATCCGATGATGCGGCGCCGCCATGGCCGCATCATCAACATCACTTCAGTGGTTGGCGTCATGGGTAATCCCGGCCAGACCAACTATTGCGCCTCCAAAGCCGGTATGATCGGCTTTTCCAAATCGCTGGCGCAGGAGATCGCCACCCGCAATATCACCGTCAACTGCGTCGCCCCGGGCTTCATCGAATCGGCGATGACCGCCAAGCTCAACGACAAGCAGAAAGAGGCGATCATGGCGGCGATCCCGACCCGGCGCATGGGCACGGGCGCCGAAGTCGCCTCAGCCGTCGCCTACCTCGCTTCCAACGAGGCAGCCTACGTCACCGGCCAGACCATTCATGTGAATGGCGGCATGGCAATGATCTAACACTTGGGAAAACGCTTCATTCCGTCTTGGATGCACGGGATTTTTCGTGTAATGCCGCCCGCAACCCGGCGGTTCGGGCAAAAACCGGTCCTGTTCCGCTGCGTTTCCGGCAGGACCATCTTTCAGCTTGATTAGCGGCATTCTGCCCGCTAACGAAGACAGACAACCAAAAGACGAGGATGCCCAAATGAGTGACACCGCAGAGCGCGTCAAGAAGATCGTCATCGAGCACCTTGGCGTCGATGCCGACAAGGTGACGGAGCAGGCGAGCTTCATCGATGATCTGGGCGCGGACAGCCTCGACACGGTCGAACTTGTCATGGCGTTCGAAGAAGAGTTCGGTGTCGAAATCCCGGACGACGCCGCCGAGACCATCCTGACTGTTGGCGATGCGGTGAAATACATCGACAAGGCCTCCGCCTGACGCTATTTGCAGTCATCACCGGGGAGGACCTGCGATGAGGCGTGTCGTCGTCACGGGCCTTGGGCTGCTTTCGCCGTTCGGCATGGGCTTCGAGCACAGCTGGAAGGAGCTTCTGACCGGCCGCAGCGCAGCCAAGCGCATCACCGAATTCGAGGTGGAAGATCTTGCCTGCAAGGTCGCCCACGTCATTCCGCGCGGTGACGGCTCCAATGCCACTTTCAATCCTGAAGCCGTTCTCGAGCCGAAGGAACTGCGCAAGATCGGCGACTTCATTCTGTACGGGATCGCGGCCGCCGACGAGGCCCTCAAGGATTCCGGCTGGCAGCCGAAGACGCATGAGGAACAGTGCGCCACCGGCGTGCTGATCGGTTCGGGCATCGGCGGCATCGAAGGCATCGCCGAGAATGCGATGATCCTCAAGGAACGCGGTCCGCGCCGCATCAGCCCATTCTTCATCCCTGGCCAGATCATCAACCTCGTCTCCGGTCAGGTCTCGATCCGGCATGGGCTGAAAGGCCCCAACCATGCCGTCGTCACCGCTTGCTCGACCGGTGCGCACGCCATCGGCGATGCCGCCCGGCTGATCATCTGGGGCGATGCCGACGTTATGGTCGCAGGCGGCGCCGAAGCGCCGGTGACGAGACTGTCGGTCGCGGGGTTCGCCGCTTGCCGCGCGCTCTCCACCGAGCGCAACGATGCGCCACAAACGGCCTCACGCCCCTATGATCGCGATCGCGACGGCTTCGTCATGGGCGAGGGCGCCGGTGTTGTCGTGCTCGAGGAGCTCGAACACGCCAAGGCCCGCGGCGCCAAGATCTATGCCGAGGTCACCGGCTACGGTCTGACCGGTGACGCCTATCACATCACCGCGCCTGCCGAGGACGGCGACGGCGCTTTCCGTTGCATGACCGCGGCGCTGAACCGGGCGAAGCTGACGCCGGCCGATGTCGACTACATCAACGCGCACGGCACCTCGACCATGGCCGATACGATCGAACTCGGCGCCGTCGAGCGGCTGGTCGGCAACGCCGCCTCGAAGATATCGATGTCGTCGACCAAATCGTCGATTGGCCACCTGCTGGGCGCGGCTGGTGCTGCCGAGGCGATCTTTTCGATCCTCGCCATTCGCGACAACATCGCGCCGCCGACCATCAATCTTGACAATCCGGAGCGCGAAACGGCGATCGACCTGGTGCCGCACAAGCCGCGGGCCCGGCAGATAGACGTGGCGCTGTCCAACTCCTTCGGCTTCGGTGGCACCAACGCCTCGCTCGTCTTCCAGCGCTACAATGGCTGACCGCTCTGCCGGTTTCCGTCTGCCGTCAATTTTGCCATATTCGCCCCTACTCTGCCCGAGGGGATTCGTCGCAAGATCAAATGGTAGGGCGCTATGAACACAAATCCGGCCGATAACGGGGAATTCGGGCAACGGCCAGCAACGCCCACGCCCGGCCCGATCGTGCCGAAGACGGCCAGCGAGGCGTTGCGGCCCGAGGCCGGCACGCCGCCGCCGAAGCGCTCGCGTGCCTCGCGCAGCCAGTTCGTCGTGTTCATGAACTTCGTCATCTCTTCGGTGATGCTGATGGTGCTGGCGGCAGGCGTTGCGCTGTATTTCGGCAAGCAGGAGTTCAACGAGCCCGGCCCGTCGGCCAATGGCGACACTTTCCTGGTCAAGCCGAATAGCGGCGTCCAGGAGATCGCCGACCAGCTTGAGCGGCGAGGGCTGATCAGCGACGCCCGCATTTTCCGCCTTGGCGTGCGCGCCTTCGGCAATGATTCCGCCCTGAAGGCCGGCGAATACGAGATCAAGCCGCAGGCGTCGATGCACGATATCATGGAACTGCTGAAGAGCGGCAAGTCGGTGATGTATTCGCTGACCATCCCCGAGGGGCTGACGGTCGAGCAGGCGCTGCAACGGATCGCCGAGCAGGACGCGCTGACCGGCGATATGCCGTCGACCACTCCACCTGAGGGCAGCCTCGCCACCGACACGCTGCGTTTCACCCGCGGCGCAACACGCCAGCAGATGGTCGACAAGCTTCTGGCCGACCAGAAGAAGCTGGTCGACGAGGTCTGGCAACGCCGAGCGCCGGATCTGCCGATCGCCAACGTTGAGGATTTTGTCACCCTGGCCTCTATCGTCGAGAAGGAGACCGGCAAGGGCGATGAACGCTCGCGCGTAGCCGCCGTCTTCCTCAACCGGCTGGCCAAGGGTATGCGGCTGCAGTCGGACCCGACCATCATCTACGGCCTGTTCGGCGGCAAAGGCAAACCCATCGACCGCCCGATCTATCAGTCGGACATCCAGAAGCCGACGCCCTACAACACCTATCTGATCAACGGGTTACCGCCGACGCCGATCGCCAATCCCGGCCGTGCGGCGCTGGAGGCTGTCGCCAATCCGTCGAAGACCAGCGATCTCTACTTCGTCGCCGACGGCAGCGGCGGGCACGTCTTTGCCTCGACGCTCGATGAGCATAACGAGAATGTCGCTCGCTACCGGGCACTGCTGAAAAAGCAGGCGCAGGACGCCGCCAAGGCCGGAGCAACCAATACCGGAGCCGACACGCCGGCGGGAGCCATCGTTGACGATGCAGGCCCCACCGCCGCCCAGTAGGGCCGGACGCCATCAGTTTGGCCCTGTGCATATCCGGGTGGATGTGCAAGGGCTGCCATGGCATTGAAATTCACATGGTCCTGTCCGGAGAAAATCGCTCCGGCTTGAGGGGCATTCGGCAAAGGGACGCACGGCTACATGAACTTGCAGAGCATGACCGGTTTTGCGCGCAGTGTCGCCGAACACGACGGCACTTCGATTGCCTGGGAAGCCAAGTCCGTCAACGGCAAAAGCGTCGAGGTCAGGCTGCGGCTGCCGCAAGGTTTCGACCGGTTGGAGCCGGCCGTCCGGCAGACGGTGCAGAAGCGTTTTGCGCGCGGCAATTTCCAGATGACGCTGACCATTGGCCGCGCCGCCGACGCGCAAGCGCAACCCGTGGTCAACGAGGCTTTCCTGAAGGATCTGGCGGGCTTGGCCAAGCGGCTGCAGGAGCAGTTCGGAGTAGCCCCTGCGGCGGCCGACGGCCTGCTTGCGCTGCGCGGCGTCCTCGACATTCCCGAAACCATCGAAACCGAAGAGGCGCGCAGTGCGCTCGATACCGCAATACTGTCGGCGCTGGAAGCAGCACTGAACGGACTGCAGCAGGCGCGCCAGGGCGAAGGTGCGGCACTTCGTTCCCTGCTGTCCGGCCATATCGATGCCATCGAGGCGCTGACGCTGCGGGCCGAGGCCGATCCATCACGCGAGCCGGCCACGATCCGCGAAAGGCTCGCCGAGCAGATCCGCCTGTTGATGGACGCGTCCGCCAATCTGGACGCCAGCCGGCTGCATATGGAAGCGGCGTTCCTGGCCACCAAGGCCGACATACGCGAGGAGATCGACCGGCTGAAGACGCACGTGGCGTCGGGGCGGGCGCTGCTCTCCGGCGGTGGGGCCATCGGCCGCAAGCTCGATTTCCTGGCACAGGAATTCAACCGCGAATCGAATACGCTGTGTTCCAAGTCGAATGCTGCCGCGGTCACCGCCATCGGGCTGGAACTGAAGGCGGTCGTCGACCAGTTTCGCGAACAGGTCCAGAATCTGGAATGATCCCGATGCCAAGCCACATGACTGCCAAGCCCCATGACCGCTAGGGATGTGGGTTCCCGCATTCGGCGCCGCGGGCTGATGCTGGTCTTGTCGTCGCCGTCAGGCGCCGGCAAGTCGACGATTGCGCGCAATCTGCTGGAGAGCGATTCCAGCCTGGAATTGTCGGTCTCGGTCACCACGCGGCCACGCCGCGGCAGCGAGATCGAGGGCGTCCATTACCACTTCCGTACCATGCGCGAGTTCGAGCGGCTGCGCGATTCCGATGCGCTGCTCGAATGGGCGGAGGTGCACGGCAATTGCTACGCGACGCCGCGCGAGCCGGCTGAACAGGCGCTGGCCGAAGGCCGCGACATGCTGTTCGACATCGACTGGCAAGGCGCTCAGCAGCTCAAGGAGAAGATGCGCGCCGACATCGTCTCGATATTCATCCTGCCGCCATCGATGAAGGAATTGAAGGCGCGGCTGAAGCGTCGCGCCGAGGACCAGGAAGCGGTGATCGAGACGCGGCTCAAGAACGCCCGCAACGAGATCGAGCACTGGAAGGAATATGATTTCGTCATCGTCAACGACGATCTCGACCGCGCTTTCGCCGAGGTGCGCGGCATCGTCACCGCCGAACGGCTCAGACGAGATCGCCGGCCCGGCCTGTTCGATTTCGTCTCGGGGCTGCTCGACGAGAAGACGGATTGATCAAGGCGCTTATCCCCGCGACCAGGATCAGATTGCGGCTGAGCGCGGCGTCGCGCAGCTCCAATGCAGCGGCGTATTCGGCCGAGCGATACCAGCGCCGCGCCGTGTCCATGTCGGGGAATTCGACGATGATCAGCGGCCCGGGAGACCAGTCGCCTTCCAACATTTCCACCTCGCCGCCGCGTACCAGATAGCGCCCGCCATGCTGGGCGATGGAGGCAGCCGCGTGGGCGCGATAGGCTTCGATAGCCTCTGCGTCACGGATCGTGACGTCGGAAATGACATAGGCGGCCACTGTTTGTCTCCGGGCAGGGTTTGTCCGGCTATCTATGCCATGAGAGCGGAAATTCCACGCGGACGCTTCCCGGCATCACACCGCGTTGGTCAGGCGAACGAATTCCTCGACGCTGAGCGTCTCCGCACGCCTGGTCGGATCGATGCCGGCGCGGGTGAGCAGCGCCTCGCCGCCGAGGCTTTTCACGCTCTGCCGCAGCATTTTCCGGCGCTGGCCGAATGCCGCTTCGGTGACGCGGCTGAGCCGTTTCACCTCGGCCGGCAAGGGGTTGGCACGCGGCACAAGATGCACCACCGAGGACGTCACCTTGGGTGGCGGCGTGAACGCCTGCGGCGGCACGTCGAAGGCAATCCTCGCCTCCGTCCGCCAGCCTGCCAGCACGCCGAGCCGACCATAGACATCGCTTCCGGGGCTGGCTGCAATGCGTTCGGCGACCTCGCGCTGGAACATCAGTGTCATCGATGTGTAGAAGGGCGGCCACTCGGTGACGGTCAGCCAGCGGATCAGCAATTCGGTGCCGATATTGTAGGGCAGGTTGGCGACGATTTTCGTCGGCCCGCCGCTTTCCCCTTTAGCAAGCGCTGCAAAATCGGTTTTCAGCGCATCGCCGGCTACGATCTCTAGCCGGCCCGGATAGTGGTTCGAGATCTCGGCCAGGGCCGCTAGGCAGCGCTCGTCGCGCTCGATGGCGACGACCCGCCGGGCGCCGTTGAGGAGCAGGGCCCGGGTCAGCCCGCCCGGACCGGGACCGACCTCGATAACCGTAACGTCGCTCAGGTCGCCGGCGGTTCGCGCAATCTTGCTTGTCAGGTTAAGGTCGAGCAGAAAATTCTGGCCCAGCGCCTTTTTCGCCTGCAGCCCATGGCGCTCGATCACCTCGCGCAGTGGCGGCAGGCCGTCTATGCTCATCGGGCTGGGCTCATCAGGCGGGCTCATCGGGTTAAGGCCATCGAATATGGCTGATTGGGCTCAGGGCCTACGGCCTTTTCCCGGTATCGGCAAGAACGCGAGCGAGTTTCAGCGCTGCAATCAGGCTGCCGGCACGGGCGATGCCCTTGCCGGCGATGTCGAAGGCGGTGCCGTGGTCGGGCGAGGTGCGGACGAAGGGCAGGCCGAGTGTGACGTTGACCGCCTCGTCAAACGCCAGCGCCTTGGCCGGGATCAGCGCCTGGTCATGATACATACAGAGCGCCACGTCGTAGCCGGCGCGGGCGCGAGCATGAAACAGCGTGTCGGCCGGCAACGGCCCGAAGGCGTCGATCCCTTCCTGCCTCAGCCGGTCGACCGCCGGGCGCACGATCCGCTCGTCTTCGGTGCCCATGGTGCCGCCTTCGCCGGCATGCGGGTTGAGGCCGGCAATGGCGAGCCGCGGCTTGGCAATTCCGAAGCGGTTCGCAAGGTCCGCGGCGGTGATGCGGCCGGTGGCGACGATAAGGTCCGTCGTCAGCGCTTTCGGCACCTCGGCCAGCGCGATGTGGATGGTGACCGGCACGGTGCGCAGGTCCGGTCCGGCAAGCAGCATCACAGGCGTCACTTCGGTGCCGGTGTGAAGCGATGCCAGATGCGCCAGATATTCGGTGTGGCCGGGAAAGCGAAAGCCGGCGTCGTAGAGCGACTTCTTGGCAATGGGGCAGGTGACGACCGCGGCAGCGCGGCCGGCCAGGCAGTCGGCAACGGCGCGGTCGATCGCCTCGATGATGCCGGCGGCGTTGGCTGGATCCGGGCGGCCGGGACTGTCGACGAAACGGGCAGCAAGCGCCACCACCGGCAGCGCGCGCGAAAACACCCCCGGCGCTAACGCCGGCGTCGTCTCGGCAATCGCGATATCGGTGCCGAGCCTGTGCGCTCGCGCGGCAATCAGTGCCGGATCGGCAAGGAGATAAAATGACGGAACGCCAGCGCTTTCGCGGGCCTGCCAAGCAGCGATGGCGATGTCCGGCCCCACGCCGGACGGATCGCCGACGCTCAACGCCAGCGGAAGCTCTGCGTCAGCCACGGCGCTTCGACTTCAGCGCTCGATTATGCGGGCTTTCTTCCGCAACTCCTCGACATATTTCTTCGAGAGTTCGTCGGCGTTCTTGTCGCTCGAACCTTCACTCTGGAACACCATCTGCGCGGCTTTGTCGTCTGACACTTCGCGCGACGAGCAGATGCCGATGAATTCGACACCGCGGTCGGTTTCGCGCGTCGTGGTGGCGCCGCCGACCTTTGTAGCCTTTATCTGCTCGGCCCAGTCCGCCGGCAATTGCGGCGCCAGCACCCGGCCGAGATCGCGAACGGTGACATCGATCAGGCCCTTGGCGAATTCGCGCGTGGTGTTGCAGCCGTTGAAGCGGGCGCGCATAGCGTCGGCTTCGCGTTTGCGCTTGGCCAGCGTCGCGCTGCGCTCGGCCGCCGGCACCACGAAGATGACCTGCTGCAGCATGTACTCTGTGGCGCTCGGTTTGCTGCCGCCTTTTTCGAGCATGCGCTTGACGAGGTCCTGCTCGCTCATGGCGCCGCCGCCGTCGCTAGAACGGTGACGCGCCGTCAGCGCCTGGTTCCAGGCCATCTGCGCCCGGATAAAGTCCTTGAAATGCTCCTTGGTGACGCCGGATTGCGCCATCGCGCCGTCAAGCTGCTTGAGCGGCATCTTGTTGCTGGTGGCGAAACGCTGATAAGCGGCATCGACCTGCTCGTCGCTGATGCGGATGCCGAGCCGCCGGGCTTCGGCCAGGCGCAGCGTCTGGTCGATCATTTCCTGGCCGGCATCGCCCTTTCTGTGCTGCAGGCGCAGGAAAGCGGCCCGATGCTGGATGTCGCCGGTGGTGATCGGTATATTGTTGACGACGTATTTGATCTCGGTGGCGAAAACTGGCCGCGTTACCGCGGTGGTCGAGAACGCCACCAGCAGCGCGAACCCTGCCGAAAAGAGGTATTTCCTCATCGAAAGCATCCCAATTCCATCCCGATTCAGCCGAAACCTATCCCAGTTCAGGCCGTCAAAATTCGTGCCTGCTCTATGCGGCGAAACAATGTCGTCCGCCAGCCGCCCCGTTGCCGACCGCTGCCCGTTATTGAATGGTGTCGATGGAGCGTTGCGACGAGCCGAAATCGCCGAGCGTGCGGAACGACAGGTTGAAGCCGACGTTCTGCGATACTTCCTTGGTGTTCAGGTCACGTCTTTCCGAAAACGTCATCAAATAGGTAAAGCACGAATCACTATAGGCAAAGCCGACCCCGTCCTTGACCAGAACGCTCTGCTCCAGATCATATGTGCCGGTGCCAAAGACGCGCCAATTCTCGGCAAGATGTGTCGAGGCGCCGAGCGTAACCTCATGGCGATCGGTTGAGAAGCCATAGAGTGGCTGCGCCTGGATGAAGGCGTATTTGGCGCTCAGCGATACCGGCAGGCCTGAAAAGGCGGCCTTTACCTCAGCGCGGCGGATCTCGAAGCTTTGCTCGTCGAAACGGCCGCTGACCGAGCCGGAAAACCCGCTGGGGCTGTTGAAGCCGACAAGGCCGACATAGTCGGAGGTTGCAGTTTCAAGGCCTGAATAGGCGCCGACATTGACCAGGTCCGGCGTGCCGAACGAGTTCTGGCCGCCCAGCTGGTAGGATTGGCCGAACACCGCATTGGTGCCCCAGCCATTGTCATATGCGCCGGAATAGCGCAGCCCGACATTGGCGCGTGTGCCGCCTTCCATGCGGTCATAGCCCGAGAATTTGTCGCGCTCGAACAGCGTCGTGGCGTCGAAGACGAAGCTCTGGGCGTCCTCGTTGGGGACCGCCAGCCCGCCGACATATTGCTCGTTCGGACGCATGAATACCTGCGCCATCGGTTCGAAGACATGGCTGGAACTGGTCATCGAAAACAGCACCGGCCAGCGCATCTCAAGGCCGGCGGTCGCCATGTAGCGGGCAAGCGATGAACGCATATCGTCCTCGACGCCGAGATTGGTCGCCATCTGGTTGACGGCGTCGAGCGAGGCCGAGGAGGCGTTGACGTAGCCGGCGTCGCCGCGCAGCGCCAGGAGCGGTGTCAGCAGCAGCCCGCCATCGGTGGTGAAGGTGCGCTTCCATTCGGCTTCCGCGGTAAGGCGCCCGGATTGACCGTCGATGCCGCGGACGTTGTTGACGGACGAAGGGATGCCCGAATTTGCAAGAGCCGTATCGAGCCTGTCGCGGTCAATGACCCGCGCGTTGACGTCGAACGACAGCTGCCCGCCGGCCACCGGCATGTCGGGGATATAGGCGTAGTCGAGCGAGGGTAGCACCCAGGGCTGCTTGGCGGCGCGTGCAGTCGGATCGCTGGCGAGCGTGTCTTCCTGAACCTCGAAGTGCATGGCGCGCACGTCGAAGTAATTGCGATCGTTGAGCCCCGTCAGGTACACCTCGGAGCGGTGCACGCTATCGTTGAAGCCATCGATGTCGTAGGTGCGCGCGAAATTCTTGTCGCTCTGCAGCAGGATGTCCCAGCCGAAGTCCCAGCGCGGGTTGATGGCGAACTGGCCCTGGGTGCCCATCATGCCGCGGAACCTGTTCGGGTCGCCTTCGGTACCCGAATTCACGTTGTGGCCATTGTCGTCGATGAAGGCGTCGGGATTCTCCTGCCGGATGCCCGCAATCTTCAGGCTGTACTGACCGTTGTTGAAGCGCTGCCTCCACTCGGCCTCACCGAGGAAACCTTGCTTGGTATAGCCGCTGCCAGTGACAGTGAGATCGTAGGTCGGCGAGAGCGCGAAATAATAGGGGACTTTAACACCGACGCCGAGATCGCTCTTGTAGGCGACGCCGGGGATCAGGAAGCCGCTCTTGCGCTTGACCGTTGGGTCGGCGATCTCGAAAGCCGGCAGATAGGCCAGCGGAAAGCCGAAGAACTCGAAATTCGAGTTCTCGAAGCGAACCGTCTTCTTCTCGCCGTTCCAGATGATCTTCCTGGCCTTGATACGCCAGGTCGGCGCTTTGTCGGGCTTGTCCTCGCACGGCTCGCAGGCGGTGTAGACGCCATTGTGGAACGTCGTCAGCACGCCGCCCATGCGCTCCGCGCTTTCGGCGGCGAAATACGCCTTGTCTATGGTCTCGACCCGCAGCGCGTTGACGAAGCCGTCGGCGAAATCGTCAGTGATGTCGGCATGTTGCGAATAGATTTTGGTGCCGTCGCTATTGACGAGTTCGACATTGCCGCTGGCGACGAGGCGTTTGGTGTTGCGGTTGTATTCGACCCGCTGGGCGACGAGACGGTTGCCGCCGTAGTCGATCTGGACGCCACCGACGGCCGTCACTGTCTGCTTGTCGTTGTCGTAGACCAGCGTATCGGCTGCCAACAGCATCTGGGTGCCGCTCGGAACCTTCGTTGCCAGCTCACTGACGTCCTGGGCGAAAGCCGGAGCAACCGGGGCGGCGCTGGCAAGCAGGCATGCCAAGGCGCTCGCCGCAGAGAGGCGTGCCAAACCGGCGTGCCTATGGCTGCGCAAAACCGCCTCCCTCACTAGCCGTCTTCCTTGTATAGCAGGAATGTCACCCCGAAGAACATAGCCACGACAACCGGGACCCAAGCCGCTACGGCCGTGGGTACGAATCCCGCTACGCCGAATGCCTTGACCAGCACCGAAACGACATAAAGCAGAAACCCGGCCACGATGCCACCCAGAATCATCGTTGCCGACTGCCCCATCCTCGCAAATCGCATTGATACCGTTGCCGCAATCAGCGTCATCGCGACAAGCAGGAACGGCAGCGCAATCAGGGAATTGAACTGCATGGCGAAGGCATTTGCCTTGAGGCCGAAGGAGCGGGCCACTTCGATCTTGCCGGGCAGATCGTAGAAGGGAATGGTCTCAGGGCGCGCCAATCGCTCTTGCACGAATTCCGGCTTGAGATTGGTCGGCAGCCGATCGCTGGATAACGACTGGATGGTACCGTCCCGGAACACCTTGACGTCCTGCAATTCCCAGTAGCCGTCCCGCAAAAAGGCGCGCGCCGCATCCTTGCGCTCGATGATGTCGCCTTGCGGGCTGAAGCTGAAGAAGACCGCGTCGGCCATCTCCAGGCCTTGATTAAGAATGGCGCGCGCGCCGATGATGGTATCGCCGGCGTTGGTTTTCTGCCTGATCCAGGGCGCAGCATCGGCCGAGACGCTGTTCGACTTGCCCGAACGGAGCTGGGTCTCGATCTCCTCGGACCAGGAATAGGCGTGCGCGGCTACCGGATTGATGACGCCGACCGACAAGGCTCCAAACAGCAGCGCCCCGATGCAGCACGGCAGCAGGAATTGCCATGCGGAAACCCCGGCGGAACGGGCAATGACCAATTCGTATTTGCGGTTGAGCGACACCAACGTCGCCATCGCCGAGAACAGGCCGACGAACGGCACCGTCTGCAGCATGATCATCGGCATCCTGAGCCCCGAAATGGCGAACGCAGTTGCGTAGGTGAAGCCCGGCACGCCAGTCGTGCGGCCGGAAAGCTCGGTGAAATCGATCAGGAACACCAGCGCCAAGAGGCCGATGAAGAACCAGATGGTGATCGTCACATAGCGAAAGAAGAAGTACCGACCCAGAGTCCAGCCCATCAGCCGGCTCCCTGTCCGGATGCGCCACGCCCGGCAAAACGGAGCTTGATGGCGCTCCAGCCGTCACTGAAGCGGCCGGCAAGATTGGTTATCCAATCGGCCCAGGCAACCGGCAGTTCCATGGTCCGGTTGGAAACAATGAACCAGATGGCGATCGCCGATGCCACGATCGGGACGCCGTAGACCATATAGGCATATTGCGGCACCTTGTCGGCCTTGCCGGCGGCAAAGAACCCGAGCCAGCGCACGAACAGCGCGATCGCGATTGCCGTGATCAGCGGGTGCACACGCGCCTCGCGATGCGAGCGCGCATCTCCGGCAACGGCGAGCGCGATCAGCGCGAAGACGAGCGAATAGGACCACTCGGAAAAACGCTGGTTGAGCTCGGCCAGGTACCTGTTCGGCTTTTGCTGGTACATCTTGTCGTTCGGACTGGGATTGAGCAGATACTGGGTCGTCCGGTCCTTCGGCAAAAGCAGGATGTCAGATGATGCCGACATGAAAGCGGACAAGTCGAAGGCGTAGGAGGTGAACCGGATCACCGAGAGGTCGCCGGTCATGGTTTTGCGATGGATGACGCCGTCATTCATCATCAGCACCTTCTCGTCGCCGCGTTCGATGATGCTGCCGGTCTTGGCGTAGTAGATGAGATTGACGCCTTCTTCGCGCGAATCGGCGACGAAGATGCCGCCGAGGCGGTTGTCGGGAAGCCGTTCGCCAACCTGCAGGAACAGGCCGTCGTCGATCTTGCGGAAGGTGCCTTCCTGGATGATCAACGACAACAGATCGGCACGCGATGACGCAATCAACTCGCGGTTCTTCTGGCGTGCGTAAGGGTCGACGCCATTGTCGACGGCGAAGGAAAAAACGCTGGCTGCAAGTGCCAGAAGCATGATCGGCCTGACGATGGTCCAGCGTGAAGCGCCGGCGGCATTGATGACGGCCAGCTCCGAATCAGAATTCATCACGCTGAGGATCTGGGCGACCGCGACCACCAGGGCGAACGGCACGACGATCGGAACGATCGTCGGGATGATCAGCGCTGCGACTTCGAAGAAGGTGAGGGCCGACTGACCGCTATCGGTG
This sequence comes from Mesorhizobium sp. M1182, assembly GCF_040318335.1. Taxonomy (NCBI): domain Bacteria; kingdom Pseudomonadati; phylum Pseudomonadota; class Alphaproteobacteria; order Hyphomicrobiales; family Phyllobacteriaceae; genus Mesorhizobium; species Mesorhizobium sp. M1182. The sequence continues at coordinate 88,285 of NZ_JAMYMD010000023.1, forward strand.
ACGAGGTCGATGCGGGCGAGCACCTGAGTCGTCCAGACGATCGCCAGCGTCCAGACGAGCGCCAGCGCGAATACCGCGAAAGCACGGCGCATGATGTAACGTTCAACGACCTTCATGAAGGCTTTTCTCGGCGATTTCGAACGGCATCATGCCTTGGAACAAGGTAGTCGTCCGGCGCCGGCTGCACAACTGGCTCAGTTTGGCGGTTCGATCTGGGTTCTGTCCCGGATCGCAAATTCCGCTGGGCCGGAGTGTCGGCGGCAATGGATAAGAAAGGGCGAACATTGTTGGTTAACAACAGGTTGCGGCGGGAAGCGGGGCCGTGCCGCGACGAATCGTGGATGGTTCGATATCGCATATGGGAGCGATTTCGGCCAAAGTCTTGTCAAATGCGGCAAAACGACCAAATGTCGCGCCGGTCGCGACCGCCGCGGCGTGATAAGACGGGTCAGGATCTGTTGAGCCCCAGCATGGAAGCGGAAAAATTGCGCGGTCAAACCGGTCGGGAAGCGGTCTTTGACGGCGCGATCGTGGTCGGGGCCGGCGCGGCCGGCCTTGCCGCCGCCCACGCCTTGATGAAGGCCGGCGTACCGACGCTCGTCCTGGAAAAGGAGAGCCGGCTTGCCGAACCCTGGCATCGGCGGCACCAGCGGCTGCACCTCAATACGCATCGCGATCTCTCGACGCTGCCCGGCGTCGGCTATCCCGCAGGCACCCCGGCTTTTCCGCATAAATCGGCCGTCATTCGCCATCTGAACGATTTCAGCCAGGCGCATGGTCTGCCGGTCGCATTCGGCGTTGCCGTTGAAGAGATCACGTTCGATGGCGATCACTGGACCGTGCGGACGAACGCCGGACGTCGTCTGGCGCGTCATGTCGTCGTCGCCACCGGGCGCGACCGGCAGCCGTTTATTCCTGCGTGGAAAGGCATGAAGGATTTTGCAGGCCGGATTATCCATTCGGCCGATTTTGGCGAGGCGAAGGACTACGTCGGCAAAAGGGTGCTGGTCGTCGGAGCCGGCAATTCGGGGTTCGACGCACTCAACCATCTTGCGAATGCAGATGCCCAAAGCATCTGGCTGTCGGCCCGCAACGGCCCGTCGCTGCTGCCGAAACGCATCGGCAAGGTCGCCGTCCACAGGCTTTCACCGTTGATGGCGAGCTTGCCGGTGCGGCTGGCCGATGCGGTGATGGCGACAACCCAGCGCCTGGTTTTCGGCGACCTGACGAAATTTGGGCTTCCGCCGGCTCCCATAGGCGGTGCGAGCCGTCTGAGCGCCGACTACACCGCGATCGCAGCCGATGACGGCGCCGTCCGCGCCATAAAGGCAGGCACGATCGTGGTGGTGCCACCATTGCGGGAATTTACCCAAGACGGCATCTTGTTGAATGACGGCAGGTTGATCACGCCCGATATCGTCATTGCGGCGACCGGCTATCGCACCGGTCTGGAGCAGATGGTCGGCATGCTCGGCGTTCTCGACGGCAAGGGCGTTCCGCTTTTAAATGGCGGCGATGCCGATCCGAAATTGCCCGGTCTGTGGTTTACCGGCATGCGGCCGAGCATTCGCGGTTGTTTCGCCAACGCCCGCATTCAGGCCAGGGCGATAGCGGCGCGGATTGTCAAGCAGCGATGATGAGCCGGACTACGCCGACTGTTCCGCCCGCAATAGACACGCCTTGTTGAAAGGTGCTCGAACCGAAAGGTCAATGGTCATGACGCCAGTCAGCATTCGCTACATGGTCGATGATGTCGCCGCCTCGATCGACTTCTACTGTGGACATCTGGGCTTCGCTGTTGAACAGGACGCGCGACCGGCTTTTGCTTCCGTGACACGCGGCGCTTTACGGCTCCTTCTAAGCGGCCCCGGCAGTTCGGGTGCACGGGCAATGCCGGATGGCCGGCAGCCGGTGCCGGGAGGTTGGAATCGCATCCTGTTGGTGGTGCCGGACCTGAAAGAAGAGGTTGCGCGCCTCAAGAGTGCTGGACTTGTCTTTCGCAACGATATCATAACGGGCGTCGGCGGTTCCCAGACGCTGCTCGAAGATCCATCGGGCAATGTTATCGAGCTGTTTCAACCCGCCGCTCACTGACGAACGTTTCTCGCAATAATCCAACTCACTTCCCCGAAAGCAGGACATGATGAATTCGAGACCCTCGATCGCCTTTGCCAAATTCGCCGCGCCCAAAAAAGGCAGCGTTTTCGTTCTGGTGACCGACGAGGGCGGCCTCAGCGATGCCGCCAGGGCTTGCGATCCGGCAAAGACCCTCGAGCGGGCTTTTCCGGTCGCCGACTTCACCGGCAAATTCGCCAGCCTGGTCGAAGTGCTGGCACCGGAAGGGACATCGATCGAGCGGCTGGTGGCGGTCGGTGCCGGCAAGGGCTCCAATCTCGATGATTACGCCTGGCTGAAGCTCGGCGGCACGATTGCCGCATCCTTTCGCAAGGCAACCGAAGTGGCCGTCGTGCTCGATCTTCCCGGTGCGGCCGTCAGCGGCAGGCAAGCCGTTCAGCTTGCAGCGGGCATCCTGCTGCGCAGCTATTCCTTCGACAAATACAAGACCAAAAAGAACAATGGTGACGACAGGCGCGAGCCAAAAAAGCCGGTCAAGGTGACTATTCACACCGCCGATCCGGCAGCTGCAAAGAAGGCCTTCGCCGATGAAGCGGCGGTGATCGACGGCGTCTTGCTGGCGCGCGATTTGGTCAATGAACCGGCCAATGTTTTGGGACCGGTGGAATTCGCCGCCCGCATCGCCGAACTGGAGGCGCTCGGCGTCACGGTCGAGATCCTGGCCGAGAAGGAGATGAAGAAGCTCGGCATGGGTTCGCTGCTGGGCGTAGCGCAGGGTTCGCCGCGTGGCGCCCGCATCGCGGTCATGCGGTGGGACGGCGGCAAGGCCAAGGAAAGCCCGGTCGCCTTCGTCGGCAAGGGCGTCACCTTCGACACCGGCGGCAATTCGATCAAGCCGGCGTCGGGCATGGAGGACATGAAGGGCGACATGGGCGGCGCTGCTGCCGTCACCGGCCTGATGCACGCGCTGGCCGCGCGCAAGGCGAAGGTCAATGTCGTCGGCATTGTCGGGCTGGTTGAAAATGCCGTCGACGGCCACGCTCAGCGACCCGGCGACATTGTCACCTCGATGTCGGGTCAGACTATCGAAGTGCTCAATACCGACGCCGAGGGCCGCCTGGTACTGGCCGATGCGCTCTGGTACTGCAACGACCGCTTCCAGCCGAAATTCATGATCAATCTGGCGACGCTGACCGGCGCCATCATGGTCGCGCTCGGCCAGCATTATGCCGGCCTGTTCTCCAACAATGACGAGTTGGCGGACCGGCTGACGGCGGCCGGACAGGCGACGCAGGAGCGGGTGTGGCGCATGCCGCTCGGTGCCGAATACGACAAGCTGATCGATTCCAAGAATGCTGACATGAAGAACATCGGCGGCCGCCATGGCGGCGCCATTATCGCCGCGCAGTTCCTGCAGCGCTTCGTCAAGGACACGCCCTGGGCGCATCTCGACATCGCCGGCACGGCGATGGGCGCGCCTTCCAACGAGATCAACCAGTCATGGGCTTCCGGCTTCGGCGTCAGGCTGCTCGACCGGCTGGTGCGCGATCATTACGAGCAATGAGCGGCTGGGGCGGGACTCCGACAATGTAGACTGAACGCATGGCCGAGATTCTGTTTTATCACCTGACCGAATCGACGCTGGAGGATGCGTTGCCCGGCCTCCTGGAGCGCAGTATCGATCGCGACTGGCGTGCCGTGGTGCAGACCGGCACCGAGGAACGGCGCGACGCGCTGGACCAGCATCTGTGGACTTTCCGGGACGATTCGTTCTTGGCCCACGCAACGGATCGCGAAGCCCATCCCGCCGAGCAGCCGGTGCTTCTGACCGTCGGCCCTGACAATCCGAACCAGGCGCAGATACGCTTCCTGGTCGATGGGGCGGTGCCGCCGGAGCTTGGCGGCTACCAGCGCGCCGTGTTCCTGTTCGACGGCCACGATGCAGCCCAGCTAGAGGCGGCACGCACGCACTGGAAGACAATGAAGGAGGCCGGCCACACCGTGACCTACTGGCAGCAAACGCCCGACCGGCGCTGGGAGCGCAAGGCTTAGAGAATTTGCAGCCAAGTGGAATCACCGGCGCCGCAAGAGTGCGACGACAAAAAGATGGACCGCCGGCTATTCAGAAGACCGGAGCAAGCCCGATGCCGCCCGATGAACGAACGCCAGGCATGCCGATAGATGCCGCACTTGTTCGCCGGCTGATTGCCGCGCAGTTCCCCAAATGGGCGGACCTGCCGGTAGAGACGGTCGAGCCTGGCGGCTGGGACAACCGCACGTTCCGGCTGGGCGACAGCATGTCGGTGCGGCTGCCGAGCGCTGCCGCCTATGTCGCCCAGGTCGAGAAGGAGCATCGCTGGCTGCCCCGCTTGGCGCCTCACCTGCCTCTGCCGATACCCGTGCCGCTGGCCAAAGGCGCGCCCGGGGAAGGCTATCCATGGCCTTGGTCCGTCTATCGCTGGCTTGGCGGCAGACCGGCGGCTGGTGGACTGATTGCCGATCTTACTGAGTTCGCCCGTTCGCTGGCCGGCTTTCTGGTTGCGCTCTACCGGATCGACGCTGCCGACGGGCCACCGCCAGGGCAGCATAATTTCCACCGCGGTGGCCGGCTTTCGGTCTACGACGCCGAGACCCGAGCCGCGCTCTCGGCGCTGGGCGGGCGCCGCGGCCAGGCCGCCGCCGGGGGCGGGTGGGGGGGGGGGCGGGGGCGGCGGGGGGGGCGGGGGGCGCGGGGGGGGGGGTGGGGGGGGGCCGCGCGGGGGGCGGGG
>NZ_JAMYMD010000024.1:0-92123 GCF_040318335.1 Mesorhizobium sp. M1182
TCTGGAGGCCAGCACGACGGCGCGCTTCGAAGCGTCGGCCAAGACAGGCAAGGTCCGCAGGTTCAAGGAGTTCGTTGACGGCGCCGCTAGTTGGAGCCGCGTCGAGCGCATCATCGCGCGGGTCGAGGTCGGCGCCCAAGGTGGCGATATCGCTTCGTCGTCACCAATCTTGCCGGTGGGAAGGCCAAGGCGCTCTACGAGGATGTCTACTGCCGGCGCGGCGCGGCCGAGAACCACATCAAGTCGTGGAAGACGCATCTTGCCGCCGACCGCACATCCTGCACCAGAGCGACGGCCAACCAGTTCCGGCTATTCCTGCATGCCGGTGCTTACTGGTTGATGTGGGGCTTGCGGGCCGCGATGCCGAGGCGCTCGAGCTTTGCCGTCGCCCAATTCGACACGCTGCGATTGCGCCTCATCAAAATCGCTGCGCGGGTGGTCGAGATGAAATCGCAAATCCGCCTGCACCTGCCGACATCGTGCCCCGACCAGCGCATCCTGCGCATCGTCCTCGATCGCATCCCCCAACTCGCGACATACGATGGGGGCAGACGCCCCGAAACGAACCCGTCGACCGCAACCTGCAAACCCCGCCTGCCATCACGACGGAGCAATCCCGGCGCCTGACGAGGCGCGTGGAAAAGCACCGCAACGGCGACCACAACGTCGCTTCAGGCCGTCAAAAGCTTATCGCCGTGCATCAAGGCGGCTAGAAGCGCGCCGGCAGCCTGGCGGGGGGCTTGGGGTTAGACTGCCGGCGCACGCCACTCATGAAGAGCGGCCCCTTTTTGCGGTTCCGACACCCATAGTCAACCCGGCAGCGTCTGGATGCCCGCTGTGCTCTTTTCAGAGCGGCTCGCGATGCCGGCCATGTCGGCCGATCCTGCCTAGGATGGGGGGCCACTCTCGTCGGCCGAGTTGATGCTCCAGCCAGTATCGCCTTGCCAACCAGCATGGGTTCGCCGTTAGCAATCCATCCTCGCGAGCCAATGCTATCGTGCACGTGTCGCAGCACTCCGGGCGGCTATATCGCCTAAGACAGCATGACGAAGCGTTCCAACTTCCTGTTCGGCGAGCCCGTGTGCAGTTCCTGACTCGGACAGTGGACGAGAATTCTCTTGGCGGTACTGCGCCAGAAGGCATTCGCGTCCAACGGAATCAAGCGACGACTATCAGCCGCAAACGTCACATCACAAGAGCGGTCTTCCACCCATTGCAGATTATCCGACTGATCAGGCGGCGTCCGATATGTCCGACTCTGCCTCAAGAATTCCCACAGGTATGGACAGCGATCTCGCTATCCGATTCCGATAGCCCTTATTGTACTTTAGACCCCGCTCGATGTTTTGGATTTCCTGAGCGGCAAGCCCGCACGCGACCGCGAGGTCCTCGATTGAATACCCAAGGTGCTCACGATAAGCGCGGATGATGTGGGTCCCCTGCGACATAGCCGTCAAGACTGGCTCGGGAATGCGCGAATCCTTCATAAACATCTCCAAGAAGATGGGAGCGCCTGACAAATCGGGAGATTTCCTCCCCGACCCTGGCGCACACCCAGCAAATCAAAAAAATGGACGTCCATTCGGCCGGACCGGCCTCATCCATGGAATGGGCCACTTGAAATTGGCAGCCGGGTCGGAATATGGCGGCTCACCTGCTTCTGATCAAGTTCTAAGAACCTGCCCGCCATGAGATGGCCTGATCGGCTGTAGCGCATTCGACCTGCGATCTTACACGACTCATTCTCCCCGATGGCTTTCTTGAACAGCAACTCGAACTCTCACTGACGCCTCCAGTGGCTATTCGCGGCACCGTCCACCCAGCCTCGCGGACGCTGATACCTTCGACCAATTTCCACCGCCGATGCAGCGAAGATGGACAAGCATCGCCACCTATAAAGGTTCACAATCATTCGACCGTGACCGATTTTGCGAGATTGCGCGGCTGGTCTACATCTGTGCCCATGAAGAGCGCCGTGTGGTAGGCAAGAAGCTGTATCGGCAGCGAGAAGATCATCGGCGCGATAATCTCGTCGACAGCCGGCAGCACGAGCGTGTGCATGGTGTCGAGTTTCGATGCGGCTGCCCCTTTTTCATCGGTGATGAGGATAATCCGCCCTCCACGGGCAGCCACTTCCTGCATGTTGGAGACGGTCTTGTCGAAAAAGCGATCATGGGGCGCGATGACGATCACTGGCATGTTGTCGTCTATCAATGCGATCGGACCGTGCTTCAATTCACCCGCCGCATAGCCCTCGGCATGGATGTAGGAAATCTCCTTGAGCTTCAGCGCACCTTCCATCGCTAGCGGGAAACTGGTGCCACGGCCGAGATACAGGACGTCACGACACTTTGACAGTTCGCGCGACAGGAACTCGATCTCCGGCTGGATGCTGTTGAGTACCTGGCCCATGACGCGCGGCACTTCGGCGAGGCTCCTGACGAGCGCCTGCAGCTCGTCTTCGGTTACGGTCCCGCGGGCTCTGGCGGCGCCGATGGCGAGTGCGGCTAGAACGGCAAGCTGGCAGGTAAACGCCTTGGTGGAGGCGACGCCGATCTCCGGTCCGGCAAGGATCGGGAAGACCGCATCGGCCTCCCGAGCGATGGTCGATTCGCAGGCATTGACGATAGCGCCAATTTTCAGCCCACGCTCCTTGCAGTACCTCAACGATGCGAGCGTATCAGCGGTTTCGCCGGACTGCGAAATGAAAAGAGCCGCCGACTGCGGCGACAACGGGATCTCGCGGTAACGGAATTCGGACGCAACGTCGATTTCAACTGTCAGGCGCGCATAGCGCTCGAACCAGTATTTTCCGATCAGTCCGGCGAGATAGGCGGTCCCGCAGGCCGAGATCGCCAAGCTCGGGATCCTGGCGAAATCGATGCCAGAAACCGTGTCGGCGCGATTCTCTATGATGTTGCTATAGTGACGGAGAGCATGGGCGATGACTTCGGGCTGCTCGTAGATTTCCTTCTCCATGAAGTGGCGATGAGTGCCCTTGTTGGCCAGATCGGCCGCGGCCGTGGAGGTATGGCGCGGACGCTCGACGGGATGGCCGTCGAAATCGAAGATATGGGCGCCCGAATTGCCGACAACGGCCCAGTCGCCCTCGATGAGATAGGTAATTTCATTGGTGAAGGGAGCGAGCGCGATCGCGTCGGAGCCCAGGAACATCTCGCCGTCGCCGTGACCGATCGCCAGCGGTGGTCCGTTGCGCGCCGCCATGATGGTCGACGGATCATCTTCGAAGAGGACGGCAAGCGCATAGGCGCCTCTGACGCGTTTCAGCATGGCACGCATCGCCTCTTGCCGCCTCATGCCCTCCCGGCGGTGTCTTGCCAAGAGATGCGCGACGACCTCGGTGTCGGTATCGGTCTGGAACTCGGCGCCAGCCGCCGCCAATTCGTCCTTCAGCTCGGTGAAATTCTCGATGATCCCGTTATGGACGACGGCGACACCGTCGGTAAAGTGCGGGTGCGCATTGCGTTCCGTCGAGGCCCCATGGGTTGCCCAACGCGTGTGGCCGATGCCGATGTTGCCGCTCAGCGGCTCTTCCTTCAGTCTCCTCTCGAGATTGACGAGCTTGCCCTCGGCGCGCCGGCGGTGCAAGGCACCTTCGGTGATCGTCGCAACGCCGGCGGAATCATAGCCGCGATATTCCAAACGCTTCAATGCGTCGACCAACCGATCCGACACCGGCTGTTGCCCAACGATGCCAACAATCCCGCACATGTTCGTCTTCCATTCTTGCCGGCAGCTTCAGCCCACGCGAGACGGATACCCATCCGGCCGCTTTCATTGGGAGATCTTCTAGTAGTATTGGGTAATATTGGTATAATTGATTGTAGGGATAGCTATCATCCACCCCATGGATAAGACGCGTTTGGGGCCCTGATCTAACTTCCTCGTTGCGCCTGACGTCCTCATGACCGAACGCAAGCCCACACCCGCGGCACGAAGGAACAATCGGCCATGCGCGATCATCCCGGCCACGCACCTGACCACGAACCGCCGCCGCTCGTGGTCACGCGGTGATCGGCATGATCACACAGCACTGTAGTTAGGCAGCATCAGCGACGCATGGTCGGCATCATCATCATCGGCAACGTCGGCGCCGTCGGCATGATTCACGTTCGTCACGTTGATCATAATCATCGTCGCCGCCGATCTAGTTTCTGATTGCCTGCCGCTTTGACGCGGCTTTCGCCGGTAGAGCTTAGCCCGCGATGGCCTATCAATACGCTGTTAGTCGGCATGGCCGAAACCGAGAGTCAGGCGGCGCAGGCCACAGAGCACGTTCAGCGACCGTTTCAGTCAGCGCCGGCTTTGTCGGGGTTCGTAACGGTCATCAGGATTCTCGGGGCATGAATGCACTATCACGAAAACGTTGGTTCTCAGTGCTTGGTACGTATTACTCAAACCCGATTCCCGCTGCGGAAGAACTAGGCGCGTGTCACGTCTTGTACAAGGCACAATAGCAGTGAGAAATGGAGATTGATGCCTGCGCGTTTTCGAATAAGACAATCACCAAGCTGTCACCCGAATTACATCAGGAACTGTCTATAGCCGCCGCCCATCAGGTAGCGGCCACGTTGGATGGCGCGACGCACCTGATCGCGAAGATGGCTACCTGGATGAGACCAATCGTCTTCGACACGGCGTCTCCCGAACAGGGCAATGGCGATCTCCTGATGAGATGCTCCCGCAAGCGAGCCGTCCAAAGCCTGGAGCACGATACGCAGACGCGCTCCGCGGGGTTCCGGCGGAAAGCAAGCAGCTGCCAGGCGGCCGCAACCATTGATGTCGTTCAGGAACTGAAGGGCAGCGACATGGAACTTCAGGTGCTGCGGCTGCACGATCGCGTCGACATATAGCCGCAACGGGCGGAGAACGGATGCACCGGAAAGGGCGATCTGCAGACTCCGGCAGTCCTCCCTCAGCAGCACGTGCTGCACGCCGGCAGGTGTCAGCAGGATGTCCTTGCAGCACGAGAGCGAAGAAAGATCAAGCGGTTCAAAATCGTGGTCGAGCCCAACCGGCTCCGCGGCCGCTCGTAGAATACGGGCGCAGTCGCGCGGATCCCAAAAGACCCTTGCCGACGTAGCGTCCGACTGTGGCGCGTCCGCGAAAAAGGAGGCTCCATTGTCTTAGGAAAGATGATCCTGTCGTCAACTCGATTATGTTCATGTCGGCCTGGGCTCCGACAATGCAGGCGGACGGTGCCATTTTGGCGTGGTCGCGCTGGAATTGTGGATTGCGCCGAAGAAACTCCCAGGCCCAGGCAGTGCGTGGCAATCGTCTGGCGTAGTGGTAAGCTTCGTGACGACGCCAGTCCGGCCAGCATACAAGACCGACCGTCGCTTCCTTGGGCAGACCAGCATCCTTCACGGCTCAGGTGTCCACAATGCCGACGGGCCTAGAACCGGTTGCCACAGTACCGGTCCGCTCAGACGTCCCCTGCTGCGGATGCGCAAAAGGCTCGCGCGGGAAATCTCGAGAAACCCGGCCACCGCCTCGGTTTTGCCGACGGACTTGGGTTGTCCGATGCGCGACAATGGCCACGTCGCGAGGCGAAGGATCCGTTCCATGCGCGTATCCGTCACCGTTACTATCCGGGTCAGATCCTTGGCCAAGCCGAACTCGATCATGCCCGCGAAGAGCTCGTAGGTTGCCTGGGCCAGTCCGCCCGCTGCCTTGGGCGCCGACGGAGGAAGATCGAGCGCGAAACGACTGCTCTCCCATATGTCGGAGGTCGAGGGCACGACGTCAGCACCCAGCAGCACCGGGAACGTGTCGCGCAACATTGTGGGTCCGGTGCTGGGCAAAAGACGCACGCAACCGCGAATTCGCCAGTCGGATCCCTTGAGGAGCAGATAGACAGGCTTCAGACCATCAAACGGGTCTGTTTCCATCTGGTCTTCGGTATCAACTTCCCAATCGAGCCTTTCCTTGAACACCCGAAACCTGAGCCCGTGCATCTCTTTGAGCTCGCTTGCGAACTCGTCGTAAAGGTCTGGTGTTATCAGCTGCATCATGGTCGCCTCCGTGCGGGATGTGTTCCCGCCATCGAAGGGCAAAGCCGGCAGCGATGCAGCCTGTAGAGGTTTACAGCTATCGTGGCCGACGAATCAGGATCTCGCCTGGCCGGAGGCAGCCAGTCGTGCAACGGCCTGGTTGATCGTTCGAACGCCAAGCTTTGCCTTGGCGTTTTCCAGATGAAAGGTCACGGTGCGCTTTGAGACGCCGAGAAGCTGGCTGATAACCCAAGCCGACTTGCCGCGCGCCGCCCATTTCAGGCACTCGAACTCCCGCGGGGTGAGCGTTACACCATCCACCACGCGATCGTCGGCGAGCCTGCGCCGGACATGGATATGAAAGTTGATGGCCACCAGCTGCAATGCTTTTTCGTAACGTGTCAGTGACCGCAACAGAGGCGGGCGGGACTCGTCGGAAGCAAAGGTCAGGGCAGCAAACCGGCCGCAATGATCATGCATGGATATCGTCAGGCCGCCGCGGATGCCAAACTCAGCCGCACTCTCCAGAATTTGTTGCTGCGAATTCGGCAGACAGTGCCGAGCGCGATCCACACCCCAATCGAAGGTATCCCAGCCTTGCAGCCCGCGCAGGATGACCGGATCAAGACTGTGGTACCGCTGTTGCAGATAACGTGATGTCCAGGATGAAGGATAGTTTGAGATCAATTGCGGGGCGTCGCCGGGGGCCGACGGGTAAGTGAAATAGGCGAATAGCGGAAAATCGAAGCCGGCTGCAGCGGATGCCATTGCCTCACGGAGATCGGCAGCATCAACACTTGCAGACAGTTGCTCGACGAAGTTCTCAAACACGCGATGCATTTGCGCTTTGCGTAACCTCCGTGATCGCTCGATGCCAGGCAGAGACCTTGTTTTAAACGATCCCGGACGGATACAGCGCGTGCCGAGAACCCCGTTAATCTGTTGAAACCCGTGATATTCTGACGTTGTCTATGAGCCGTGTGCCGCCGAGCCAGGCCGCGACAAGCAAGCGTGCAGGTCGGTCAAGGCTTGTCATGGGTCGCAAATCTGCCTCGTCGCGAAGTTCCAGGTATTCGACCTCGCGATAGCCCGCAGCCAGAATTGCTGCGCGCGCTTCGGCAAGCGTTGGCAGGACGGGCGAGCCGCGGGCAAGCCGCTCAGCCGTCTCGAGCAAGACCGATGGTAGCTTGGGGGCAACAGCACGCTCTGCTGGCGAGAGCCGGACATTGCGCGATGATAGTGCAAGACCGTCGGCTTCGCGGACTGTCGGACAAGGAACAATGGTGATTGGAATATCCAGGTCCCGGGCCATACGCCTGACTAGCTGAAGCTGCTGAAAGTCCTTTTCGCCAAAGAAGCCGAAGTCAGCGCTGGTCTGCAGGAAGAGCTTGGCGACGACGGTCGCCACGCCATCAAAATGTCCCGGCCGGAAGGCACCGCACAGGCCCTCGCTGACACCGGACACCGAAACGGTCGTGGCGAAGGCCGCCGGATACATTTCCTCTGCATCCGGCGCATAAAGCAGGTGCGCGCCAAGCGGTGCCAGCTTGGCGGCATCCTCGTCCTCGGTGCTCGGATACGCGGCGAGATCGGCCTGGCTGTTGAATTGCTTCGGGTTGACAAAGAGCGTCACGATCACGCGGTCGGCCTTCTCGAGTGCCGCGCGCACCAGGCTGAGATGGCCCTCATGCAGGACGCCCATCGTTGGCACCACGGCAATCCTCACGCCCTCGCGGCGCCATGCGGCGACGATTTGGCGAAGCTGGGCAACGCTCCTGACAATCGGCACGCTCACGCTGCTTCTCCGCTCTTGGTGGCGTCCCCGTCGGCGGGCTTGGGCGCATCGGCAAACACGTGCTCGGCGGCCGGAAACTGGCGCTCCTTCACTTCCCGCGCATAGGCCGCGATCGCAGCCGCAGCGGCCTCCCCCAGTTCAGCATAGCGCTTGACGAATTTGGGCCGGAAGTCGCCGAAGAGGCCCAGCATGTCGTCGACGACGAGAATCTGGCCGTCACAGGCTGCCGAGGCACCGATGCCAATGGTCGGGGTCGCCACCTCCCCGGTGATCCGGCGGGCGAGCGCCTCGGGAACCTTCTCCAGCACGACCGCAAAGGCGCCCGCTTCGCTCACCGCAAGCGCGTCGCGCCTGATGCGCTCGGCATCCCCGCCTCTGCCCTGCACGCGGTAGCCACCGATGGTGTTGATCGCCTGCGGCGTCAAGCCGACATGGGCCATGACCGGCACGCCGCGCGCGGCGAGGAAGCCGATCGTCTCTGCCATCGTTTCGCCGCCTTCGAGCTTGACGGCCGCGCAGCCGGTCTCGGCCATGACGCGCGCGGCATTGCGGAAAGCCTGCTCGGGGCTTTCCTCGAAGGAACCGAACGGCAGGTCGACGACCATCAGCGCCTGCTCGAGGCCACGGCGCACGGCCTGGCCGTGCGTGATCATCATCTCCAGCGTCACACCGAGCGTCGAGGGCAGGCCGTGGAGAACCATGCCGACGCTGTCGCCGACCAGCACCACATCGCAATGGGGATCGACAAGCCGGGCGACTGGCGTCGTGTAGGCGGTAAGGCAGACGAGCGGCGTCCCACCTTTGCGCGAACGAATATCCGGCGGTGTGATCGCCTTGGTGTCACCAAACGCACTCAATGGACCCTCCTTCCCCAACGTTCCCAACCGCGGGTGTCGCGTTTGCCACATTTGTGTGCAAGTGCGAAGAGCTAAAAATGGCCGTGCAGCTGTGCGGTGTTGACGTGCGGACAGGCGCGCTTACACTTAAATCGATTCAGGCGCCCCCGAGCTGGCCAACCACTTTCGCGAACATGGACGATCAGGCAAAAGGACCCAGGAAAGACAGAGCCGCCGTCAAGGCCGACGAAGTCAAAGTGGACCTGATCGCCTTTGTCGTCGCCGTAAACGACAGTGAACCCTGTGTCCTCACCATCGGCCAGGCGGACACCCTTCCCTCCGGACCATTTGCGCTTGAGCACCGATCGCTGCAATCCGGTTTGAGGGGGTGGGTCGAGCAGCAGACCGGCCATCCGCTGGGGTATATTGAGCAACTCTACACCTTCGCGGATCGGGATCGCATCGGCGCCGAGCGCCAGCAGCGCGTCATCTCCATCAGCTATCTCGCATTGACCCGCAAGGAACAGGCAGCTGGCTCGCCCAAGTGCGGCTGGCAGAGCTGGTATGAATATTTTCCATGGGAGGACCACCGCTCCGGCACGCCTCCGGTCGTGCTGGACGTTCTGCGACCGCGCCTGATCGAATGGGCAGACGGCGTCAGCGACGTGGCCACGCGACGTGAACGCTGGCAGCGGGCGACGATAGCGTTCGGCTTCGACGACCGCCTTTGGAACGAGGAACTCACGCTTCAACGCTATGAGTTAGTCTACGAAGCAGGCCTGGTCCAAGAGGCCGGAAGCGGACGGGACGCGACGCTGCCTCCGCTGGTGCCCAGCAAGTCTATGGTCGCCGATCATCGCCGCATCGTGGCGACCGGCATTGCACGGCTGCGCTCCAAGATCAAATACCGGCCGGTCGTCTTTGAGCTGATGCCGCCGGTCTTCACGCTTTTGCAGCTGCAGCGAACCGTGGAGGCGCTTGCCGGCAGGCTCGTGCGTAAGCCGAACTTTCGCCGGCTGATCGAGCAGCAGGAGCTGGTCGAAGAGACCGGAGAGGCAACCGCGGAGACCGGCGGCCGGCCAGCGAAGCTTTACCGGTTCCGCCACGCCGTTCTCGACGAGAGGGTCATCGCCGGGACAAAATTGCCGCTGGCGCGGGGTTGACATCGCTTATACTCACAGCAAGTATATGCTGGTTATTTTCAACTAGAGTATAAGCTGGAGGGGTCGATGAGCGCCGTGCTGCCTGCGACCGCGTTTCTCTACGAGCGCGTCCGACGAGTGATCCCGCCGATCGAATGGCCGGCTTTCGTCGAGGATATCGAGGCGATCCTTGCACTGAAGCGCGAGCGCAACGCCATCATCCTGGCGCACAACTATCAGACCCCCGAGATCTTCCATTGCGTGGCCGACATCGTCGGCGACAGCTTGGCACTGGCCCGCACGGCTGCGACGATCGAGGCGCAAGTCATCGTGCTGGCCGGCGTACATTTCATGGCCGAAACGGCCAAGCTGCTCAATCCGCAAAAGACGGTGCTCATTCCCGACCTGCGGGCAGGCTGTTCGTTGGCGGAATCGATCACGGCAGAAGACGTGCGCTTGATGCGCCAGCGTTATCCCGGCGTGCCGATCATCACTTATGTCAACACGTCGGCCGAAGTGAAAGCCGAGTCGGATATCTGCTGTACATCCGGCAACGCCAAGGCGGTCGTCCAATCCCTTGGCGTTCCCCAGGTGATCATGTTGCCGGACGAATATCTGGCCCAGAATATCGCCGCCCAGACCGATGTGCAGATCATCGCCTGGAAAGGGCATTGCGAGGTGCATGAGCGCTTTACACCGGCCGACATCCGCGAGTTGCGCGAAAGCCATCCCGGCGTGATCGTGCTCGCGCATCCCGAATGCCCGCCCGACGTCGTGGCTGAAGCAGATTTTTCCGGCTCGACCGCTGCCATGTCCGACTATGTCGAAAGGCAAAGGCCGGCACGTGTCGTGCTGATGACGGAATGTTCGATGAGCGACAACGTCGCGTTAGCGCACCCAGAGGTCGAGTTCATCCGGCCCTGCAATTTGTGCCCGCACATGAAGCGGATCACGCTTGCCAACATCCGCATGGCGCTCGAGCAGAACCACCATATCGTAACCATCGAACCCGGGATCGCCGGGCGCGCGCGGCTTGCGGTCGAACGGATGCTGGCAATTTGAGCGCCGATGTCCGCAGCATCTTCGGGCGGCCGATCATCATCGGCGGCGGCATCGCCGGACTGATGACCGCGCTTCAACTGGCGCCGGAGCCGGTGCTGCTTCTGTCCAGGACGCTGCTGGGAGCTGACAATTCGAGCACGTGGGCACAGGGTGGTCTGGCTGCAAGTTTCGGCGAAGACGACGATCCGGAACTGCACCTGGCCGATACGCTTGCCGCCGGGGATGGTCTCTGCGACACAGACGTGGCGAGCCGCATCCTCCAAGCCGCGCCCAAGGCGATAGAGGGGCTTGCGGGCTTTGGGGTTCCCTTCGACCGTACGTCGAAAGGATCACTGTGCCTCGGATTGGAGGCCGCACACAGCCGACGTCGCATCGTTCATGCGCATGGTGACGGCACCGGGCGTGAGATCATGCGTGCCCTGATCGCGGCTGTGCGTTCCACTCCGTCGATTGTTGTCGTGGAGGGCGTGGAAGCGCGCCGACTGGCGGTGCGAGAGAATGCGATCCGAGGCGTCTGGGCGAGCGGTTCGATAGGACCTGTCTTCTTCGGCTCACGGCGGGTCGTCCTCGCCACCGGTGGGATCGGGGGACTGTTTCTCGACACCACCAATCCTTCGGGCAGTTGCGGACAGGGCCTGGCGCTTGCGGCCCGCGCTGGAGCTGTCCTTGCCGACCTCGAGTTCATCCAGTTCCACCCGACCGCGCTTGACGGCCCGGAACGCCCTATGGCGCTGGTCAGCGAGGCCGTCCGCGGCGAAGGTGCTGCCCTGATCGACGAAACCGGCCAGGCTTTTCTCCAGAGCGTGTCAGGGGCGGAACTTGCGCCTCGTGATGTCTTGGCGCGCGCCGTCTGGAACCATCTTGCCAACGGCCACCGTGTTTTTCTCGACGCGCGGCAACGGCCTGGCCCGGAATTTGCTCGACACTTCCCGACAATTGCATCAGCCTGTCGTGGAGCCGGCATCAATCCCGCGCGCGATCTCATCCCCATTCGTCCGGCCCAACACTACCACATGGGTGGCGTTGCCGTGGACGGCTCCGGTAGGACGTCCGTCAAGGGGCTGTGGGCCTGCGGCGAAGTCGCTTCGACAGGACTGCATGGCGCCAACAGGCTCGCCAGCAATTCCTTGACCGAGGCCGTCGTGTGCGCGCGCTGGGTCGCTGAAAGTGTCGCCGGAACGCCTGCTCGCAGAACAAGGCCTGCGGTTGCGGACGTTCACCCATCGCCCGCTCCGATACCCGTGCGTGTTTTCCTGTCGCGTGCACTGGGCATCGTCCGGGATGGTGAAGGTCTGAAAGCAGCCGCACGTGCCTTATTGCCGCTCGCCGAAAGCCTGGACGCGGCCTCGGATGCGGCGGCTGTCGGGCTAATGATCGCGGTTGCCGCCTTGTTGCGCCAAGAAAGCCGCGGCGCTCATTACCGGACAGATTTTCCTCATCATGCGACTGTCGCCCGACGGTCCGAAATCACCCTCGAAGCCGCCTTGGCCGCTGCGCGGGAACTCGGAAACTCGCCAAGCCTCGAAGGGGCAAAGTGATGACGCTCTCACCGCTTCCCACGGTCATGCTTGAGCCGCTTGTAAGGGCAGCTCTTCTTGAAGACCTTGGCAGAGCCGGCGACTTGACCACGGAGGCCATCGTGCCGAAGGCACACCAAGCGGGAACCGTGCTGGCGGCGCGCCAGTCCGGAGTTGTCGCCGGCCTCGATCTGGCGATGCTCGCTTTCCGCTTGATTGATCCTGATGTCGAAATCTCGGTGGAGCGGGCAGACGGCTGCAATGTCATGGATGGAGAGGTCATTGCAACGGTGAGTGGTCCGGCCCGGGCCATTCTCACAGCCGAACGGACGGCGCTCAATTTTCTCTGTCATCTGAGCGGCATCGCTACAGCAACGGCATCGATCGTCGCTGCGGTTCGTGGATATGGCGCGAAGATCGTCTGCACGCGCAAGACGACGCCCGGATTGCGGGCAGTCGAAAAATATGCCGTGCGCGCGGGTGGCGGATCCAATCACCGCTTCGGCCTCGACGACGCAATTCTGATCAAGGACAACCACATCGCCATCGCAGGCGGCGTTCGCCCGGCGCTCGAGCGAGCACGAAGACGGGCCGGTCATCTCGTCAAGATCGAAGTCGAGGTCGATACGCTGGCCCAGTTGGAGGAGGTACTTGGCTTCGCTCCCGATGCGGTTCTGCTCGACAACATGTCCCTCGCCGATCTTCGCCGCGCCGTCGCAATCGTTGGCGGCCGTGCTATCACCGAGGCTTCTGGCGGGATCGCATCCGATACAGCGCGAGCGATTGCCGCGACCGGCGTTGATCTGATTTCAGTCGGCCGACTGACCCACAGCGCGCCGATCCTGGATATCGGCCTCGACTATTGGGGCCCATGATTGCCTGAGGGACGAACAGGATCGAATCAACTGTCCTTTCCGATCGTCATCAATCAGACAGCAAAGCAAGGCAGAACCGGAGGAACAGCATGGACATGCAAACAGCCAGTCCAACGCAGACATCGCCACAGGCTCAATCCCCTGACCCTGGAGCGTGGACCCTGGAGAAGGCTCGGGCACTTCACGATGCCCCCTTCAACAATCTCCTCTTCCTCGCGCAAACCGTGCACCGCCAGAATTTCGATCCAAACAAGGTCCAGCTCAGCCGGCTGCTCAGCATCAAGACGGGCGGATGCCCGGAGGATTGCGGCTATTGCAGCCAGTCGGCGCAGCACGAGACCGGCCTGAAGGCGTCGAAGCTGATGGAGGTCCGGCACGTCGTCGCCGAAGCGAAGAAAGCGCGTGACGCCGGCGCCACCCGCTATTGCATGGGCGCGGCCTGGCGAAACCCCAAGGCGCGCGACATGGATGCGGTGGTGGCGATGGTCGAAGGCGTCAAGGCGCTGGGCATGGAGACCTGCATGACGCTCGGCATGCTCGATCTTGAGCAAGCCGCTCGACTGAAGCAGGCTGGTCTCGACTTTTACAACCACAACATCGATACATCGGAACGCTACTATAGCGAGATCATCAGCACGCGCAGCTTTGCCGAGCGGCTCGAGACGCTCGAGCACGTTCGCCAATCCGGCATCAAGGTCTGCTGCGGCGGCATTGTCGGCATGGGCGAGGAGCCGGTGGACCGGATCGGCATGCTGGTGACGCTGGCCAACCTGCCGGAACATCCGCAAAGCGTTCCGATCAACATGCTGATCCCGATCCCCGGCACCCCGCTTGCCGAAGCCAAGCCGATCGAGCCGATCGAATTCGTGCGCGTAATCGCGCTGGCGCGCATCATGATGCCGAAATCGCATATCCGTCTTTCCGCCGGCCGTACGGCCATGACCGACGAGATGCAGGCGCTGTGCTTTTTTGCCGGCGCCAACTCGATCTTCGTCGGCGACACGCTGCTGACGGCGGACAATCCCGGTGAGGACAAGGATACCCTGCTGTTCCGGCGCCTTGGCATCGAGCCGATGGAACTCGAGGCGCAATGAACGGGGCACCGCTTGCCCGCTATGAGGCGACCTTGCAGGGACTGGCGCGCAAGGACCGGCTGCGGACGCTGAAGCCGTGCGCCGGGCGCGACTTCTCGTCGAACGACTATCTCGGGCTTGCCGCCTCCAAAAGACTTGGCGAAGCGGTTGCGGCGGCGATTGCGCGTGGCACGCCGGTTGGCGCCACCGGGTCGCGGCTGTTGCGCGGCAATGCGCCGGAACACGAGCAGCTCGAGGCAGACGCGGCGGCATTCTTTGGAGCCGACCGCGCGCTGTTCTTCGGCAGCGGCTACATCGCCAACTTCGCTCTGCTGACTGCGCTGCCGCAGAAGGGCGACCTTTTGGTCCTCGATGAGCTCGCCCATGCCAGCATGCATGAGGGGGCACAGGCCGGACGTGCCGAGTTCAAGCTGGCCGCGCACAACGACGTCGATGCTGTCGAGGACGCGATCAAGCGTTGGCGCGCCGAAGGCGGCATGGGATGCGTCTGGATTGCGGTGGAAAGCCTATACAGCATGGATGGCGACTGCGCGCCTTTGGAGAGCCTGGCCGCGCTTGCCGATCGGCACAACGCATTCATCGTCATTGACGAGGCGCACGCGACCGGCGTCTGGGGACCGGACGGCCGGGGACTGGCCGCCGCTTTCGAGGGCCGCGACAACATCGTCGCGCTCCACACCTGCGGCAAGGCGCTCGGCGCATCTGGTGGGCTCGTGACCGGGCCGAGGACACTGTGCGAGTATCTGATCAACCGTTGCCGGCCATTCATCTACGCCACCGCGCCCTCGCCGCTCATGGCGGTCGCGGCGCGCGAAGCGCTCGCAATGCTCGCC
The DNA here is from genome assembly GCF_040318335.1 of Mesorhizobium sp. M1182. NCBI lineage: Bacteria > Pseudomonadati > Pseudomonadota > Alphaproteobacteria > Hyphomicrobiales > Phyllobacteriaceae > Mesorhizobium > Mesorhizobium sp. M1182. The sequence goes on from NZ_JAMYMD010000024.1 coordinate 15,169, forward strand.
GACGAGCCTAGGCGGCGTTTTCAGCTGCATGAACGCGTCGCCCTCGCAGGCCGCCAATTGGTCGATCGCTGCGGCGTGATACCAAGTGGCTCTCAGATCCAGCCCTTGGTGATCGGCGATGTCAGGCGCACCATGGCAGTGGCGGCGCGCCTGCAGGCCCGCGGCTTCGACATACGCGGCATTCGTCCGCCGACCGTGCCCGAGGGCACGTCGCGCCTGCGCATTTCGCTGACGCTCAATATCGGCGAAGCCGACATTTCCGCCATGGTCGAGGCGCTCGTCGAGGTGTTGGCCCAGACATGACCGGAGGCGACATGACCAAGCGCATCGTCATCACCGGAACAGACACCGGAATTGGCAAGACGGTGTTTTCGGCCGGGCTTGCCGGCCTGCTTGACGGTTTCTACTGGAAGCCGGTGCAATCGGGCCTCGACGGCGAGACCGACAGCGAGGCGGTTGCGCGACTTGCCGGGCTGCCGTCGGGGCGCGTGCTGCCGGAAGCCTACCGCTTGAAGAGCCCGCTTTCGCCGCATCGTTCGGCCGAAATCGACGACGTTTCGATCGAGGCTGCCGATCTTTCGTTTCCGGTCCTGCCGACACCGCTCGTCATCGAAGGCGCCGGCGGGCTGATGGTGCCGCTGAACCGCCGGACAAGGTTCATCGACATATTCGAGCAATGGCAGTTGCCGGTCATTCTGTGCGCCCGCACCGCGCTCGGAACAATCAATCACACCCTGCTGTCGATCGAAGCCCTGCGGGCGCGCGCTATCCCGCTGGCTGGCATCGCCTTCATCGGCGATGAGATGACCGATACGCAACGGACGATCGTGGAATTCGGCGACGTGCCGCAACTCGGCAGGCTGCCGCACCTCGATCCGCTGACGCCCAAAGCACTGGGGGAAGCGATGATTGCCAACTTCGATCTCGCACTGATTGCCGGGGGCCAATGATGTCGCATTCTCGCGTATGGCACCCCTTCACCCAGCACGCGCTCGAGCCGGCGATCCCTGAAATCGTCCTGACTGAAGGCGCGTATCTCCACAAAGCCAATGGCGTGCGCATTCTGGACGCCATTTCCTCCTGGTGGGTCGTCACCCATGGCCACCGCCATCCCCGCATTATAAAGGCAATCGAGACGACCGCCTCGAGCCTCGACCAGATCATCTTCGCAGGTTTCACGCACGAGCCTGCCGAATGCTTGGCCAAGGCGCTTGTCGGACTCGCTCCCGCCGGACTCGACTGGGTGTTCTATTCGGACAGCGGCTCGACCAGCGTCGAAGTCGCGCTGAAGATGGCCCTCGGCTATTTCCGCAACATCGGCGCGCCGCGCTCGCGCATCGTCGTCATGGAGCACAGCTATCATGGCGACACGATCGGCACGATGAGCGTCGGCGCCCGTGGCGTGTTCAACGCCGCCTACGAACCCTTGCTGTTCGAGGTCGACACCATTCCCTTCCCGGCCGCCGGCCGCGAGCAGGAAACGCTGGATAGATTCGAGGCAGTCTCCCGCGACCGGCGCGCCGCCGCGCTGATCGTCGAACCGCTCGTGCTTGGCGCCGGCGGCATGCTGATGTATCCGGCCTCGGTTCTGACCGGATTGAAGAAGATTGCCGAAGCCTCCGGCACGCTGCTGATTGCCGACGAGGTGATGACCGGCTGGGGCCGCACCGGGAGCATGTTCGCCTGCGAGCAGGCATCGATTTCTCCAGATATCCTGTGCACCTCCAAAGGCTTGACCGGCGGCGTGATCCCGCTGGCGGCCACGCTTGCCACCGATGCGATCTTCCAGGCTCATTATTCAGCGGATCGCAAGAAGACGTTTTTCCACTCGAGTTCCTACACGGCCAATCCGATTGCCTGCGCGGCAGCACTCGCCAATGTCGAGATCTGGCGTGACGAGCCGGTGGCCGAGCGGATCGCGGCCTTGAGCGAGAGACAGGCCGCCGGGTTTCGACGCTTTCGCGACAATGCCAACTTCACCGACAGCCGCGCGATCGGCACGATCCTGGCTCTCGACCTGCGCGCCGGCTCTGCCGGCTATCTGGCCGAGATCGGACCTAAGCTGCGGGCCTTTTTCCTCGAGCTCGGCCTGCTTGTGCGCCCGCTCGGCAATGTCCTTTATCTCCTGCCGCCCTATTGCGTCACCGGCGACGAGCTCGATCGGCTCCATGACGCGATCGAGGAGGCCGGCGAACGCTTCGGCTCAAAGCCATGAGCAGGTTGTCGCGCCTGCTCGGGTTTGGCCATCATGCGCCTGGCCGAAAGGTGGCGAATGCCGAAATCGAGAACAATCTCGGCCTCGAACCGGGCTGGATCGAGCGGCGTACTGGAATCCGGTCGCGCTTCTGGGCAACGGACGAAGACACGCTGTCTGGTCTTGCTGCGCAGGCCGGCGCGATGGCGCTGGCCAGCGCCGGCATTGCGCGCCACGACATCGGTCTGCTGCTGCTTGCCACCTCGACGCCCGATCACCTCCTGCCGCCCAGCGCGCCCCTGGTCGCACATCGGCTGGGGCTCGGCCGCGCCGGCGCGATCGATCTCACCGGCGCCTGCGCCGGCTTCATCTATGCGCTGATGTTTGCGGACGGGTTCACCCGCCTGCACGGCAAAGCGAGCCTTGTTATCGCCGCCAATATCCTCAGCCGCCGCATCAATCCCTCTGAGCGCGCCAGCGCCGTGCTGTTTGCCGATGCCGCCGGCGCCCTCGTGATCGGTCCGTGCGAGGATACTGATCGGGGGATTCTCGGTGCCTCCGTGGATTCGGACGGCTCGCGCTACGGGCTGATCCAGATACCCGCGGGGGGAAGCAACGTCCCGTTTCATGGCGGCCTGGATCTCGGGCAGACCCGAATGACGATGACCGACGGACGCGAAGTGTTCGCAAAGGCCGTCGAGATGATGACCGATTGCTCGATAAGCGCGCTAGCCGCTGCCGGAGTGCGCCCACAGGATGTCGACCGGTTCGTGCCGCATCAGGCCAATGCTCGCATTTTCGATGCTGTCGGGAGCAACCTCGGCATAGCGGATCAAGCAATTGTCAAGACGATTGCCGAATACGGCAACTCTTCGGCCGCGACGATCCCGCTCTCACTGTCGCTCGCCAATCAAGCGGAGCCGTTTCGACCGGACGAAAAAATCCTTCTCGCGGCGGCAGGTGCGGGACTCAGCGGCGGGGCGCTCGTCGTCGGGATTTAGCCCAGCGAAGGTGCTCAACATCAGGACTGGCTCTGTGAGATGAATAGGACAACGGGGCCAATGCGAAAAATAGTCGCCGGCAAGCTGCACGCATCCACGTCACCGAAGCAAACCTCAACTACCACGGTTCGATAACGCTCGACCCTGACCACTGCGAAGAAGCCGGGATCCTTGCCAATGGATTCGTGGAGACATGGAGCAAGACTTCCGGCGCGTGCATCTCGACCTATGTCTTCCTCGGCGAGCGCGGCTCTCGATGCTGCATCCTCAACGGCGCGGCCGCCCGGAACCTGCCAGCCCACTCCATCCATCTGGACGAAGCGCACATTCCTGTCTGAAGCCGCGGATCGTTACGTTCGTCATCAACAATGTCGTCGGCTTCTCGCCGATGGCAATGCGCTGACGCGGACGGCGTTGACGATTACATCGGCAGGGGCGCTTCAGCAGAACTTTCGCGGGTTGATGGAGCAGCAGGAACTGGTGGAGGAGACCGGCGAAAGTGCTTTTGATACCGGCGGTCGGCCGGCGAAGCTTTATCGCTTCCGCCACCATGTCCTCGACGAAACGGCGGTCGCCCGGACAAAATTGCCGCTGGCGCGGGCTTGACATCCTTTATACTCAACGTAGAAATATACCCTTATAATCAATTCGATTATAACGAGAAATTCATTCGCACGGTCCGAACCCACGGTCTCGCTCGGGAAGCCCGTATGAGTGGATCGAAGTGATCTTGGAAATGAAACGCCCGAGGACGGGCTTTCAACCTTTGTCGTGAAGTAGGTGCCGCGCGAGTGGGCCAATGCCTTGCGGCAACGGTGAGGGATGTATACCGCCAGTAAACGCGTGCGTCAAAGTCGCTGTCGAATGTACAGTTCGTCTAAATGTGCAAGACGTTCGATTTGTGCAAGTAACACTTGGAAAAGTGTTGCATAAAAGAAACGTCTAATTATATAAAGCTGGCAAGCTAAACTTTAAACTTGCACAAATGAGCGTCGCGGATAGCGTCCCACTGTGAAGCGTGCACTGCGATGTGCGTCTGTTTCGATCGTGGGGGGCAAGACGGTCGTCAATTGATGTTCTTCCCTTTTTATTGAGAGGCAAAAGTTGAAGCCGCAAGACGGCTGCTAGGTTGCGCGCATACGAAAACGCAACACATCGCCGTCCCCCCAACTTCTTCAACGCTCTTTCGGAGGCTTGCTGAGGGAATGCTATTGGGAAAGCCAGATATGTCCGCGTCGAGTGATCTTGGGGATGAAAAGCGCCAGACCGAGCTTTCAAGCTTTGTCATGAGGGAGGTGCAGCGTATTCTTGCCCAATGCGATGAGGCGAAGCAGGGTGACAAGGCTGCTGTTGCGCCTTCTGGTTCTCCTTCCAACGAATTGACCGTCGTGGCCGCCGAATTTCTTGGTAGGCTCGAGGCCGAAGCAGCGCGACGGCTAAACGCCCAGGCGGGTGAGATCGCTTCGCGACCACGGGCAGCCGATCATCCGCTCGGGCATCCGGTTCTGAAAGATTGCCCGAGAGAAGGCGCGCGCATTGCAGAATGGGCCGGTCCAGTTGCGGGGTCGACGCATCTCGAGAGACGTTTTGGAATACCGCGGTCCACTTTGTATTGGTGGCAGCAACACAATGATGTGGTTGCCTTTCGGAGAGGCTCCCGTAAGCATGTATTTCCCCTAGCTCAGTTCATCGACGGCAGGCCTATGCCCGGAATCAGGCAGGTCCTTTCCTCGATCTCCGATCCCAGACTGGCTTGGCTGTGGCTGATCAGCCCCTCGCCTCTTCTCAAGGGTCGCGTCCCTATCGAATTGCTCAGAGAAGGTATGAACACAGAAGTTGTTACATCCGCCGCCCAGGCTGTTTCTCTGATTGAATCTATCTGACAATTGGCCGGATGCCGATGGCTTTCCGCGCATTATGTAAGTGCGCACAAGCAGATGTACCAATTGTGCGATTTGTGCAAATGTATAGTTGTTCGATTTGTGCAAGTAATACAATGTATTTAGTGACAATAATGCAACGGATACTTCTATATATGTTGGCAAACGGAATTTGAACTTGCACTAATTCGCCCGGTGAATAGCGTTCGAGCCGGGAAGGATGCATTGCGATGCGCATCTTTTTCGATCGTGGGGACCGGGAGCGGTTCGTCCATCGACGTCCTCGCCCTTTTCAAATCATTGAATGGAGATAAGTATGAACATCAAGAGCCTTCTTCTCGGCTCAGCTGCGGCTCTGATCGCAGCTTCCGGCGCCCGCGCCGCCGACGCGGTGACGGTCGCCGAGCCGGAACCGGCTGAATACGTCAAGATCTGCGACGTATATGGCTCGGGCTACTTCTACATCCCCGGCACCGAAACCTGCCTGCGCATCGGCGGCTATGTCCGTTACGACATCAGCGCTGGCGACGTTGGCTCCTACGACGGGGCGCGGACCCACGACGTCCAAGACGGCAGCGACCAGGGCACCTGGCGCAAGAACGCCCGCTTTGACCTAAGGACTTGGACCGGCCAGGAAACCGAACTCGGTACTTTGAAGACATACACCGAGACCAAATTCAATTTCGGTAACCGCAACGCCTATTCGGGTCCCGACAGTCCCCAGAACTATGCCTTCAACAGGGGCATCACACTAAACTTCGCCTGGATCCAGCTCGGTGGCCTTCGCGTCGGCAAGGACGAATCGGCGTTCGATACGTTTATCGGCTATGCCGGCAACGTCCTCAACGATACGCTCGTTCCCTACGGCGATTTCGACACCAACGTCGTGCAGTACTACTTCGACGCCGGCAATGGCTTCTCCGCCGTGGTATCGCTCGAAGAGGGTTCTGGCGTCGTCGGCACGATCGACAGCTACGTTCCGCATCTTGTCGGCGGCGTGAAGTACACGCAGGGCTGGGGCGCCATCAGCGGGGTCGTGGCTTACGACAGCAACTACGAAGAGGTAGCCGGCAAGGTCCGCTTGGATGTGAACGCCACCAACGAACTGTCCCTTTTCATTATGGCTGGCTATGGGACCGACGACAACCTAACCGATGGAACCTACGCCATTCCTGCCGGCGGCCGCGGCTTCTACAAGCAGTGGGGTGGCAACTGGGCCGTCTGGGGCGGCGGCACCTACAAGTTCAACGAGAAGACCTCTTTCAACCTTCAGGCGGCGTATGACGAGTGGAAGAACCTCGGCATTGCTGCCAATGTCGCCTACGATATCGTTCCTGGTCTGACGATCACGGCCGAAGTCGACTATCTCCACGCTGGCAAGTTCGGGGATGTGGACTTCTCTAACTGGACCAATGCCGACAAGAAGAACAGCGTCGGCGGTCTGCTCCGCTTCCAGCGCTCGTTCTGAGGATTGAAGAGCCCGTTGCCGCGTTCGGAGCGGTAACTGCGAGCCTAATTTGCGGCCGAACCATTGTGGTGAGGCTTGTAGAGGTTTCGGCGAATTGCTTGATCACGGACCTCCAATCCGAGCATTTCGTCGATGAGAAGGGCGCCCTGTTCCCGGGCGCCCTTTTTTAAGGGTTATCATCAGACTCTCTCCCGGGGGAACTGTGGGTAAGAAACAACGCATCGTCCTGCAGGCAGCTGTTTTGGCGTCTGCCTTTGGCTTTTTTTTGCTGATCCTGATCCTGCAGATGGTCAGTTTTTTGGTTGACTAGGCACGCGCAAGCGGGATGGATCGCGCAGAGACACGCGGAAGTTTTTTTCGCCAGCGAAACCCCGACGACCTGATGGGGAGTCGCGCCAGCAGGGTGGGCGCCACGTCCAGTGCCACCGACCCTGCGAGATGCCGATCGTTGGCGCGTCTGTCAGTTCGCGCGGCCATATTCATTCTGGTGCCGATCTGTTGCCTTTTCTGCTTTTCCCATGCGTTTTAGGCCGAGCCATTTGTGAAGCGGGCGGTCGATGGATCTGCGCCTCGCGATTGCCTGCCGTTGCCTGGTTGATCTGGGCGGCATAATCCGAGAGCAAACGCTGCAACCGCGGTTCGAATTGCGCGAAGTTGAACCGGACTTCATCCGCCGTCAGGAACTGATGCGTTGCGCCGGGAAAGCCGGCGACCATCACAAGGTCGCCTTCCTTGACGCCTTCACAGGCTATGGGCAGCCAACTCTTCGGCCGGTAAGGCACATTGTCGCGCGCATATGGCCGGGAGGAACCATCAGGAGCGACATAGGCGCGATAAAAGCCGAAGTCGCCTGTGTGGCGCGGCCACATCCAATTGTCCGTTTCGCCGCCGAAGGTTACCGATGCCGAGCGCGGGCGCATAGACAAGGCGCACGTCCTCGATTTCGAGCTTCTGCTGGAGATAGTAGGAGGCGCCGCCATAATAGGCCCCTACGTCGCAGCGGCGATTGGGCTGTCCTTCACATGCGGCGATCAGGGCCTTGCGGTTCGTGGCGAGCCGCTCATAGCGGGCAAACTCATTCAGCTTGTCCGAGACGCCCTTGAGCATTTCGGCGGTCACATCCCGCACGTCCTCGATCACATAGATTCGGCTGCCTGGCGCCGCGGGCAATTCTTCACCCAGGGCTCTTCGCCAGAAAGCCGTCTGTGAGATAGTCCTGGCCCTCCTTGCTGTGGTATTGGATGGATTCGAACACGCAGTGATGATTGGTTGCGACCAGCCCTTGTGGACTGATGAACGAGGCGGAGCATCCGCCCAGTGATACGATCGCGTGAGCGGGTCAGCGTCCAGACGGCCCAGGTGGGCGGGATCGATCTGGAGCCCATCCGCGCGCATGGCCGCGCCCACTTCCGCAGTCTGGCCCGGCATCCACATACCTTCGTCCGCCGACGTAGCCGTGACCGTCCAGAGCAAGGCGATGGCAGTTGCTTTGGCCAAACATTTCAAATTCGAGTTCATGCTGACTGTCGCTGTCATCTTGCCTCCTGTTCTCCGCAGATTGGATTGGTGACTATCGGGATGGCCGGAGTCCTGGCGCCCGCGCGGCGGCCAACACCGTAAGACCGAGTGGACCCGTTAACCGCAAGAGTCCTGATGGCGCTCACCTCTCATATTTGTCGCGCGCCAACGTTTGCGGATCACCCGCTGCACCGATCGTGCCAAATGAATAAGGCTTCAATTACAAATGGTGAGCCTCCCCATCCATGTCCTATCTCCGACGTCTTTCACGTAAAAGGCTCGGTGCTTCCACGCTCGTTTGCTCTTCGCCCGTCCCTCTTCCGTCTTGACTAGCAGGAGCCTACGGCCTATCTCACTGCCGCGTTAGCACTCGCTTCTGGTGAGTGCTAACCACGCTCCGGCAACGGAGAACCGTTCAACATCCGCACCAGGGAAATCCAAAATGGCAAAGTCGAATTTCCGGCCACTGCATGACCGCGTGGTCGTTCGCCGCGTCGAATCCGAATCCAAGACCGCGGGCGGGATCATCATCCCCGATACGGCTAAGGAAAAGCCGCAGGAAGGCGAGATCATCGCCGTCGGTTCCGGCGCCCGCGACGAAGCCGGCAAGCTCGTCCCGCTGGACGTCAAGGCCGGCGACCGCATCCTGTTCGGCAAGTGGTCGGGCACCGAAGTCAAGCTCAATGGCGAAGACCTTCTGATCATGAAGGAAGCGGACATCATGGGCGTCATCGGCTGACACGCCGCCTTTCATCCGCACCATCCAATCTGAATTTCGGGCGAAATGCCCAGGAGTAAAAAATGGCTGCCAAAGACGTAAAATTCTCCCGCGACGCTCGCGAGCGCATGCTGCGCGGCGTCAACATCCTCGCCGACGCGGTGAAGGTCACGCTCGGCCCCAAGGGCCGCAACGTCGTCATCGACAAGTCGTTCGGCGCACCGCGCATCACCAAGGACGGCGTCACTGTCGCCAAGGAAATCGAGCTTGAGGACAAGTTCGAGAACATGGGCGCGCAGATGGTCCGCGAAGTTGCTTCGAAGACCAACGACATCGCCGGCGACGGCACCACGACCGCGACCGTTCTGGCACAGTCGATCGTCCAGGAAGGCCACAAGTCGGTTGCCGCCGGCATGAACCCGATGGACCTCAAGCGCGGCATCGACCTCGCCGTCGCCGACGTCGTCGCGACGCTGATCAAGAACGCCAAGAAGATCAAGACCTCGGAAGAGGTTGCCCAGGTCGGCACCATCGCCGGCAATGGCGACGTGTCGGTCGGCTCGATGATCGCGGAAGCGATGCAGAAGGTCGGCAATGAGGGCGTCATCACCGTCGAGGAAGCAAAGACCGCCGAGACCGAGCTCGAAGTGGTCGAAGGCATGCAGTTCGACCGCGGCTATCTCTCGCCCTACTTCGTCACCAACGCCGAAAAGATGGTTGCGGATCTGGAAGACGCCTACATCCTTCTCCACGAGAAGAAGCTCTCCAACCTGCAGGCCATGCTGCCGATCCTCGAGGCTGTCGTGCAGACCTCGAAGCCGCTGGTCATCATCTCGGAAGACGTCGAAGGCGAGGCCCTGGCCACGCTGGTCGTCAACAAGCTGCGTGGCGGCCTGAAGATCGCTGCCGTCAAGGCGCCGGGCTTCGGTGATCGCCGCAAGGCCATGCTGGAAGACATCGCTATCCTCACCGGTGGCCAGGTCATTTCCGAAGACCTCGGCATCAAGCTCGAGAATGTCGGCCTCAACATGCTCGGCCGCGCCAAGAAGGTGTCGATCTCCAAGGAGAACACCACCATCGTCGACGGCGCCGGCAAGAAGGAAGAGATCCAGGGCCGCGTCGCCCAGATCAAGCAGCAGATCGAGGAGACCACCTCGGACTACGACAAGGAGAAGCTGCAGGAACGTCTCGCCAAGCTGGCGGGCGGCGTTGCCGTCATCCGCGTCGGCGGTGCGACCGAAGTGGAAGTCAAGGAAAAGAAGGACCGCGTCGATGACGCCCTCAACGCGACCCGTGCGGCCGTCGAAGAAGGCATCGTTCCCGGCGGCGGCGTCGCATTGCTGCGCGCTTCGCTGGCCATCACCGTCACCGGCGCCAACTCCGACCAGACCGCCGGCATCAGCATCGTGCGTCGCGCGCTGCAGGCTCCGGCCCGTCAGATCGCGGCCAACGCCGGTGCGGAAGCATCGATCGTCGCCGGCAAGATCCTCGAGAACAAAGGCGCGACCTTCGGCTACAACGCCCAGACCGGCGAATATGGCGACATGATCGCCATGGGTATCGTCGATCCGGTCAAGGTTGTGCGTACGGCTCTGCAGGACGCGGCTTCGGTCGCCGGCCTGCTGGTCACCACCGAAGCCATGATCGCGGAGGCTCCGAAGAAGGAGTCCGCTGGCGGCGGCATGCCGGCTGGTATGCCCGGCGGTGGCATGGGCGGCATGGGCGGTATGGATTTCTAATTCAGCCAATCTCGCAAGCTTACGGAAAGGGCGGCAGCGATGCCGCCCTTTTGTGTGTGCCGAGCATGATCGACAGCTTTAGACGTGCAAGTCCTCTACCCAGCCTGATGGCGGCGAAGCGCAATGGCGTCGTCGTGAGACGGGGTCTGGCCGTGTCCTTTCGTTCAGCCGCTGGTCGAAACTCACGATGATCGTGCTGCCTTCCGCCGTGCCGTCGATCTTTACAGGGCTGCGAGAAGGCCTTGCTAACGGCTGGCAGACCCTGGTTGCGGTAGAACTCATCGCATCGTTCGAAGGGCTCCGATACCTGATGGCCTATGGTCGTCAGCTCTTTCAATTGGAACTCGTCTTTCGGCCATGATCGTGGTCGGCCTGAGCGGATTGGTGATCCACGGCCTGCTCACGCTTGCCGAAAACTATCTGCAACGCTGGCGTCCGGAGACCCCACGATCAGCCTGATCACGATTGCAGGTCGGGATAGGCTGTCGCGGCGCTTCCATCGCACCGCCGGCCTTCCGCTTCATCGGCCGACATCTGCGGCCGCTTGCGGTGCTGATGGCGCTGCTCGCGATTTGGGAGTTGCTCGCCCATGCCGGCGCTGCTGACCCACGTTTTCTACCGCGGCTGGAAGAGGTGGCGGCCCGCGGCATGGCAGAGTTCAGCCGAGGTGGCCTCGGCTCCAATCTTCTGGTGAGCCTGGAACGTGACCTGATCGGTTTCGTGTGTGGCAGTGTGGCGGAATCGCGCTTGGTCTGGTGATCGGATTTTCTCGCCTCATCGAACGCCTGAGAGGCTCGTGGTCGCGGTTGTATTACCGCTATTACGTGACCTGATCACGTTGACGATGCCAGCACCTTCATTGGCCACTTTCTGGACCATGTACGTCACATCAGGCTCGCCCGCCCGATCGACACGAGCCGGCTCTGTAACCAAGCCGCCGTCATATGGCGCTTCCACGACGGCACTGGCGGCAGTCGTCTTCTCAGCGGCTACAGCTGGACGTTTCAGCAGCCAACGAATCCGATGGTGGCAAGGACAGGCAGACCAAGCACCGCGTAGAAGCCGTACTCCGCTGGAGTTCGCCTCGGAAGTGGAGCGACAAGGGCCTGATTTGTCTTGCCATGCCGACATTGTCAGCACGCTTTTCGAAGCCTCTGAATTCCTTAGTGTCCATCCCAGCTCGACCTCCGACCATCCCCATTTCCGGCTGCCCGCGGCACGACAGCCCTTGGCCTCTAGCTGCGCTCGAGCGGATCAGCGTGCCGTCCGCCTCCTCTGGCTGATCAAAATGTCTGCACCCATTTGGCAATGGCCGTTTCGCGCAAAAGTATTCCCCCGTGAGCCGGCTTTCCGAATTGGCTTAACTTCCAAATCTGTGGCTTTGCCTGCATTGCGGAGCGCGGAGTTCCGACCACTCGCCCAAGGGTATGCCATGGCGTTTCGTCTCTTTGTTCCGATCCTTGCCGGTGCAACGCTGCGCGAGCGGCTGCTCGCCTGCATCGGGGCCATGATCGGCATCGCATTGACTGGCGTGATCAGTGCGCTGGCGAACGGGTCTGGCCCACATGTCGCACTGCTGGTTGCTCCAATGGGAGCATCGGCCGTGCTGCTCTTTGCCGTGCCTTCAAGCCCGCTGGCGCAACCTTGGTCGATTATCGGTGGCAATACGATTTCGGCGCTGGTCGGGGTGACCGTGGCGCATTTCGTGCATGAACCCGTTCTTGCTACCGGCATTGCGGTGGCGCTGGCCATCGCCGCCATGTCGTTCACGCGCTGCCTGCATCCGCCGGGTGGCGCCGCCGCCTTAACTGCGGTGTTCGGCGGACCGGCCGTCTTCAGCTCGGGCTTGCTGTTTCCCTTCGTTCCGGTAGCGCTGAACTCGATCGTGCTGGTCGCACTCGGCTACGGCATCCATAAACTGTCGCGGCGCAACTATCCGCATGTGGCGGCCCCCGCCCTTAAAAGCGCGCATGGAACCATCGATCCGCCCGCGCGGGAGCGGGTCGGCTTCCAGCCCGAGGATATCGATGCCGCACTCGGCGCGCTGGAGGAAACCTTCGATATCGACCGCAACGATCTTGAGCGGCTGCTACGGCAGGTCGAGTTGCAGGCGATGGTGCGCTCCCACCGGACCCTGCTGTGCGAGGACATCATGTCGCGCGATGTGATTTCGGTCGATGAACATGCGCCGGCCGACCACGCGCGTCATTTGCTGCTCGATCACAACATCCGGACGCTGCCGGTGACCGACGCCGAGGGCGGGCTGGTCGGTGTAGTTGGCCTGCGCGAGCTGACGAAGGCGACCGACACGGTGAGGGCTGTGATGTCGAAGGCTAGCACCGCCTCTCCCGATACGCCGGCGATGAGCCTGCTGCCGGTGCTCACCGACGGCCGCAGCCATGCCGTGGTCATCGTCGATACGGAGCGACGCATTATTGGGCTGATCACCCAGACCGACCTGCTGGCAGCGGCAGCGCGCGTGCACATGGCCGACACAACGCTGGCAGCGGCATAAAATAGTGATCCGGAATTGCTCAATCCGGGAACCCGATGGGGCGCCAATAGGATAGCGGTATTAAGTGCGGCCTTCCGCCTAAGACAATTGCTTTTTACGAGTAGATCAACCCTGAAACGCGACCGCGTGCTCAGGCATCTGGTTCACGTAGGCCAAGTACGACTGCAACAACGGAACACTCTTCAACCTTGCCGGTGGCCAGAGCCAGTCCGCTATGTCGACCAAAGGCGGACTACAAGTGCAACCATCTGGTAGACAGCTCCTCTGCAACGAGGGTAGCGCGGTTCGCGTGTCCAAGGCTGGGTTGAAGCTCTACGTCGCGGGTTGAGTGATCGTTGGCAAGGGTCGCGGCTCAGACGCCGAGGACGCGGTTCGCAATTCCATGCAGGTGGTCCTTTCCTTTGGTTCCTGCATTTCGCCTCTGGTGAGGCGCGGCCGACTCCCGTCATGCATCACGCCGACGACCGCCGCTTCCTCGCCGAGCCAAGGGTTTGACTAGGCCGACGATAGACCATGCGATAAGCAATTCCGAAACGATGTGGCTTCCTTGCGCCAAGTCGGCTCTGTCGAACAGCGATGTCAACATGATCCTGAGTTCCGAGGGTTCGCCGCGCATCAATCCTATAACCTTGATGACGTTCCTGACTAGGAGGATGAGGCTGCTCCAACACGTCCACGGTGTTAGGAATTGCCATTGCACGAGTTGATCTCGGACTCCTTCGTCGCGCATCGCCAATTTCCAGCCCAATACCGCGCCTACGCTTGGTACCCCAACCACGCGGCCTATCGCCCTCATGCCCGCTTCGAGGACCCTCCAGGATCGGGCCCGTTCGGATAGGTGTGGGAGGCCGAGGCATCAGAGGGAACGGCCAGACGCTACCATGAGGATGCGCCATCTGCCGAAGAGCCGTACCGTTACCTTCGTCACTGTGGGAACGCGGGGCGACCGTCGCTTCAGCCATCCGGCTTTGGGTGTCATTTCTCCCCTGGCGGAGTCCACCGCCCCCGACAAAAGCCTGACCTTTGCCAGTCTTCTACGGGCAAGCGTTCGCGCCAAAAGTTCAAAGCCGCGTCCATAACATTCAACAATGAAAGCCAGCCTCATCAGATCGAGCAGAAAGTCGTCGATGGCATGTGTGAGCGCGTCAGACTTTTGTTCAAGCTGAAGCAGCAAGGCGCGCGCCTCTTCGATCGCGGCCCGGCAACCGTCTGCGTTTATCAGGAATCAATCCTGTCTAAGATCTGCAAGCCCTCACCTCGCCCCAAGCCAGACTCAGCGCATCGAACGCCGTTGGAGAGAGTTTCCGACGAAAGAACATCGTCGCGTTTCGCGAAAAGGCATCGCTCGGCAAAGTGCCCGTTGATGAAGCATGCTGTGTCAAACGACAAGCAAGAATCCGGGCTCCACCCCGTGATGTCTTCGAAGGCGGGGTGAGCCGGCTCGGGCATGCGTCTCGGCCGCAACCCTTAATCACGAGGAACTGTGCCGCAAGGCAAACAGTTTCTCTCTATTCTTCTAGCCGCCACGGTTCAGCCTAGATTACATGGGAAACGGCAATAACGGAAAGCAAAGGTTGGCAAAATGAGTAGGGTGGCTGGATCAAATGATGATTTGGCTGCACCAACGACCTTTGCGCCACTTTTGCAACCCACCTTTCGTTCGATCTGGCTCGCCACGCAAGTCTCGAGCCTCGGCTGGTTGATGCAGACTGTTGCCATCAGTTGGCTGATGGCTACCATCTCGACTTCCGATCTGATGGTTGCGCTGGTGCAGGCTTCATCGAACCTGCCCGCTTTCATTTTGTCCGTGTTCGCCGGGGTTCTCGCTGACAATTTCAGCCGTCGCAGGGTTATGTTCGCGGGCCGCTGCCTTATGGTGATAGCATCTGCGATGCTGACCGCTGTTGTAGCGCTGGGCTTTCTCGACCCATGGATGATTCTCGGCTTCAGCTTTTTAATCGCATGCGGCGGCGCTCTCAACGATCCCGCCTGGCAGGCGTCGGTTGGCGATATGGTGGACCGGCGCGATGTTCCCGCTGCCGTTACCCTGCTTTCCGTTGGCTTCAACACCGTACGGACCGTGGGCCCGGCGCTCGGCGGCATCGTGGTTGCCTCCTTCGGGCTTTTGGCCGCTTTTACCGTGACCACCCTCACCTATTTGGTACCCTTGGCCACCATATGGCGCTGCAAGTGGAAGGTCCGCTCGTCGCCTCTTCCGCGCGAGTCGATGAGGAGGGCCATCTATGACGGGCTGCGCTTCACGGCGATGTCATCGGAAATCAAAGCGGCGATCGCACGCGGGACCCTCTTTGGCCTGGCGAGCATCGCCATACTCGCGCTGCTGCCGCTGATTGTCCGCGACCAGTTGGGAGGAGGCCCGCTCGCCTATGGCACGCTCATGGCAGGTTTCGGAACAGGCGCGGTCTTCGCCGGCCTCTCCAACAGCCTGTTCAGACGGAGCTTGTCGCAAGAACAGCTGATGAGGCTCTCCTGCGTCGCCTGCGCGGCGTGCTCCCTCTCCCTGGCGCTTACCTCTTCGATCGGCGTGGCGGCAATTGCACTTGCTTTGGGCGGCGCAGGCTGGGTCACTGCCTGGTCCGGGGTTGGCGTGAGCGTGCAGCTGGCAAGCCCGCGCTGGGTCGTGGGGCGCACGATCTCCATCTACTATGCATTGATAGACGGCGGCATAGCGGCCGGCAGCTGGGTGTGGGGCACCGTTTCCCAGAACCATTCGCTGACCTGGGCGCTAGAGGGTTCCGCTGCGGCCCTGCTGCTCGTTGCTGCAGCCGGCGTTCTGTTTCCTCTTCGCGAGCGCCGCGAGTCCGAGCCCGATCCTTTGGAGGAATTCGACGCCCCAGCTGTCGCTCTCAGTTTGAAGCCGAGAAGCGGCCCGATCGTGGTCAAGATCGAATATCTGATAGCCGAGAGAAATGTCGAGGCCTTCCTCGACCTCATGCGGCAGCGGCGTCATGTACACAGCCGCGTCGGTGCTCGGAACTGGACGCTCCAGCGCAACCTTCAGAAGCCTATGCAGTGGACAGAAACGTTCCGCACGCCGACCTGGACCGACTACCTTCGCCTCAATCATCGTCTCACGGAAGTAGACAAGGAACTGGACGAGCGTGTCTTCCAGTTACACGCGGGAGAAGAAGCGCCTCAAATGACGCTTTCGATTGAGCGGCCGACAAGCTCGGCCCGGAAACCCGACCAGTCAATCCTTCACCTTCCCCGTCATTGAAGCCTGACCTTCCCATATCTGGGCATCAGCGATCGTTAAAGATCCGGGTGATGGATGAGAATCTCGGCGGCATCCGTGTCGTGCGTGCCTTCGCCGCGCAGCCGCACGAGCTGGAAAAGTTCGACCGCGCCAAGCAGGACGCGCCTTGATCTCGCCAATGAGCGCGTTGACATCCGTGTCGGCAACACCAGCGCCATGAATTTCTCGTTCCTGACCGCCATGGGCCTGGTGCTCTGGTTCGGTGGCCAGAAAGTGATCGCAGGTCAAATCAGCGTCGGCACGCTGGCCCTGTTGCTCACCTTCATGACCATTCTGCAGATGCCGGTGCGCCAGCTCGGACTGCTGGTCAACTCGTTCGCGCGCGCCTCGACCTGGGGCACGCGGCTGTTCGAGTTGCTCGACGCCGAACTTGACACCGAGGACGCGCCGGGCGCCAGGGATCTCGTCGTCACCGACGGCGTGCTGCGCTTCGACAATGTCGGTTTCTGCTACGCGGGCTCGGGCGGCCGCCCTACGCTCTCCGGCATCTCCTCCGAGGCGAGCAATGCATCGCCGTCTAGGCAAGGCGAATGCTCCGGACTTCCCAGCCTTTCTTGCCTTGCCCGCATTCGACAAACACCTTCTGTCCCGCCACCAGCACGCTGAGCCCTGAGCGCGTCAGGGCGCTGGCATGAACGAAGACGTCCTTCTCACCGTTGTCAGGAGCAATGAAGCCGAAGCCCTTTTCGGGTTTGTACCACTTGACCGTGCCCCCGCTCTCCAGCTGCGCACCGGTTTCAACGAAGGTCCCTCCAGCGACGCGCGTATGTGACGGAGTTTTCGCGCGGTGATCGCCGATCTCCAGCACCTGCGCGACTTGATGACCTTTTGGACTTTTTTCGACCGTGATCTTGAGAGGCGTTCCCGCGGCAACATCCCGGCTTCCGGCCGCCTCTAACACTCGCACGTGCAGATAGGCCTCCGTGCCGTCCGACAGTTTGACGAAGCCAAAACCCTTGCTGACTGTGAACCACAATACCTCCGCATCGACAGGATCTGCCGTCACGGTCGGCGGGCGCTGAAAATAGCTTGGCTCGGAAGTCCGTTCCGAAAAGGAAACGGGGTCATGGTCATAGCGATGCCGGCGTGGCTCGCGATGATCTCGATATTTGCCCATGATCATCTCGACTGGCATGGATGGCGCACTGCGCTACCGTCAAGATAATCTCAATCGGGCGACGCGTTTATGTCAAAAAGGCCGTGAAGACCGCAGCTGTGCCCGGCCTATCGGCCGAACCCTTTGAAACTAGATTCATTTCCCCTGAAACAATAGTGCCGGCGAGTCGATTTACTGACTCGCATAGGTTGTGTGGAGCGAGAGTGCGATGATGCTGGCGCGGGCGCACTGCAAGGGCTTTATCAGGCGTTGCGGAAAGCCTGCTCCGGGTTTCTTCAAAAGGAACCGAACGGCGGGTTGACGACCATTTGCGCCGGCTCCAGGCCACGGGGCAGGCCTGACCGTGCATGATCATCATCTCCAGCGTCACGCCCAGCGTCGACGCCAAGACGTGGAGAACCATGCCGCGCTGTCGCCGACGAGAACAACGTCGCAATATCGATCGACGAGCTTTGAATCGGCGCACTCAATGGGCCTCCTTCCCCAAGCACGGATGTCGCGTTGGCACTTTTTGTGCAGCTGCGAAGAGCTAAAATCGCCACGACGGGTGGTGTTGACGAGCCGACAATTATCAGACAAAAACGGAATTCAATCGGTTCAGCCGCCTACGCGGCAGGGCTCTGCTCAACGACGTCGGGGACCATGGACGATCGCGCAAAAGGGATTAGGAAAGGCGGAGCTGGAGGCAAGGCCAACGACGTCAATGCGGACTTGATCGCCGTTGTGGTCGCCATGGACAGCAGCGCCCCCTGCGTTCTGACCATCCCGCAGGCAAACGCCCTGCCCTCCGGCCCGTTCGAGCTTGCTCACCGTTCGCTGCAGTCGGGCCTCAGGGGATGGGTGGAAGAACAGACCGGCCAGCCGCTCGGCTATATCGAACAGCTCTACACCTTCGCCGATCGCGACAGGGTTGGCGCTGACGACCGCGTGGTCTCTATCAGCTATCTGGCGCTCACCCACCAAGACGAAGCTGGCGACCCGGCCGGGCGACACTGGGGAAGCTGGTACGACTATTTCCCCTGGGAGGATCACCGCTCCGGCACACCGGCGGTCGTGTTGGACGAATTGCGGCCGCGCCTGATGGAATGGGCGGATGGCACTGACGACAGTACGACACGCCTCGACCGACGACGGCGGGCGGCGATCGCCTTCGGCTTTGACGACCGCCATTGGAACGAGGAACTCGCGCTTCAACGTTATGAGCTGCTCTACGAAGCCGCCCTGGTGGAGGAAGCAATACGCGCCGGACATTCCGCTGCGCCCACCTGGGTCTCGGGCAGATCGATGATCGCCGATCATCGTCGCATCCTGGCGACCGGCATTGCGCGGCTGCGCTCCAAGATCAAATATCGGCCGGTCGTATTCGAACTGATGCCGCCGGTCTTCACGCTTTTGCAGCTGCAGCGCACCGTGGAGGCGCTTGCCGGCAGGCTCGTGCGTAAGCCGAACTTTCGCCGGCTGATCGAGCAGCAGGAGCTGGTCGAGGAGACCGGTGAGACAACCGCGGAAACCGGCGGCCGGCCGGCGCAACTTTATCGCTTCCGTCACGCCGTTCTCGACGAGAGGGTGATAGCCGGAACAAAATTGCCGCTCTCGCGGGCTTGACCCGCCTTGCGCCAGCAGCCCTGACGATGTCGCGGACGGCTTGGCCCTTGTGAGAACCGGGATTGTCGAGAATGACGATGTCGCCCGGATTCAGTGTTTTGTTGAGTTCGGTTTCGACATAGACGCGAAAGGCCTGCGTATTGATGGGTCCATCAATGACCCAAGGCGCCTCCACCCGATCATGCCGCAGCGCGGTGATGAAGGTCATCGTCTTCCAATGGCCATATGGTGCGTGGGCCATCAGCCGCTTACCGCGCACACCCCAGCCGCGCAACGGCGCCATGTTGGTCTTGACCCATGTTTCATCCAGGGAGACCAGGCGCGTAGGGTCAATGCGGGTCTGATAGCGCATCCATTGCGCACGCCCGCGCATCAGCTTTGGCTTGAGCTGCTCGGCCGGCAGAACGGTTTTTTTGAAGCTCTTGCCCTCGCGGTGCAGGAAGCGACCGACGCTCGCAGGAGACCACGTTCAGCCAGTGCCGCCGTCAATTGATGAAGCGTCATGTTGGCATCTCGCTCAACCTCGCCCAGGACGAAAGCACGGTGCTCCCCGTCGATCAGATAGGGCCGATGACCACCCATCTTGCCGGGTGCCGCACTGCCACGGCGACGCTTGCGGCCTCGGGCGTTTCCTGGGCGAAGGCGGTGGCGATGAAAGCCGAGACGACGCCACAGACTGGGCTGGCGGATAGTAGTTCGCGAGTCAGCCACGGTAGCGGTCGCTACGAAGCGCGCAGCACTTTGTCATCGGTACATTCCGTCCCATGCCTGAAATGAGCAGTGCAGCCATGTCGCCTCCTCCGCAGTCACCGTGGCGAAAGCAATCCTTCCGCTGCCACACGGACCTAATGTCGCCTGCCACTAGCTTGCTTCAGCAAACCACTTAGCGCAATTCTCAGGAGCTACCGTGCCCGCACCGCAGGCGAGGTCCGGGGAGGCTTGCTCACTCAGTTTGCCATTCTGGAAAGTCGCGTTCTTGCCAACGCGCATATTCGAGATATTCTCTCGCAATCGCCTCTACAAGATCTTGTTGGAGCTCTTTGCGAAGGCACGGCATTTCGCTGATTGCCAAGCTGTGCTCTCTCGCAAAACGAATGGCGCAACGATATCCGTCAACGTCTTCCAAAGTGAGACGGACTGCATCTTCCTTCCACTGATCCGCAAGTTCCTGCAGCAATGAAGGTTGTCCTTCTCTTGTGACAAACATGTCTGTGACCCGACGCTTGGCTCTCTCCAGAAAGGCGTCCGAGTTGCCGAGCCGCAACCGCCTTACATGCCACCGAAAAGCGCCATCCCAATGCTGACTTCGCGCCATTAAATTGAGAAGGGAGATCGAACCGCCTTCGAGGATGAGCCCCGGCTGGGAACTACGCTCATCCACTTGCATTATCAGCTTACGATGGGCGGTCTCGGCGTCGATGATGCCCGCGGTTAGCGGGCGCGAATCCAAGTAGATCCGCTGGGTAGATTGCAGTTCGGAATCCGAGGGACGCCCGCTGCCGGTGGCGATTTGAGGACAGCATTGTACACGATCCAGCGCAATGACCGGCCATCCGGTCTCTCGTGCAATTTGGATTGCCGCGTCTGTTTTGCCGCTGCAGGTCGGCCCGTAAATCAAATAGATTAGCATGTGTATGCCGCATAGTTTATCGGAACTAACCGCCCCCCAAGCACAAGATACTCGGTAGGCTTTCACCGGACTTGTCGCAAACATTTTGACAAGCGGCGATTATGCCCTGAAACGACGCCATTTTCGAACTTTGTGAAGTCCGAAAGGGCGCAAGCAGCCCGTTCTGGTCGTTCAGTCCAGTCACCGACGCCTCTGTTTGACGTTTGACGACGGTCCACTTTGCACATCTCATGCCGACTGTGATGCAACGCGGCACCGCAGGATGGTGACCTCGTTGTCTCCGGCAAAAGATCCTTGCGCGTCTTGGGTTAATCGAGGCGGCGGCGCACGGGCGCCTTATTGTCTCGGAACATGGCCAGGAAGGCGGCTGATCAACAAAAGTGGAAGACGGTGTCCCGACGACCTCACCGATTTGTGAGGCGACCGAGGATCTGCCCGACATCGTCGATCTCGTCCTCGAGGTGGGCCGTGTGCCGGCCGCGCCGCCAAAGCCTCCTCCCCTGCCGGTCCGGCTGGAAGTCTCGTCGAAACGGCACAGGAGTACACCAAAGCCGCCAGCGCGCAAACACACAGACCGCCGGCGCCAAGGATTTGGCGCTTTTTGCGTGGCGTCCGCTCCGATCTTCCGGAAGGGGAGCTGACTGCTGTTTTTTGGGCACTCGCTGCGCATCGCCGCTGCGCAACGCCGAACTGGACATCGAGCGGCTACGCGAT
The DNA here is from genome assembly GCF_040318335.1 of Mesorhizobium sp. M1182. Classification (NCBI taxonomy): domain Bacteria; kingdom Pseudomonadati; phylum Pseudomonadota; class Alphaproteobacteria; order Hyphomicrobiales; family Phyllobacteriaceae; genus Mesorhizobium; species Mesorhizobium sp. M1182. The sequence goes on from NZ_JAMYMD010000024.1 coordinate 36,545, forward strand.
GAACCGCATGGTCTGCCATTGTGAGGCTCTTGCTCGACACTAATGGCCTCTCCGAGGTGACGAGGCCGAGCCCTGACGCGCGCGTGCTGGAATGGATGACGGGCTCGATGAAGACCGCTCATTTATCAGCGTTGTGTCGATCGCCGAGATCCGGCGCGGCGCTGCCCTCATGGACAAAGGTCGGAAACGTGACGCACTGGCCGGATGGCTCGCCCGGGACCTGCCGCAGCGCTTCGAGCCGAGAGTCCTGCCCGTGGACGAACTGGTTGCCCTGGCCTGGGGCGACCTGACGGGCCTCGCGAAGCGGCGTGGTCGCGGTCTGTCATCGATGGACGGGCTGATTGCAGCCACCGCGATTTCCTGACCCATCACATGGCGGGGATATTCATGCGCTGACGGCGAAACACCCAGATGCCCCGCACCTACCACGATCAATATGGAAACGCCTCGGTGGCAGCCACGAGGTCGATGTCATTGAAGATGAGATGAAATAGGCGGATCAGCTCTGCTTTTCGCATCCTTGACGCGCGCTTCATGACAGGCCTCGGCCGAGGGCGTCGAGTTTAGCTTCCGGTTGGATGCTTGCCCTCACCTGTGGCTATGCTTACGGCCATCCCGATCGAGAAAAGCATCGAACGCGGCAGCGACAGCGCGAATTACAAAGCGATGCTCCCGCCGTACGCGGACAAAACCGTTTTCGAAGTCCACTATCCCGTCCTCGGCCAGCATCGCCAAGCGTTCAGCTGAATCGAGAAGACGGATCGGATCAGATTCGTGGGCGGCACAGATTGCCTGCACATCGGCCTCGAGATCGCACATTAGTCGCTCGATAATTGCGGCTCGCACGCGGTCGTCGTCGGTGAGGCGATAGCCCTTTGACGTCGCCAGACGGCCAGCTGCGATGTGCTGGATGTAGGAATCCCGTGTAACTTCGTTTTGGACGTACCCCTCGCCGACGCGGCCGATAGCCGACGCGCCGAAACCGATCAGGGTTCTGCAGGTGGTGGCCGAGTAGCCCAGCGAGTTACGCCGCAGGCGACCCGTTTTCTGTGCCAGCGCGAGCTCGTCGTCCGGCAAGGCGAAATGGTCGAGCCCGATCTCGCGGTAGCCGGCGGCAATCAGCGTCGCGGCCACGGCCGCATACTGTTCGGCGCGGGCAGCGCTGCCCGGAAGAACTGCCTCCTCGATGAGGCGCTGATTCTTTATAAGCGACGGGATGTGCGCATAGCCGAACACCGCAAGCCGGTCGGGGCGCATTGTGACCGCCGCCCTCGCGGTCTCGACGCAGGACTGCACCGTTTGATGCGGGAGACCGAAGATGAGGTCGAAGTTGATGCGGCTTACTCCATGCCGGCGCAGCATTTCCACGGCAGCCGACGTCTGCGCCTCACTCTGAACCCGGTTGATTGCTTTTTGAACAATGGGATCGAAGCTCTGCACGCCGAGACTCACACGGTTCACGCCGGCTGCTCCTAAGGCCTCGGCCATCTCGGCCGTGAACGTGCGCGGATCAATCTCGACGGCAACCGTAGCTGTTTTCGTGAGAGCGAAGCGGCGTCGCAGGAACTCCATCAGAGCCAGGAACTCGGCTGGTCCTATGAGAGACGGCGTTCCGCCGCCGAAATGCATGTCGCTCACGGGCAGCGTCTGCGGCGCTCGCTCCGAGACCAAACGGATCTCGTCACGCAGGGCCGCCAGATAGTTGAGGATCGGCGCATCATGGCGGGTGATGGTGGTGGGGAAGCCACAATACCAGCAAGCTGATCGGCAGAACGGAACGTGGAAATAGAGCGACACCGGATCGTCAGCCGGCAGGTTCCTGAGCCATTCCTCATAAGCCTCGGCGCCGACCGCCCCAGAGAACTCTGACACAGTCGGATAGATAGTGTACCAAGGCAGGCCGGCCTCGCGATATTTTGTGGTCTGCAACAGTTACCGTCCCATGCTGATAACCGCCAACCTTACCGCTGCGCTCGCCTGTGTCTTTGCGCTATGTCAGTCCGTTCCGCTTTGGGCTCGAAACTTGTATTTCTCAGCAATAGCGGCCGTTCAGTCTTGGCTGGACGGTCAGCGACTGGCCATGGCTGTTCCCGCCGCGACCCTCACGCGCACCGTTTGGTTCCACCATCCCTTCCCTTCAGCCTGCGCCTGGTCGAGTAGATTCTGCTGAGCGCGGCTGCCGCATCCAACGAGATAACACGGCGTTGGGACCAGACTTTGCTCGCCAGCTAGCGCAGCCCCATAGTGATCTCTGGCATCTCGATGAGCTCGTTGTGTGAATTGCTGGCAAGAAGCATTAGCTGTGGCGCGCCGTCTATCAGGACGAGAGGCTGCTCGACGCGACCGTCAGGTCGGCCGCAATGCCAAGGCCGGCGCGCCTACTGACTCCGTGGTGGAGGCAAGGCTGCGCGTCAGCGCGTGATTACCGATCATCGCGCTCGCCAAAATGACGGCGTCGTACCGAGCGGTGCCGCCGCATGATGTCTCAACGTCGGGGCTCACAGCAACAAAGCTGTCGCCATTGAACGAAACTGTCGCGAAGCGAACAGACGAACCGTAGCCGAAACGTTTGCCGTTCGTGCTTGGGTTGATCCGCAAGGCAAAAAGGAAGGAAGAGCGAACCAAGGTCCGCCGGCACACTTGAGCTTCAAGCCGCAGCTGCGTCGTCAGGATGGCACGTCATTTGCAGTAGAAGCCTTTGCAGTAGAAGCCTTTGTGACGGCCCGCCCACAACTAGCGGAGATGACGGGGATGATTTGTACAGAAATGTTTGATGGCGTCGTTTCGGCGATTATTATATTTGTAATAACAATCGCATATTTGTAACAATAACACCCAATCATATTCTCAATTTCTGATTAATATCTGGCGTGACGAGCGCATCAAAACTGCTCAAATTCAACTCAATGCGCATCGTTATCGACTGTTTCCTTAGCAAGAGTTCATCACTGACGTCCATTCCTTTTACTCTTTGAACGGAGATCAACAATGAACATTAGGAGCCTCCTCCTCGGCTCAACTGCGGCACTGATTGCCGTTTCCGACGCTCGCGCCGTGACCGCCGTTGCCGAGCCTGACCCGACTGAGTACGTTAAAGTCTGCGACGTCTACGGCTCGGGCTACGTCTACATTTCAGGCACTGAGACCTGCGTGCGCATCGGCGGCTATGTCCGTTACGACGTCGGCTTGGGCCATGTCGGATTGGTTGATCACGCAAGAACCTCGGATGTGAGGACTGGTGAGCATCAGGGCACATGGCAAAACAACACGCGCTTCACATTGAAAACTTGGACCGGCCAGGAGACCGAACTCGGCACGTTGAAGACCTACACCGAAACCCGCATGAACTTCGGCAACCGCCACACTTCGGTTTCGGACAGTTCTCGGTCCTATGCCTTCAACGGAGACAGCACCTTGACTTTCGCCTGGATTCAGCTTGGTGGCCTCCGAGTTGGTAAGGACTGGTCGGCCTTCGACATGTTTATTGGCGGCGCGGGTGACGTACTCAACCAGACGCCGGTTACGTACGGCGCTTTCGATACCAATGTGGTTCAGTACTACTTCGACGCCGGGAACGGCTTTTCGGCCGTGGTTTCGCTCGAAGAAGGCTCGGGCGTGGTCGGCACAATCGACAGCTACGCACCGCACGTAGTCGGCGGCTTGAAATACACACATGGCTGGGGCGCGATCACCGGCGTTGCCGCTTATGATAGCAACTACGAATCGGTGGCCGCTAAGGTCCGTGTCGACATCAATGTCACCAACGAACTGTTGCTGTTCGGAATGCTCGGCTACGGTTCCAACGGCAAGCTCAACGACGACTCCACGAACGCCATCGACGCTCATGGTCGCGGCTTCTATAAGAGTTGGGGCGGGAACTGGGCTTTCTGGGCTGGCGCCACTTACAAGCTCAACGAGACAACTTCGTTCAACCTTCAGCTCTCCGGTGATCAGCTCAAGAACCATGGTGTCGCTGCAAACGTCGCCTATGCGTTTCTTCCAGATTTCACAGTTACGGCGGAACTCGACTATGGCCGATGCGGTAATTTCGCCGTCGGCAAGGTGGACGGCGCTTCCAACATGAATTGGACCAACGCCAACAAGAAGAGCAGTGTCGGCGGAATCCTGCGTTTCGAACGCTCATTCTAACGGATGAAAGGGCGCTGAGGCAGGCATCGCATGTACTTGTCGTCGGCGGATCGGACTCCAGTGGGGGTGCCGGAATCGCGCGCGATATCGAGACGCTCTCCTCCATGGGCGTGCGCAGCTGCCTTGCCGTCACTGCGGTGACGGTGCAAACACACGACAGCGTCAGCCCGGTTTGGTGGCCGATCAGATGCGTGCAGCGATCTCGCGAGCGTCGCGGCGTAGTGAGCGCGGGCGCGGCCGTGATGATCGGGGCGGGAGGGAGAGGTAAGGAGCGTCTTTCCTTTGAGAATTCGCGTTTACGGGTACCCACGATGCACAACGGGCGAGTTTTTCAAAGAGGCGCGTCCTCCTTCGAAGCGCTTCGGAGCGCCAGGCTCTAGGCTCGCCCCGAGCCCCTGCGTAGCATAAAAAACTTGTTATCGCACGACTTAAAAAACTTGCAACTCCACAACATCATTGACTTGTCGCCTGTCAGCACTATATACTTGTAATCGCACAGCTCTAAAAAACTTGCAAAGGCACGGCCATGGCCAAGCCCCATGAAAAACTCGCTGTATCACTGGCCGTCCTCAAAGAGCTGCAGGAGGGTGGGCGGCGCATATTCAAATCAGATGAGCTGACCCGCGTCCACCGGGAGCGGCTGCTGCAGAACGGGTTCCTGCGCGATGTTATCAAAGGCTGGCTCATGTCGACCGGCCCGCAGGCACAGCAGCAAGACACCACCCCCTGGTCCGCGAGCTTCTGGGAGTTCTGCTCCCTTTACTGCAATGACCGGTTCGGCAAGGACTGGTTCCTGTCACCGGAGCAGTCGCTGCTTCTGCACGCGGAAGCGCCCACTATTCCGCCTCAGGTGGTGGTGAACACCCCCAAAGGCACGAATAACAAAATCGACCTGCTGCTCGGCACTTCGCTCTATGACCTCAAGGTCAAGGAGATGCCGGCCGAACTGACAGAGAAAAACGGCCAGCGCGTGTTCACTGTCGAGGCCGCCCTTACCCGGGTGCCGGAAGCGTTCTTCCAGCGCGCCCCTATCGAGATGCAGATCGCCATGGCGTCTGTGCGCGACGTATCAACCGTTCTGGCCCTGCTGCTTGATGGCGGCCATTCCGCCGTGGCGGGACGGCTTGCGGGGGCCTTCCGTCGCGTAGGACGCGACTCCTTTGCCGATGAAATCGTGGCCGCCTTCAAAGCCGCCGGCTATGACGTGCGCGAATCCGATCCGTTCGCGGGACAAATTGGAGTGACAACCATTGCGGCGGGCGTACCGCCGTTGGTCGCCCGCCTGCGCGCGATCTGGCAATCGCAGCGCGAAGCCATCATCGAGATATTCCCGAAGGCACCCGGACTGCCGTCCGACAAAGACGCCTATATGAAGTTCGTCGAGGATATCTACGAAAGCGACGCCTACCATTCGCTGTCGATAGAAGGGTACAGCGTCACCCCGGAACTCATCGACCGGGTGCGCGAGGGGAGCTGGAATCCGGAGATTGATGAAGAGGACCGCAAGAACCGGGATGCGCTTGCCGCGCGTGGCTACTACCTCGCATTCCAGAAGGTCAAAGACTCTGTTGCCGCGATCATCAACGGCAAGCCAGCCGGCGCGTTGACGCGGGACACTCACCGGGAGTGGTACCGGGAGCTGTTCGCGCCGTCAGTGACCGCCGGCATCCTCAAAGCCAGCGCGCTTGCGGGATATCGCAATCACCCTGTGTACCTGCGCGGCTCGCAGCACGTGCCGCCGCGTACCGAAGCGGTGGCCGATGGTATGAATGAGCTGTTCGAGCTGCTGGAGGCGGAGAAGGAGGCCTCCGTGCGTGCCGTGCTGGGGCATTGGCTTGTGGGCTATGTGCACCCCTATCCGGACGGCAACGGACGGATGGCGCGGTTCCTCATGAACGCGATGCTGGCTTCAGGCGGTTACCCCTGGACAGTCGTCAGGGTCGATGACCGGAAGGCCTACCTCGCAGGGCTGGAGGAGGCGAGCGGCAATATGAATGTGAAATCATTCGCCGCCTTTCTCGCCGAACGGGTGAAGTGGTCTATGGAGAAGGCGGCGTGAGGTCGGTGGTGTGCTATGTTTAACTTGCTTGTCTCGGGCCACGGCGAGTGGTGGGAAACGCCGCCGTTCACGTCAACCATTGACCGGTTCAAGGAATATAGCGGCGCCGAGGCCGAGGCTATCGACCTCGCGCGCCCTGAAACATTGCGCCGGCTGGAGGAAATCCCGGCGCTGTTGATGTACGAAGTCGGGGCGGGAGGCCCGCACGCGCGCGTGGTCCGGCACGGCCGCATACGCAATATCGTTCGGCGCGGACACGAACTGGCCTTCACCTTCGAGCCCGATCCGGAACATGCCTTTCTCGACCGGTCAGCGGTGTTGAGAATTGCGGACCGGCTGGGCATTCAACAGTTCGAACAGCACCGTACGCACTGGGCGATCAAGGATGGTGACATTCCGGCCGAGCTGATTGCCACCGGCACCGCTGAACGGGCGCAGCGCACCGTTGCTGTGGTTGCGGCAGAATATGTAGAAGCGCGCCGCGAGGGACGAAGGAGAGAAGCTGCCGAACTGGCCGAAGAACTGGAGGATTTTCCTCCCTCGCTGGAGAAAGCACTGTCGCTAGTGCCGGCGCGTATCCTTCAGCAGCCGACACCCGAATTATACCCGATCCTTGGGATAGAGCCCCGCACGCCCGAAGGCCGCAACGCCGTCGTGGCCGTCGTCGCAAGGGATCACAATGGGCAGGACTTGCCTGCCGACTGGTCTTATTCGCTGGCGTGGTTCCTGGACCTTTACGGCAGCGCGACGGAAGCGGGGCGCCTTGACGGCGCGCTGGCCGAATGCGCAACGCATATGATCGCGCTCGGCACTGGCGAGGGAGAAGCTGCCGCCCCGGTTGAAGATATCGGCTACGCACTCTGGCGCTGTTCGCGAAGCCCGAAACTTATCGGCGATCTGCGCCGGGAAATTGCGGTCCTGACTGATCGCCTCGTGCGCCGCCAGGAGGGTGGGGGCTACTGGAATGAAACTAGAGAAGGGGTTCCCCGGCCCGGCCTGCGCGCCACGGCCCTTGCGACAGTCGCCCTTCAGCGGCTTGGCGATGACCGCTACCACGACGCAATTCGGAAAGCCGTGTCATGGCTGATCACACAAGTTATTCCTGACACAGGCGCGCTTCCGCGCGACGCGGGCGACGACGATCCCGAGGTCATCGCCACGACACTCGCGATGGAGGCTATTCGCCGGTCTGATTTTGTCGATGACGTGCCCCACGTGCTGGCGGCTGGAGATGCCTGGCTGGTCTCCGGTCAGACCGTGCTGGGAGGCTGGCAGGCAGAGCCGTGGGCAGAGGATTTTGTCGCGGCCTTGGTGCTTGAATATCTCGCGCGCCAAAACGAGATGCTGCCGCAGGTCGATGGCTTTCTCCTGATGGCGCGCGACTTCTTCCGCAAGGCAGAAGAGCTGCAGCTGGAAGGCGGCGCCAATAATCGGCGGCTTGCTGCCATAGCGACCGTGCATGCTGTGGAAATGTTCCTCTATGGGCTGTTTGAGCGGCGGGAAGATTTGGCGCTGTCAGCCTTCCGCGAAAACGGCACTGAGACGCTCGGCCCCCGGGAAGCGCTCGGCGCTCTGCAGGCTGCGTTGCAACGGATCGGGGTGCTGCACGCGCCGCAACGGCTGTCCCACCGCGACAATCTGAGTGCGTTGGTCGGGCGGCGTGACGGGATCATCCATCGCGCTCACGAAATTAGCGAAGCGGAACTCAGAGACGGGATGAAGCATGCCCGGCGCTTTATCGAAAAGTATGCCCGGTCGCTGCTCGACTTGAACCTGTTGCAGTGAATGTACGTGATTGAGGGGGATGATGAAAAGAAGCGATATTCCAAAGGATGTTATGGCGGCTATTCCGCAAGGCCGCGGAAGAATATGGGGGCAGCGATGCCCCGGCGACATGGCCCCGGATGTGCTGATGACCGGACGTTACCAGTTCGGCAGCAACGAGCGCCGATGGCGACGACATTCTCGGCGATGCCGACGAATATCTGATGCGCCATTTCGCGACTGAGAGCGGAAAGAGCAAAGGCCAGTTCTACACCCCCGCCGAAGTCAGCCGCATCATGGCGCAGATCATCGGCATTCGGTCCGCCAAGACCAGCGGCGACACCACCGTCTACGACCCGACCTGCGGATCGGGATCGCTGCTGCTGAAAGTGGCCGACGAGGCCGGGACCAATGTCACGCTCTACGGGCAGGAGAAGGATTCGGCCACCAGCGGTCTCGCGCGCATGAACATGATCCTGCACAACGCACCCACCGCGATGATCATGCAGGGCAACACCCTCACCGATCCCAAATTCCGCGACGGCGATGCGCTCAAGACCTTTGATTACGTCGTCGCCAATCCGCCCTTCAGCGACAAGCGCTGGAGCACCGGGCTTGACCCGCTTCATGATGAGCTGATCGCTTTAAGTCGTTTCGGCGTACCGCCCGCCAAGCAGGGCGATTACGCCTACCTGCTACACATCGTCCGGTCGCTGAAGAGCGCCGGTAAGGGCGCCTGCATTCTGCCGCACGGCGTTCTCTTCCGCGGCAACGCCGAAGCCGAACTCCGGCGCAACCTTGTGCGCAAGGGATACATCATCCACACCTACAAATTCAGCGAGGCGGTGGAGGACGAAGTCGTTCTCGACCTCGTTTTTTATGAAGCACGCGATATCGACCAGCGCCTGGGTTCAGAGGACAAATTGATCAGTGGTTCGATGCCAAAACCAAGGCCCTGAATGACTGGCAAAGGGATGAGCTAAAAAAGAAATGGGGCACGATGTAAAACGTGCTTAGCTCGCGATCCCGCATGGATCGTGTCGTCAGCGGCACGTCTTCGATTTCAGCGTGAAGCCCCGCCTGTCAAGCGAACGCGGCAACGCAATTCTCGTGGCCTCCAACATCTACCAAGCCTGCAAGCACTTCGAGCTTTTTCAAAAGACCCCGTTCCGCAACAAGTGCGCCCTGATCACATCGTACAATCCGAATGCGCAGGACATCACAAAGGAAGAGACGGGCGCCAACACCGATATCGACCGGCAGGTCATTTACAACACCTACACCGAGTTGCTGAAGGGCGTTGAGGCCATGGGCGGTTTGTCCAAAACCGAGGTGTACGAGGAGGCGGCCAAGGCTCTTTTCACCAAGGAGCCGGCGAACATGAAGCTGCTGGTGGTCGTCGACAAGCTGCTCACAGCTTTCGATGCGCCACCCTGCACCTATGTCTACATAGACACGTCTATGCAGGACCACGGCCTGTTCCAAGCGATTTGCCGGACCAATCGGCTTGACGGCGAGGACAAGGATTTCGGTTATATCGTCGCCTACAAGGGCCTGTTCAAGAAAGGTTGAGAATGCGATCGCGGTCTATACGTCGGAACTTGATCATTCCGACGACGGGCCGGCTCCGGATGTGCTGCTCAAGGACCGTCTGAAAAAGGAAAAGAACGTCTCGATCAAGCCCTGGAACGCATTGTCCTGCTTTGCGAGCGTGTGGAGCCGCCGAAAGGAGAACTGGAATACATCCACTTCTTCTGCGGCAACACCGAAATCGCGTCAGACCTTAAAGAGCGCGAACCTCAGCGCGCGGCCCTGTACAAGGCAACCGCAGGGCTGCTGCGGGCGTATGCTAATATCGCGGATGAAATGGATGCCGCAGGCTACAACAACGCCCACGTTGCCCGCATCAAGAAACAGGTCGAGCATTACCTGAATGCGCGGGACACTGTGCGTCTGGCCAGCAACGAAAGCCTCGATCTGAAGGCCTACGAGGCTGATATGCGGCACTTGATCGACACATATTTCAAAGCCGATGAGCCCCGCAAAATCTCACCATTCGACGGCATGAGCCTCCTTGAGCTCAGCTCGTTTGGGAGGACGTGCTGGACGATAGGGTCACCATTCCCCGCAAAATCAAGCAGTCCAGCGAGCGTAAAATCCAGGATCAAGCTGACCGCACATGGAATCTTCTCACTACGCTTTACTACACGGGAACAGGCCGTATCCCTTGGCGCCGGAAGAAGATCGGATTGAAAGGGAACCTTCTTTGTCATCTTTGCATCACGGTCAGTCTGCTCGAGATTGACCGCTGCAAACCGGGAGCACGAGCGGGCTGGGCAAACGTTGCAACAGATCCTTCAAGGAAATTCATAGACTCTTAGCAACTCCGGTTCGCTGTGAATGGTAGGCTTATTGCAACGTCTGAGGTCAGTGGGGTCCAAACCGTCGCGCCGCTTATTCTCCGACCCGCCGAACTGCGTGCAATTTCGGCTAAAGGCAATGGCAAGAAGAGCGCCCATCTTGTTTGTTCGACACAGCAATATCGGCTCAAAACAGTATCTTCACGGCCACCGACATTGTCCGGTCGATGGACAATCAACCATATAATTTGGTTCGAAAGCCGCAACATCTGTGGAGAACGCGAAATGACAAATTCAGTAGGACGAGTGCCCAGGCTTTCCAAGTGGCTTGGTCCTGACCAATGCTGACACTGGTCAGTCGCCTACGGACGGCAGCGCATTTAGATCGCCTTCGAATCCTAGGTCTTTGCGCGCACGCGGACCTAACTGTCTGCCAGCTAGCGGAGATTCTGGGTCTGCGTCGTGAGCACGTTGTACGACACGTCCGGCTGCTGGCCAGAGCCGACTTTCTTTACTGCAACGAACAACGCCCGTGGTGCTCGTACCATCTCAAAGCAGCAGGTAAGGACGGCGGGCTGGTTCAGTTGTTGGTTGATCTCCTGCCCCACGGCGATGGCTATCACAAACGAGACCTTCAACGGCTCGAAGCGACACAAGACGCGCCGTCGAAGGGGATCGCATGCTTGACCGTGAAATAGATCCAATTGGAGCGCGAAACCACCATGGACAACTCCGCCGACGGCGCCATCGCGCCGCCCGACACTTGCGGACGGTCTCGCTTGGCGGCCTCTGGCCCACGCGCTTCTGGACCGAGGTTATGACCTGGTCACCGGGGGCACTGACAATCACATGCTGATCCTTGATCTTCGCGATCGACCACTATCAGGCAAGGCCTATGCCGAGCGGTTAGCGAAGGCAGGCATCATTACGAACTTTAAATGGTGCCTGGCGACCCGCGGGATCCGGCGGTCACAAGCGGAATTCGCTTGGGGTCGCCAGCAGTGACGTCCATGGGCATGCGCGATGTGGAAATGGTGCAAATTGCTGGCTTCATTGACTGCGTCCTCCGGCGGCCTGATGACGAAGATCTCCATGCCTGCGTGCGAAGAGACGTTGCCGATTTGTGCGCTGCGTTCGAGGTCCCGGGCATCACCAACAGGTAAGGTGGGCTAAGCAAAATGCCCCATACAACTCCAACACCCAAAACGAGGCATTTCATGGCTAGGCAGTTCGTGTTCTCTTCCGAATCGGTTGGCGCGGGACACCCGGATAAGTTGGCCGACAACATCTCGGATGCCATCCTCGATGCCATCCTCCGCACCGATCCCAAGGCGCGCGTCGCCTGTGAAGCGTTGGTAAAATCAGGGATAGTCGTTCTGGCTGGCGAGATTACCAGCGATGCGCGGGTGGATTATAGCCAAGTTGCGCGCGATACGATTCTCGATATTGGATACGACGATGAGGCCGTCGGCTTTGACGGCCGGCGTTGCTCCGTCGTTCATGCACTCACCGAGCAATCGCCCGACATTAGCCAGGGCGTTGACGAGGGACGAGGGCAGGACCTCCAGCAGGGAGCGGGAGATCAGGGCCTTATGTTCGGCTACGCATGCCGCGAAACCGATACCTTGATGCCTTTGCCGATCCAGCTCGCTCATCGCTTGACGAAACGACAGGCAGATGTCCGGAAAGCACGACAGCTTGGCTGGTTGCGTCCTGACATGAAATCCCAAGTCTCAGTGCGCTATGAGGGGTTGCGCCCGGTCGCCCTGGATACCATCGTCGTATCGACCCAACATGACGAGCAGGTCTCGCAAGAGACGGTCCGCGAGGGCGTCATTGAGGAAATCATAAAGCCTGTCCTGCCGACCCACCTGGAGACGGAAGGCATCAGAATTCTGGTCAACCCGACGGGGAGGTTCGTAGTCGGCGGGCCGCGCGGCGACTGCGGTCTCACTGGACGCAAGATCATCGTCGATTCGTATGGTGGGATGGGTCGTCACGGCGGCGGCGCTTTTTCGGGCAAGGACCCGTCCAAGGTTGACCGCTCAGCTGCCTATGCCGCCCGGTATGTCGCAAAGAATATCGTCGCTAGCGGACTTGCGGACGTCTGCGAGGTGCAGCTTGCTTACGCAATCGGCGTGGCCAGTCCGGTTTCTGTCATGATCAACACGTTCGGGACAGCGAGGGTTGAGGAAAGAAGGATCGAGCGCCTCATTCTTGAGTTGTTTGATCTCAGACCGAAGGGCATTATCAAGATGCTTGATCTCTTACGCCCTATATACCGCAAGACCGCGACCTATGGCCATTTCGGCCGTGAAGAGTCTGACTTCACCTGGGAGAAGACAGACAGGGCCGACGAATTGCGTCGCGAGGCAGGACTTGCCGCCCCGTGAGGGGCTGGCGCCGAACGGATTGGCAAGCGGAAAGCCCATTCGCACTGGCCAACCCGCCCGCGCCCGGCGTGGCAGAAAGCCGGTGGGTTTTTGGCGGAGACATGAATTGATGCCGGACTATGACGTGCTTTGTATCGGAAATGCCATCGTCGACATCATCGCCCAGTGCGACGAGGCGTTCCTGGAGACCAACGGCATCATCAAGGGCGCAATGAATTTGATCGACACGAGGCGCGCCGAACTGCTCTACAGCCGCATGGGCCCGGCCATTGAAGCCTCGGGCGGCAGCGCCGGCAACACGGCGGCGGGCGTGGCCTCCTTCGGCGGTCGCGCCGCCTTCTTCGGCAAGGTCTCCAACGACGCGCTCGGCGAAATCTACGCGCATGACATCCATGCCCAGGGCGTCGCCTTCGACACCAGGCCGCTTAACGGCGAACCGCCGACAGCGCGCTCGATGATCTTCGTCACGCCCGACGGCGAGCGCTCGATGAACACCTATCTCGGCGCTTGCGTCGAGCTCGGCCCGGAGGACGTCGAGGCCGACAAGGCGTCGGGCGCCGCCGTCACCTATTTCGAGGGCTATCTGTGGGACCCGCCGCGCGCCAAGGAGGCGATCCGGCAGACGGCGAAGCTCGCCCATGCCGCCGGGCGCGAAGTGTCGATGACATTGTCGGACTCGTTCTGCGTCGACCGCTACCGCGACGAATTCCTCGATCTGATGCGCTCCGGCACCGTCGATATCGTCTTTGCCAACAGTCACGAGATCAAGTCGCTCTACCAGACCGCGTCTTTCGACGAGGCGCTGGCCCAGATCCGCAAGGATTGCAAGATCGCCGCCGTTACCCGCTCGGAAAAGGGCTCGGTGATCGTGCGCGGCGACGAGACCGTGACCATCAATGCGACCAGGATCCGCGAGCTGGTCGACACGACAGGCGCCGGCGACCTCTATGCCGCCGGCTTCCTCTACGGCTACACGCAAGGCCGCAGCCTCAAGGATTGCGGCGATCTCGGCTCGCTAGCGGCCGGGCTGGTCATCCAGCAGATCGGCCCAAGGCCAAGGCAGAATCTGCGCCGAGAGGCCGAGCAGGCGGTATTGCTGTAGGTGGGGAGCCAAGAACCAGCTGCCCACCCTTCTTAATCCAGCCCGAGCCTTTTCTTCAGTTCCGCATTCTCCTTGCGGAGACGATCGGCAAGCAGGCTCTTTAGCCGCTTGTTTTCTTCCTCGAGCGCGACGAGATCCTTCAGCCCGTCACTGTCCGCCGCCGGCGCCGCCGCCTTCTTCCAAAGATAATATGTCTGTTCCGAGATGCCGGCTTGCTTCACCGCACTCTTGAGAGTAGCGCCGCCGCCGATCGAGGTCTCGATCTGCGCCAGCTTCTGGGCACGATCCTTCGCGGAGTAGCTCTTTCGGCCTGTTCGCGCTGACGGCGGTGCTTCAGTGGCCGCGGATATCGGCTTGGCGCCGTTCTTGCGGGCAGGCGAGCTCGCCTCAGCTTCTGCCTTCCTCGACCGCCGCGCTCTCGCCTTCGGTTTTGGCGTTTCCGTTTTGTCTGCCGGTTCGCTAACTACTGCTGACTCGGTTTCCAGAGGATTGGCCATGAAATGCTCCACTCGCGGTTCGTGCAAAGGTTCAGCATCAAGGACCACTACAGTAGAGTCAACAAGCTGACGATTTAACGGCTCGACTTCCTTTGTTGTCTCGGCCATCGCCGCGGCGATATCGAAATTGCCCCAGATGGAACGTGCGGATTTTTGATAATTGCGCTTTTGTTTGACTTCCACGGTGAATGGTCGCGTCTGCCGCCTCATAGTTCCTTCCTGAATAGGAGAATGAAGTCGCCGCTCGAATTTTTGGCGCTTCCTGCTTAGCGCGGAGCATTATCGTATAGCCGCTCAACGGGCAAGTGATGCCGGTCTTCGATGGCTGACCCATCTGGGGGAGTTGAGCGGCTTCGCGCGTCCTGCGCATGCCTGTAAGGCCGCCAAGTTTTCTGGGCTAGCAGGCGCGCACTGTGGCAGCTTGGCTTGTACGGCGAGGCCATGGTTGAGTGAGGCGAAACAAATCCAGCCCCGCGGTCAATCCCGAGGCTTCCCACAATGGCGAAGAGAACATCTTCACTCGTTCCTTTTGAGCACAAGACCTTCCGTTCGCTATGGTCGGCTGCACTCATTTCGAACCTTGGCACCCTAGTGGAAGGTGCGGCGGCAGCTTGGCTGATGACGAGCATCGCAGCAGTAATTTTTGATCGCCCATTCGTGCTGTGTACCAGCCCTGTGTCTTGCGCAAGTGGTCACGAACGGCTGCCGGAGCCTCGAAGACGCCCTAAAAACACATGCTGCGATTTTTGAACACGCTTGACGTGTTAGATTAATTCATCCGCAATGCGTGTGTTGAACACGCGAGGTGAGTTATGAACATGAAAGAGCTTAGGGTTCGACTGGGCATGACTCAAAAAGATTTGGCAGAGCAGATGGCAACGACGCAACAGACTGTGGCCCGTTGGGAAACAGGCAAAACGCAGTTGAACATCGAGCAGATCAAGGACCTTTGTCTCACGTTGAAATGCACGGTCGAGGAGCTGCTGGGCTGGAAGATTGATGTCGAGGAGTGGCGCACGAGCCCGTTTGCAATTGCCGATGCCGAAACGCGATACGGCACGCTCAGAATCAAGACGACTGTTGGCAGCCGCCAATATCCTATCGATGAAAAGGCGCGTGAATCGATTTTACGTCAGTTGAAGGAACTTCATAATCTACGTAGAAATAACACAAGCAGGCCATGGCTGTATTGTTGGAGCCTTGACAACAAAATACTCTTGATAAATCCGCAATATGTCCGCACCATTGAGCTTATCGGTGACGATGTAGAGGAGATGCCAGAGTATTATCATCCAGAAATCTATCGGGCTTTGGATGACTGGGATAAGGGTGAGGTTTCAGGAAAGCTGAAGAAAGAATGCGATGCCATCATCGCAGAGATGGGTGATCAGGAAGCCGTGCGCATGGCCTCCTATGTTCGCGTCACATATGACGACGGAGAAGATGAGTGGAACTTCTTGGATGAAGAAACCGCTACGACTTTCTTCGGATTGGAAGCTGCGACCTTTCACGTTCCCCAGTGTAGTTTCGCCGAAGTGGAGGAAGAAGGTTACTACCGAGCGCGATACGCCAACCTTGATCGCGTCGCGGTGATGGAGGTTCCAAGCGACCGTTATCACAGATTGACCGCGCCCGAGGAAGCTTAGAACCATCCACGAAGGGCGCATGTTACATCTCGACCTTGCGTGGTGCGTTTTCAGTACGAGATGACGTTAAGCGTAGGTAGTGGCAGGTAAGAGTGCTCGACCAGAAGCTCAACTGCCTCCTCAATATCGCTGCCGATGTGCCGCAGGACACGTCCACGGGAGCGTGGATAGGCGTGAAGTTCCTGCACTCCGCGGTCCGCTCTCCCATCGCCGGTGTGTGCCCGACGCCATCTTGTGGACGAGCTTGGCCGCCTGCACCCGGTTGTATTCCGGCTTGCGGTCCGCCTGGGCGGTCCGCCGCGATGGCTATCTCCATGTTAATCGGCGCCGAACTTTGACTGCCCGCTGCTTTTGATGAATTTGGCGAGGTCCCGCGCATAATCGCTCTTGGTCTTCTCCTTGAGGCCCTGTGTCGCGAACTTGTGGTCCAGCAGGGCAAACAGGTCCAAGTCCCCTTCCGCCTGTGGCGCTGGCTTGCCCTCACCGCCCTCGGCTTCCCAATTGGGGACCGCTTCTGCGCGCTGCACCGTGGCGATTGTCCGCCCAAGACGCATCACAAGATCGAACGCCAAACCGTGCGCGTGCACGACGATTTGCCGCTCAGGCCTCATTTGGACAGGACTTGAGCTGGCCCGGTGGTTTGAGCCGGGTTACCTTGAGCCGGTGGGCTGCGAACAAGCAGTTCGAGACATTGGCCTCGATCACTTCGCAACACGCCGCTGCGCCTGGCCTCGGTGTGCTCCCCCCGAAATCGTTGTGTCATATCACCGAGGGCATCACGGCCAACAGCTTCCACATGGGCAACAGCCTCGCCATTGAGCCGAATATGGTCGCGAGCAGATCACCAACGAAGCGGTCGAAACCTCGGAGCCGAAGTTCGACGCCGAGGTGGTTCGCATGATGCGCTAAGCAGCACCACGGCGCTTGCCGGTATGTTTGCTGCCGGCAGCCGACGAACTCCTATCCTCCTGGACAAGGGCGCCGTGCGTCATTGCTTTGATTTACCGGCCGCTCAAGGCTTCCACAGTTTTCGCTTTCGAGGCGACCTTTGGAACATGCCAACGGAAATTTCACATAACGACATAAACATTTCTTTATGCGGCGTTGACAAAGAAGCGAACTGCTGTAATTGTCTCCCGCGTCGTGGTTCTCCGTACGGCGCTGCCGCAGCGGAGCTAAGAGGGAAGCCGGTGCGATGCCGGCGCTGCCCCCGCAACTGTTAGCGGCGAGCCAACCCCACTCATGTCACTGAGGCGAATAGCCTTGGGAAGACGGGTAGAGGCTATGACCCCGCGAGCCAGGAGACCTGCCACGGCGAATTACGTCCACGGGCGGGGTGTCTCGGTGGCCGCTGCAGCCTG
The DNA here is from genome assembly GCF_040318335.1 of Mesorhizobium sp. M1182. Lineage (NCBI taxonomy): Bacteria > Pseudomonadati > Pseudomonadota > Alphaproteobacteria > Hyphomicrobiales > Phyllobacteriaceae > Mesorhizobium > Mesorhizobium sp. M1182. Next base: position 53,876 of record NZ_JAMYMD010000024.1, read on the forward strand.
GCGTTCGTGCCGGCCTGCTAGCGCCTTCCTTGTCACCGACGCCCCAACCATCGGGGTCTGGCATGACTGTCTCTCAGCAAATTCCTGTAGCAACGCTCGGCGTGCCCCGCTTCGGTCGTCGGCGAGAACTGAAATTCGCGCTTGAAAGCTACTGGTCCGGAAAATCGTCCGCTGCCGACCTTCTCACGACGGCGAAGGCGCTCCGTGCCGCTAGCTGGGAGGAGCAACGCGATCGCGGCGTGTCGAAAATCCCGTCGAACGACTTCTCGCTTTACGACCATGTGCTCGACACCGCAGCCATGGTCGGCGCCCTTCCGTCCCGTTACGGCTGGAATGGCGGCGAGGTCCCACTCGACATCTACTTCGCTATGGCGCGCGGCAACCAAGGTCAGACGGAGGATTGTGGGCACGGTGGTCACCAGCATGCGGCTCATCGGCCTGGCGTAGCCGCGATGGAAATGACCAAGTGGTTTGACACCAACTATCACTACATTGTGCCGGAACTAGACGATGATCAGACGTTCGCTCTTTCGTCGACGAAGCCGGTTGATTACTTCCTCGAGGCTAAAGCCCTCGGCATTCACACACGCCCAGTCATCCTTGGACCGGTCACCTTCCTCAAGCTGGCTAAATCGCCTGCCGAAGGCTTCGATCCCATCGCGCTCCTACCACGGCTTCTGCCCGTCTACGAGCAACTCCTGCGGAGCTTGAAGCTGTCGGGCGCCGATTGGGTGCAGATCGATGAGCCAGCGCTTGTCCTCGATCTGAACCCGAACGAACGAGCTGCGTTCGAATTCGCCTATGGCCAGCTGTCGAAAGCCGCGCCCGAGCTGAAGATCATGCTGGCTACCTATTTCGGGCCGCTGGGAGACAATCTCGAAACCGCGGTTTCTCTGCCCCTGGCCGGGCTGCATATTGATCTCGTGCGCGCTCCCGAGCAGCTGGAAACGGTGGGTCGGCTCGCACCGAAGGATCTGGTGCTCTCGCTTGGCTTGATCGATGGCCGCAACGTCTGGCGTGCGAACCTGCCCGCCATTCTCGACCGCATCAAACCGATCGTCGCCGGCTGGCCCTTGGACCGCGTCGAGATCGCGCCTTCTTGCTCGATGCTGCATGTGCCGATCGACCTCCGCATGGAGACGGAACTCGACGCGGACATCAGGTCGTGGCTCGCCTTCGCGGCCCAGAAGACCGACGAGTTGGTGTTGCTTGCCCGGGCCCTGTCCCAAGGCAGGGATGCGGTGGCAGGCGCGTTGAAAGCGTCTGCCGAGGCTGCCGCCACTCGCGTGACATCCACGAAGATCCATGACCCGCTGGTTGAGGGGCGGATCGCCAGCATTGACGACAGCATGAAGCGACGAGAGAGCGCTTTTGCCGAGCGCTCCAGAGTCCAGGCCGGCACGCTCGGGCTGCCGCCGTTCCCGACGACGACCATCGGGTCCTTCCCGCAGACGCCGCAGGTACGCAGGGCGCGGGCCGCTCATGCGAAGGGCCAGCTGAGCTATGTCGACTACGAGACCTTCCTGAAGAAGGAGATCGAGGCTGCAATTCGCTGGCAGGAAGAGATCGGGCTGGACGTGCTGGTGCACGGTGAGTTCGAACGAAACGACATGGTACAGCATTTCGGCGAGCAGCTGTCCGGCTTCGCCTTCACCCAGCATGCCTGGGTGCAGAGCTATGGGTCGCGTTACGTGCGCCCCCCCATCATCTTCGGCGACGTATCGAGGCCCAATCCGATGACGCTGCGCTGGTGGCAGTTCGCCCAGTCGCTTACGGAAAACCCTGTGAAGGGAATGCTCACAGGCCCAGTGACCATTCTCAACTGGTCATTTGTTCGCGACGACGTACCCCGCTCCGAAGCATGCCGCCAGATCGCGCTCGCCATCCGCGACGAAGTGACGGATCTCGAATGGTCCGGCGCAAGGATGATCCAGATCGATGAGGCCGCGTTTCGCGAAGGATTGCCACTGCGCCAGTCTGATTGGAACGACTATCTCGACTGGGCTGTCGAATGCTTCCGGATCGCTTCAACGGGTGTAAAGGACGCGACTCAAATCCATACCCACATGTGCTATTCGGAGTTCAACGAGATCATCGACGCGATCGCTGAAATGGATGCGGATGTCATTTCGATTGAGACGTCGCGCTCGAAAATGGAACTGCTGGACGCCTTCACGAGCTCCAAATATCCGAATGAAATCGGGCCCGGAGTCTACGACATTCACTCACCACGGGTCCCGGAAGTCGGCGAGATTTCGGATCTCGTCATGCTTGCCCGCGAGCGACTGTCCGATGCCCAACTGTGGGTAAACCCGGACTGTGGCCTCAAAACCCGCAAGTGGGAGGAGGTCCGCCCTGCCCTCATGAACATGGTTGCTGCAGCACGCGCGCTCCGGGAGAAAGTGTAGGCCGGAAGGTTTCCTGGTTGCTCACCATGTGGTGAGTTACCGGCTGCCGCATGTCGGCTGTGAATGTGCCAAAACGCGATCACATCCTTTGAAATAAGTCACTCGAGTGAGAATGTGCACTTTCCTTCGGCACGTGTATTAATCGCGCAGGAGTAAAGGGTACCGTTTTCTCCCTGTGACGTGTCGAGTTCGAAGGGGATGTGATTGGCGTCGAGACCGCTCCGGCCATGGGTTATCAGCATGCCAAGTGCACTGTTCTCGATCAGTTCGTAGAGGACTTCTCGGCTCGGTTCATCGAAATGCGCGGGTACATACATGATAGTCCTTTCACTGGCCGCCGGGTTCGCTATTCACCGGTTGACATCCGATGGCAAGCGTTCCAACGCGGCGGCGATCTGGCGCTTCGCTGCTGAGGGCAGAGGCAGGATGGGACGCGGGGGGTCGGCACGGCAAATCTCGAGCAATTCGGCAAGTGCATAGACGACGCGAAGGCTCGAGAACTCCTTGAAGAGGCTCCAGAGCGGCGCAAGCGTGGCATCGATCCGTCGCGCTTCGGCCGCATCGCCCTGTTGCGCCGCCGTGACGATCTTCACGCAGACCTCGGGCAGGATGCCGGCGAGGACGCTGTACCATGTGTCGGCGCCGGCGATCATGGCCTCTGCGGCGTTCCAGTCGCCGCTGTAGCCGATCGAGAACCCTTCCGGCACAGTGCGCCTCTGGTCGGCCAGATGGCTCTTGATCGCATCGCCCTTGTCTGTCGGATTCTTGATAGCGACGATCCCCCGCACGTTTGCCAGGCGGCTGACGAGTGCTGGGGTGAAACGGAAATGCGTCGTTCCTGGATTGTCGTAGATGACGATCGGAAGGCCACTTTCGCGCGCCACCGTGGAGAAATGTTCGAACACCTCGTCATCAGTGAGCGGGGTGTAAGAGGCGGCGGCAAGCAACCCCGCGGCAGCCCCAAGGGCCTTAGCGTCCTGCGCGAGCCTCACTGCTTCGTCGGTGCGCAGCGCGCCCACACCCACCACGACCGGCATTTGTCCCCCGGTTTCGTCCAAGGTCTCGGCGAGCGCCCGTCGCCGTTCCTCGCGCGTCAGATACATGTAGGTGCCGGTGCTGCCGAGAAGACCGATGGAGTCGACCTGAGCGGCGCCAAGCCGAGTAATCAGCCTGCGCAGAGCAACGGTATCGACGCGGCCGTCACGATCGGCGGGCGTGATGGGAAACGCGGAAAGACCGCTCAGGAATGCCATGGCAAGGCTCCAGGTTTGTGCGTGAGCGCAGGACTGGCCGGACGACAGGTCATCACAAGGCGTCCAGAGCCCGCCGCAGGTCGGCGATTAGGTCATCGACGTCTTCAAGACCCACCGAGAGACGCATGAGGTCCTCGCCGACTCCATCGGCCAGATGCGCATCCTTGCGGATCGGCTGACGAGCACGGGTCAGGCTTGCCGGATGATAGATGAGGCTGTCGGCATCGCCGAGGCTGACAGCCCGGGTGATCAGGTTGAGCCGGTCCATCATCCGCCGCGCGCCCTCGAACCCAGCGTGGAGGCCAAAGGCCAACATGCCCGACCCTTGGGACATCTGCTTTTGCGCCGTCACCTGATCAGGGTGCGAGTCGAGGAAGGGATAACTCACCCATGCCACCGCCGGGTGCGCCTCGAGCGCCTGAGCCACCGCAAGGGCAGTGGCGCTGTGCCGTTCCATGCGCAGCGTGAGCGTCTTCAGACCGCGCAGGATCAGGAAGGCTGACATGGGCGAGAGCGCTGCGCCGGTGATGTAGCGCAGGCCCGTTTCGTGCAGCGTGCGGAGCGTTTGCGCGTCGCCGAGAATCGCCCCGCCAAGGGCATCGCCGTGCCCATTGATGTATTTGGTCAGCGAGTGGAGCACGAGGTCTGCCCCATGTTCGAGCGGCCGCTGGAGCGCGGGGGAGGCGAAGGTGCTGTCGACTGCAATCTTTACACCGCGCGCGTGGGCGCGCTCGGCAATGGCAGCGATGTCGAGGATGCGGCTCAGCGGATTCACCGGCGTCTCGAAGAAAACAAGCCGGGTCCGCTCGGTGATCGCGGCATCGAGATTGTGAGGATCGGACAGGTCGACGGCGACGACCTTGATGCCGAAGCGGGGGACCGCCTGTTCGACCATGGCAAGCGTGTTCGCATAAAGCGTCCTGTGGACGATGAGTTCATCGCCTTGGGACAGGAGCGACAGGATCAGCGTCCCGAAAGCCGCCATCCCCGAGGCAACGACCACACCTGCCTCGGCTCCTTCCAGATTGGCGAGCCGTTGCTCGAGGATCTCCGTCGTCGGATTGTATTCGCGCGCATAGAGCCTTCCGCCAAGCGCGGCGGCGGCCTCGTTCGTTGCCACGCTTTCGAATCCATAGGTCGAGGTCAAGAAGACTGGCGGCTGAACGGCATTGGAAAAGCCGGCGGGATCGTAGCCATGATGGATCGCCCGAGTGGCGAATCCGGGACCGGTGTCGTTGAGCGACCGCGTGAGAGCATCGGTTTCCGATTGATAGGAGCGGGTCATTCGGCCTCTAAGATCTTGCTTGGGTTTCCGAAAGATTGACGGCAAACTGGCCAATGTGAAATATCCAGTTGGCGATGAATGAAATGGTCCAGTCTTCAAGTGCCGGTTCTGCAGGTCGCACGCACGCGATGGGTGCACGCCAGATCTACGAGGCTCTTCGCGAGCAAATCCTCGGCGGCGTCTATGAAACCGGTAGTCAGCTGCCGTCCTCCCGAGGCCTCGCAAATAACCTTGGGGTTTCGCGAACGACGGTGACGGTCGCCTATGAGCAACTGACCGCGGAAGGTTTCATCGAAGTCCGTCAAGGCGCACGACCTCGCGTTGCATCCTCGCTGATCGGTCCTGAGACGAGCCGCACTGTCGCGAAACGAGTCGGCCCGGTTCATCTGTCCGCCTATGGCGAACGACTGCGCGTCACGCCGCCCTGGCCGGATTATCTGCCGACTGGACTGAAGGTCGATTTCCGCTATGGCGACCTGGCGCCGTCAGACTTCCCCGCATTGGTCTGGAAACGTGCGATGAACGAGGCGATGGGGCAGCGCCCGTTGCGTCTTGCCTATGACGATCCTCGCGGCTCGCGCCGGCTGCGCCAAGCGTTGCAGGGCTATCTCTGGCGCGCCCGAACCCTGAGCTGCGACCTCGAGCAGATCATCATCGTCAACGGTTCGCAGCAGGGCCTCGATCTGTGCGCGCGCCTGCTTCTCGATCCCGCCGACAGCTTCGTCATAGAGGATCCGTGCTACAGGATGGCGCGTCAGGTCTTTGCCAGCACAGGCGCCTCGCCCGTCCCCGTCACCGTCGACGAGGACGGGATGAAGACGGAGTTGCTGGCGGGGATTGGTGCACGACTGGCCTATGTCACGCCATCGCATCAGTTTCCGTTGGGCGGCGTCATGCCGATCACGCGCCGCCACCAGCTTCTGGAATGGGCGCGGCACAACAATGCCTACGTGATCGAGGACGACTACGACAGCGAATATCGCTACGACATCAATCCGGTCCCTCCGCTGCACAGTCTCGCGGACCACGGGGCTGTCATCTACCTCGGCACGATCTCCAAAACGCTCTCGCCGATGCTGCGTATCGGCTACCTCGTCGTCCCGCCGGAATTGCAGGAGGTCTTCGCAACCGCCAAACAATTCACGGACCGGCATTCGCCGGTAGCTGAACAGGAGGCTCTGGCCTCTTTAATCGAGAGTGGCGGCTACGAAAGCCATGTGCGGCGCGTGCGCAGGCTGAACGGCGAGCGTCGGGAGACGTTGTTGGGCGCCTTGCGGCGCAGCTTCGGCGATCGCATCGCTGTCCAGGGAGCAGAGGCCGGTCTGCACGTCGTCGTTTGGTTCGACGAACTGCCGCGATCGCGGGAAACGACCCTGGTCGAAGCCGCCCGAGGCGCGGGCCTGGGGCTGCACCTGATCTCGCCCCTTTACGAGCGGCAATCGGACGAAGGCCACATCGATCGCGTGGGGCTTGTCATGGGCTATGCCGCCTTGAGCATTCGGCAGATCGAGAAGGGCGTTGAGATCCTGCGAGCGGTTGTCAAGCAGGTGCAAGACGCGTTGCCGGGACACGGTGGCTAAAACGGCGGGGACGTGGCGTGCTGGCGAGGAAACCGACCCTTGGGCTGAACCGCATTTCGTTGCAAAGCCAACTGGACTGGGAATACGCCATGCAACTGGTGCTGTTGATCAGGCCAGTTTGGCGGCAGATTTTCGTGCGAGACAAATTTCCGAGAGCGATGCATGACCTGGCAAGGAAAGCTGCTTCACATCCATATCGCGCCTGCTGCCTCCTATGAAATGGAGGAGCTAGCGGAGGCGCAGCTTATTGCCGGCCGAGCGGGCTCGAGCACCCGCAAGACATAATCGACGATCTCTACCAGGCCTTGTCCACGGCCGAATGATGGAATTATCCAGCGCATGGTGCGGCATGCACCATGCCGATGCCAGAAGATCTGGACGCTCGACAAGCACCTTTCTTCAAACATTTCCCGAACGACCCGCAGCGCAAAGCCTCCCCATGAGAAAAGAGCTTCCCATGTCTTTCACGCCCTTGATTGACCCCGAGATCAAGGCCCGCTACCCGGATTTTCATCTGATCAGCATTGTGGTGCGGAACGCTGAAATCGACGTGCCGGATGCACAGGCGTTGAACGACACGATTGCGGCGGCGGAACAGGCGGCGCTTCGCGATGACGCCCAAAGGGACGCGCATCTTGCGGCGTGGGCCGTTGCCTACGAGGCTTTCGGCACAAAGGCCAATCGAATGCCGTGCTCGGCCGCCGCGCTTCTCAAGCGGGTGCGGAAAGATGGCTCTCTCCCGCGGATTTCCCCACTGGTTGATGCCTACAATGTCGTCAGCGTGTTGTATGGCGTTCCGATTGGCGGGGAAGATCTCGATCTCTACCAGGGGGTCCCGAGACTTTTAATTGCGAAGGGAGCGGAGCCATTCGACACGATCCAGCAAGGTGAAATGGTAACCGAGCATCCCGAACCGGGCGAAGTCATCTGGTGCGATGATGCCGGTGTCACGTGCCGCCGCTGGAACTGGCGGCAGGGGCGGCGCACCATGGTCACGGTCGATACCCGCGCCATGTGGCTCGTGCTGGAAGCCCTCGGCCCAATGTCAGCTAAACAGATGACGGCCATCGGAGAGCATCTGATGGGACTTATCCAAGCGTTGTGCCCGGGTGCGCGAATCGAAACAGCGCGGATCGACGAATCCACTACATCTCGTGTCCCTTAGGGCATGGCCCCACCGAGAAACACCCCACTCAGCCCTGTCCGGATCTGGCGCTCCTTGCTCGCTCCGCTGGCCTACACAGTTGATTGCGAACGACCCAGAACGGCTCTCGAAAACGAGCGTCGAACGAAATCAGTCACTGCTTGTTCTCCCTTAGCGTCGTTTGGCGTACTTTTATCGCGATGCCTCCAGTGGGGATGGTCCAAATTGCGCAAGCTCGGTCGAGTGATCGCGGAGAAGCTTAATGTCGACTAAATCGATATTCTGGAGCGGTACGGACAACGGGTGCGAACCCGGGACGTCGTCCCGGTGTCGTCAGGCTCTCCCGTCCGACTGAGCCTCAGTTTTCTTCACGGCGCGAATACTCCTGAGGCCGCCCGGATTCTCGTTAAGAGACAGCTGCCGCTCAGGACGGCCCACGCGATACTCACGGAGATGGTCGATCACGGCAAGGCGTTCGTGACGGTTCCTTGCGTCGACGACCTATTGGCACTCAAGAATGAACTGTCGTCCGCAGGCGTGATCGCGAAGGTTCATGCGCCGCGGCCGATAAGTGTTCGCGAAGTCCGCGATCGCACGAAGCTCTCTCAGGAGGCATTCTCCGCGAGGTATGGCCTCGATCTGGCAACGCTTCGAAACTGGGAGCAAGGTCGCTTGAAACCGGATGCAGCGGTGAATACTCTCCTTTGGACCATCGCCCGGAATCCGGAAGCAGTCGAAGAATCGCTGGACATGGAGGACGGAGTGGCTGCCCCTTCGCCCTAAGGGGGCCGATCACTTCGGCGCGCGGCAATTCGGCCGCCAGCGCGATGGCCGGCCGCCGCGCGGTATCGACAGCGCGCGAGCCTCATGCGTCAGACGCCTTCCTTGGCATGTCGCACGCCAGATCCCAAACATGTTTCCATCGCAACGAGCTGGTGACGGAAGCAGTGTCTGCACTTTGGAAACGAGCCATTTGCGTTCTCATGGACGTCGCGACTCGTCTCGTCCAGTAAAAGTCGCAATCATTGTCAATTGCGATGTTCCGCAGTCAGCTGGCCGTTTATTTTCCTAAGATCTGCGTTGTAGGCCGGGGTGTTGTCGCCGTTTCGGCGGGTAAGATGGGATAGGCGACCTCGGGTGCCTTTCCGGTCAGCGAGTTGAGGAAGGCAACAAGCAGGTCGACTTCTTCGTCCGCCAGTACCACGCCAAGCTGGGTGGTTCCCATGATGGCAACGGCCTGTTTCAGATCCCAAACCTTGCCCGAATGAAAGTATGGCGCGGTGAGTGCAACGTTGCGCAGCGGCGCCACGCGGAAAACATAGGAATCGTCGGCAGTATTGGTGACCGCAAATCGGCCCTTGTCTTTTTCCGGCAGGACCTCGGCGCTGGGCTGTTCCACGAGGCCGAATGGGTAATAGGCTTCCCCACCAACGTTGATACCGCCATGGCAGGACGAGCAGCCTTTGTCCATGAAAAGCGCCAGGCCCTGTTTCTGTTCGGAAGTCATGGCGGCGTCATCGCCATTCAGGAAGCTGTCGAAGGGGGCCGGCGTGACCAGTGTCGCCTCGAAGGCTTCGATTGCCTTGGCGAGGTTGTCGAAGGTGACCCGATCGGCTTCAGCCGGAAAAGCTGCATCGAACCACTCGACATATTGCGGCATGGACTTGAGCGTGGCGATGACTTGGCCCGGTGTATTGGCCATTTCGATCCCGGCTTGGACCGGTCCCTTCGCCTGAGCCTTCAGGTCTTCGGCACGACCATCCCAGAACTGGGCGATGTTGAAGACAGCGTTCAGTACAGTCGGCGCGTTGCGCGGTCCCTTCTGCCAACCATGGCCGATCGAGGTTTCTTGATTGTCGTCGCCGCCGGTGGCCAGGTTGTGGCACGAGTTGCACGACAAGACGCCTGACGCCGAGACGCGTGGATCGAAGAACAGTGCCTTGCCGAGAGCGATCTTCTCCGGGGTGATCGGGTTGTTGGCGACTGCCGGCGTGGTGGATGGCAAAGCCTTGAAAGTGGCCATTGCCGTTTCTCTGAGGTCTGCGGGGATCCAATCCGCAGCAAAGGCGGTGGCCGTCAGCAAGGGGACAGCCATCGTACTGAATAGGATTTTCATAAATGATCTCGCTGCGTCGTGCACGCAGCCACTCTGGGATATGCGGCTCATGAACGCCCTGCGCTAGATCAGTTGCGGGAGAGGACCGGGTGGTCTGACACCTGTTTTTGCGGCAGAGGTTGGACTGTCCCGGAATTGAACGCTCTTCTCGACTGGATTTCAGGGAGGCGGAGGATCGCTGCTCGGCAAGCGGCGGCGCCGGAGCCGTGCTTCGGTTCTCTCTGCGCCTTCAACTATGAAGAAATCGGGGCCGCCACCGTGTCAGATTCGGTTTGGGGCCGGTTATCTGTTCCGCAGCAGGTCCTGCTCGACTTCCGCCTGCCTTCGTCAGATCGACGTGGGCCCAAATCGATCCGCGATAGTGTCTCGTAGCACCTTTGCGGGACGATCTTATTTCGACTGTAGAGGGCCGTTTCGGGTGAGCAAAATTACACAATTTCAAAGGGCGCCCGAGTAGCTGTTTTGATTGGCTTGTGAGGCCTATAGCCTCCATCGAGCGAATATTGGCAGACGACGGAGCACAATTTTGGCTTCGTTTATCATCTTGCTTCAATGGGAAAACTTCTTTGCAATAACTACACGGCAATTTACCATCATGAATTTGAGAACCAAGTCCCACGCAGTGATTTTCACACCGGAGGCGTTGCAATCCTATCGCGAGAAGCTGATTTACAACACAACAAGATGATTAACATCGCCATAGCGCCGCAAAATATTGTTTGTTCGCTACACTACGCTCCAGATGCCGGCGAAATCTCGACACAATAACCTCGTCGGCGTACCCGCTCCAGCCTCACACACGACTGCGGCGCCTATACTTGCGCTTTTCCACTGCCCGACATGCAGGCAGCGAGCCATTGCATCGCCGAGGTTGCATCTTCCAATATGGCGACCTGTTTCGCAAAGCGGAAAACAGCCTTGCGCGCTGCGCTCGCAGGTTTTCGTCCGTTGTATGCATCAAAGCACGCCCTGAGGGCGGCTTCGTAGATCCGGTCTCTGCGATCTTCTGGCCATTCGTTGAGAAAATCGATAGCATCCGCAGGACTGGCAATCTCTTGCACGATGTGCGCTGCACGCCTTACGAAAAGTGGGCTGCTGAAAGTCCCTGAGCTCATTCGTTCCTCCCGACCTGCTGAAACCGCTAGTTTTGCGTGAACAGGCGCCTCCTCTACACCCGCCCACCATTGCGGAATGTGTTGTCACAGCGATAGCGGTTCAATAGCAAAGCAGCGGCGTGATGTCCTCGGTTTGCCAGCGGGTCAATCCCTAACATCCTGCTGCAAGAGCGGCTCACCGGATGAATCTAGATCGTTTCGACCATTGCGAATCAACGCTTGATAGTTCCTCCACGCGCCACCAGGAAGCGGCCACTGCTCTGCCATGGATTTCACAGCCAAAAAGAGAATGGCGAAACAGGAATAGCCCGCTTCGTTTCGAGATTACTGGTCATTTTGGCGCAAAGCTTACGGCCGAGACGCGCCTGAAAATGCGCAAGCACCGCGGCAGGTCGCCAACAACGGAACGCATCAACGGTCATGACGGCGCGATACTGCGCCATAGATCTCGCTGGACGAGCATCGCAATAATCCTGTCGAGACCTTGGTTGCTTTCAGCGGAGACCGCCACTATGAAGCGACGCTTCGCCGACTGTGTTTCACGCCGCCTGGAGAGTTTCATGACAGAAGAAGCCGAAAAAAACATCAACACCCTCATCGAGCTCACGGCCGATGTCGTCTCAGCCTATGTCTCCAACAATCCGATCCCGGTGGGGGATCTCCCTGCCCTCATCGGCCAAGTGCACGCGGCTCTGAAAGGGACGGCGGAAGGTGTCTCTGCAAAAGAGCCGGTTGCCCTTACGCCTGCAGTCCCGATCAGGAAGTCGGTGACACCGGACTACATCATCTCCCTTGAGGACGGGAAGAAATTCAAATCGCTAAAGCGCCATCTGTCGACCCACTATGGGCTGACGCCGGATGGATATCGGGCCAAATGGGGCCTGTCGGCGGATTATCCCATGGTCGCGCCGAACTACGCCGCGGCGCGCTCGTCATTGGCCAAGACAATGGGGCTCGGCCGCAAACCGAAAGCGCCGGAAGCGCCGGAGCCGGCGCCGACGAAGCGAACCCGCAAGAAGGTCGCGGCTTGATTTCGGCAATGGAGATCCGTTCTGGAGCGTTGCAGCCATCGGCTTAATCTGCGCGTCATATCGTCACAAAAAGGCGGGGCCAACCCCGCCTTCCTTTTTTGTTTCATGAGGAATTCGCGACGCCTGCAGCAATCTGCTGCCCTCAGTTTTTGCTCGCTCCTATCGAGCGGCCGTGAGGACCTCCGGACCTACGCGCCCACTCTTGCCAGGACGCAGGAGAAAATTTCAACCAGCTTTGCTGAGGCTGGCAGCGGAGGATTTGCCGGTGCGGCGATCCTGCTCGATCTCATAGTTGATCTTCTGGCCGTCAGCGAGGGTCGAGAGGCCCGCGCGTTCGACAGCGGAAATGTGGACGAAAACATCCGGACCGCCATTGTCGGGCTGGATAAATCCAAACCCCTTGGTGCTGTTGAACCACTTTACCGTTCCAGTAGGCATATACGTGTTCCTCCTTAACAATTGCAACGTCGGGCAGGCCATTAGGCCTGCCTGACTCATAGCCGAGACTTGGGCGCAGCAAAAAGCGAAAAATTGTTAAGCCCCGATCAGCTGGCGCACTCCATTTTGGCCGTAGTCGCCAGCAAGCACTGTCCTACACTACCGCTCGAGCATGGCCGGAAGCGCCCGATCCTTCCAACGCTCCTCAGCGCCACGTCTAGGGCTGGTGCTTGGAGGCACGGGACGTAAGGCCGACCGCTGCTCGTGCCGCCAGGTCAAAGGCCGGGTAGTTGACGGAGCTACCTTCGTGCATAACGGCTTGGCAAGCGCTTGAAGGAGTTTCGAATTGGATTGTTTCAAGAGGGTCGAGGGGTTGATCGATGCCACCAGCGTGGAAGCGATCGATAACGCGCGCGTTTTGCTGGACCAGTTCAAGGGCAAGTCAGAAACAATCGCCCAAGCGATCGACGACTTCCTACTTGATTTCATGACCTTGCTGTTTGTGGTAGAAGCTACCCGCGAGCGGTTCCACAATCCGGCGAGGCGGTTGGCGCGTATCAGATTGAGCAGGATCAGGCTGTTACTCACCCGATGCTCTTGACCTAAGGGACCACGCCGCCAGGGATGCGTTTGCAGCCGCAAAGAAGGCAAAATCTGTTCGCCGGCAAACCGAGCACAGCCAGTCGGTATTTGCGCAGATGAATTCGACCGCGACCGCCAAATTCTCCTGTTTGGTACCCAGCGACGACGGCAAGCGCGGACAGCTTCCGTGCTGCTGTCCTCCAGCGACAGACGTGCCTGCATGCCCTTCTACGGCGAGCTCGACGGTTGTTTCTTACGTTTGACCAAGGTCCCGCGCAAACACTCCCCTTTCCCGCAGCAACTCATCAGGCTCAACGGCCTCGCGGCAGGCGCATTACGCCAGAAGCGCGCGACCGCATCGTTTTTTCCCGCCCGAGTCCTACGATCTTCGTTTTCCCGCGCCTCGCGTATATCGCCCAACTCGCCGATTTTTGGATCAGATCCGAGCAGGCTCCGCGCTCGAGTTGGCTGGGCTGCTCACGCCTCTGCCCTTCAGCATCGACCCGGTCTGGCTGTCGAGGACAGGGTTCCGCTGGGGTGACCAACATCTTCATTCTCACCGTCAGTGCAGCGGCCATTCGAAGCGCATCCTGTACCCCTCCCCGGCAGCGCGCCCGATCGTCTTCCGAACGAAGAAGATATTCTCAGCCGCGCGCGCGTCGCGTTCGGCCCTGTCCGATGTCCGACAATGTCGGATGCGCAACATGGTAGAGCCCTGTCCACATGCCTCGAACGGTTTTCTGATCTGGCACGGTGCATGCTTGGTCATCCGCAAGGCGTCGCGGACCAAGGAGAATCCGTCCCATGATCACCTCACCAAGAAATACCGCCGCAGGTCTCCTGGGTCCATCCAAAGAAGAGGCTCGAGTAAGGCTTGGTCCCATGAAGAGCTTATTCATCTGGCTCGGCGCTGGCCGCCGATCCTCCCACGCGGGGAGACGGGGACGCAGCGCCTTCATCAAAATGAGGAACAAATCTCTTTGCCTCGAACCTTGCCTTTCGACCAGCCACCACAACCGCAGCCATCGATCGTCCCCCTGGCTGTGCAGGGCGTTCATTGCCACCGCGCTGGCCCTGGTGACGACCGCTCCGGCTCTGGCCGCCACCGACGGCGGCAAGGTGACGGATTTCCTGCTCGACAACGGCATGGAAGTGGTCGTAATCCCCGATCACCGCGCGCCGATCGTCACTCATATGGTCTGGTACAAAATCGGCAGCGCCGACGAGCCACCCGGCAAATCCGGCCTTGCCCATTTCCTCAAGCATCTGATGTTCAAGGCGACGACCAACCACGCCGCCGGCGAGTTGGACCGAGCCGTCTCAGCCATCGGCGGCTACAAGAACGCCTTCACGGCCTATGACTACACCACCTTCCTCGAGACGGTGGCGCCCTCGGCGCTGGGTGAGATGATGGGCTTCGAGGCCGATCGCATGTTCAACCTCATCCTCAACGACGATGATATCAAGACCGAGCGCGACGTGATCCTGGAGGAGCGCCGTTGGCGCAGAGAGACGAACCCGCATGCTCTGCTGGACGAGGAGGTCAACGCGACGTTGCGGCAGAACCAACCCTACCGCATTCCGGTCATCGGCTGGATGGAGGAGATGGAGAAGCTGAACGGCACCGACGCATTCACCATCTACAACAAATACTACCGACCGAATAACGCCGTGCTGGTGGTAGCCGGCGACGTAGAGCCTGAGACGGTCAAGGCGCTGGCCGAGAAGACCTATGGCAAGGTTGTGCGCGGGCCGGACCTGCCCCCGCGCAACCGCCCGGACGAGCCGGAGCAGAACACCAGGCGCACAGTGACGCTGACCGATGCGCGCGTTTCGGTGCCGAGCTTTTCCACTCAATGGGTGGTGCCGTCCTATCATACGGCAGAGCCCGGCGAGGCCGAGGCGCTCGACCTGCTGGCCGAGATCCTCGGCGGCGGTAACCGCAGCCGGCTATATCAGGAGCTTGTCGTCAAGCAAGGCATAGCCTCGGCGGCCGGCGCCTCCTTTCAGGGCACCATGCTAGACGACACCAATTTCACCATCTCCGGCTCGCCGCGCGGCGATGCAAAGCTCGTCGATCTCGAAGCGGCGGCCGTTGCCGAAGTCGCCCGGATCGCCAAGGATGGCGTCACCAGCGACGAGCTGGACAAGGCCAAAGACCGCTATATCCGCTCGGTGATTTTTGCGCACGACGAGCTGGACCATATCGCCAACATTTATGGCAAGACGCTCACCACCGGTGGCAATGTGAAGGACGTGCTCGAGAGGCCGGACCGCGTCCGCAAGGTCACCACCGACGAGGTCAAGGCGGTCGCCGCGCGTTATCTGGCGCTCGACCATTCGACCACAGGCTATCTTTTGCCGCAGCAACAGGCGGGGAATTGATCATGAGCTCCATCCCCATGCAAATGCGCCGGCCGGTCTTCCCTCGGCGCGCCTTCGCCACCCTGTTCCTCTCCATCCTCTTTCTCGTCTTGCGGGCGCTCGCCGGCTAAACGGGATCTGTTTAAAGCCGCGAGGAGCGGTTTTCGCGGGCCTTGCCAGGCATTTGCCGGTTCAGGCGTCATTATTGGGGTGCGCTCCTCCTCAGGCCAGCCTCTCTTCGAGTCGATAGAGTCGCCGATTCGTGGTCCGCAGATTGTAGGCGCAGGCCACCAGCATCCACTCCGCGCGGCTGGCGAAGCCGATGTCCGTTGTTCAATCGTTCGACTAGTAGAACCGCGAGGCATCTTCTAGCGTATTCAGGTATTCTCCCTTTCCAGTTGGGTACCGTGGTCTACCAGCTGTCTGGCCGAGGCCCTATAAGGAACCCGGACGTCGCGGAGTACACACCGCACCTGCTATATATACCTGCTGCGTTGAGGAGGAATCCGGTATTGCCCCTGTGCCTGCCGATGATCCGTCACCTGAGATGCCCTGACCTGTTTGGACCCATTGATCGCCTGCCGGCACTTGGCACGCGGACTAGCGAGCGGATATTCGAGGTCCTCAACCCGTCGACTGGCGAAGTGCTGGCAGAACTACCCGACATGGGTGTCGAGGAGACATGCGC
Organism: Mesorhizobium sp. M1182; assembly: GCF_040318335.1. Lineage (NCBI taxonomy): Bacteria > Pseudomonadati > Pseudomonadota > Alphaproteobacteria > Hyphomicrobiales > Phyllobacteriaceae > Mesorhizobium > Mesorhizobium sp. M1182. The sequence continues at coordinate 69,880 of NZ_JAMYMD010000024.1, forward strand.
TGCGATCGACAAGGCCTATGTCGCTCAGCCTGGATGGGCAGGGTTGACCGCACGTGAGCGCAGCGACGTTCTATGGCGATGGCATCAGTTGATCATCGACCACGCCGACGATCTCGCCGAGATCCTCACCGCCGAGATGGGCAAGCCGCTTGCAGAAGCCAAGTCGGAGATATCCCATGCTGCGGCGTACCTGCAATGGTACGCCGAGGAGGCCAATCGCGTCTATGGCGAGACGATCTCCGCACCATCGATGGACCGCCGAATGCTGGTAATCAAGCAGCCCATCGGAGTTGTTGGCACGATAACGCCATGGAATTTCCCGGCCTCGATGGTGGCGCGCAAAATCTCGCCAGCCCTGGCGGCGGGCTGCACGATCGTCCTCAAGCCCGCTGAACAGACGCCGCTCGTGGCGGGAGCAATGTTCGCCCTCGCCCATCAGGCTGGCTTTCCCGAAGGCGTCGTCAACCTGATCTATGCGTCCGAAGGTGACGCGGTCGGCCGCGAACTTTGTACCAATCCCAAGGTCCGCAAGATCAGCTTCACCGGGTCGACTGAGATCGGGCGCCTTCTCATGCGCCAGTGCTCGGACCAGATCAAAAAAGTCAGCCTTGAGCTCGGTGGCAATGCACCTTTCATCGTCTTCGATGATGCCGATATCGATGCCGCGGTTGACGGTGCGATCCAGGCGAAGTTCCGCAATGCCGGCCAGACCTGCGTTTCGGCGAACCGCCTTTACGTCCAGTCGGGCGTTCACGACGAGTTCGTCGAGAAATTCGTGCAACGGGCTCGCCAACTTCAAGTTGGTGACGGTTTCGCTCCCGGAGTGGACATCGGACCGCTCATCGACAAGCACGCTTTGGCCAAGATCGAATCCCATATTGCCGATGCCGTCGCCAAAGGCGGCGCAATTCGATGCGGGGGCAAACGCATCGGCACGAATGGCACGTTTTTCCAACCGACAGTCCTGACCGGTGTGTCCAGCGAGATGACCGTCGCGCAAGAAGAGACATTCGGGCCGCTGGCACCGATTATTCGCTTCAAAGATGCGGATCAGGTCGTGCGTGAGGCCAACGACACGATCTACGGCCTCGCGGCCTACTTTTATGCCTCCAACCTGAAGCGTGTCTGGCGTGTGGCCGAGGCCTTGGAATATGGAATGGTCGGGGTAAATACCGGCCGGATGTCTTCAGAAGCGGCGCCGTTCGGTGGGATAAAACAGTCCGGCATCGGGCGGGAGGGATCCCGCCATGGCCTCGAGGACTACCTCGAAATGAAATATCTCTGCATGGGCGGCATCTGAATTTTCGGCTTGCAGGGTTCACAGACCGGGTATCCTAGCGAGCGATCTCCAAATATGTGAATTGGAGGATCGCTCCTCGATTGGGAACTGAGGGGCGGCTCCGTACCCGAGCAAACACGCAATCCTGAAGGAGCACCCTGCCTGACTTATCTCTCGACGAGACAAGCGTCTGAATTGTCGGCGAAGACGGCGTGCATGTGACGCAGGATACGCTTGCGAGGGATTTGGCGGCCCTCGCCGACTATCTTCAAGCGACGGGCTGTCTTTGCGCGGGTCTGGTTGGAAGCTTGTGCACCATCGCGATCGTGAACGCTGGTTGTGCGCAATATCCGGTTTCTGGGGCAGAATTTTGAACCTGCTATCTTCCGATTGTCGGTAGCTCAGTTGTTCTTCGGCCGACTGCCGCGCCAGTACAGGCTCGGACAGAATCGAAGATACCATCAGGCAGGCATTCGCATTCGACATTTCCGGTGATCGGCGCACGATCCAGGGCGCGCCAGGTTGACCAAGCGCCTCGAACCGCATGACAGTCTTGACCGGCTGGAGGACGGAAATCCCGCGATGCCGAAGAGGTTGGTCAGCGCAGTCGAGCCCACACGGCATTTGCGGCACGAAACAGCAAGGGCTGGGAAGCGATCGGCCGAGCGGTCCTCGTAGGCGCGGGCAAGGGTGTCGACGATGCGTTGGTTCAGGTCCGCCAATCTGGTCTCTACCGTCTGATAGCGGCTTCGGTCGTCAGTGACAGCGAGTAAATATATTTGGCATCATCGGCTTTGATTGCCGCGCAGATCTGGTCGAGATTGGGATAGCTCACTGGTGCACCTTTGGGCTCATAGTGCTTCCTCCTCATCGAGATGAGGATTGCCGGATTTGGCGTAGAACACCAACACGGGTCCGAGATCAAAGCGCGTCCCGGGCGCAAGGCGCTGGACGGACCGGGGCCATGTTTCGGTTGAGACGCCATCGATGCCTCGCGCCAGCGTTCTGGCGAATCGGGGCATCAGCGGAGCGAGTGTCGGTGCCAGGATCGCAGCGGCCGTCGTCTGAAGGGCTAGCGAAGTCCGATTGCGGGCCGGATAGAAACGTCGCGCCGCCGCATAGTCTCGCGCCCGACGGTAGATCACGCAATCGCGCACGAAATCGCAGACCTGAGCGGCCGCGCGCCGGACCGAGAAGCCTTCGTCCGAATATGTGCGCTCCACCGCCGCGCGATAGATCTCTATCCGAGCAAAGAAGGCGCGGTCGAGCGGGCTCCAGTCGCCTGCATCGGGTACACGGCTGGCAAAATCCTGCTTGATTTCCTGGTTCAACGCATCAAGCCAGTTCAGCCAAATCCCTTGGAACACCTCGTTCTCGGTGCGGCGCAGCGCGTCCAGCGTGAAATCCGTCCGCTCACCTTCCGGGCGTGTCAGGCCCAAATGGAGGCGCACGACGTCGACTGTCTTTGGGCTCAGAACCTCCTTGCCCCAGACCGCATGGCGGCAGCTGGTTGAGAACTTCTTGCCGTCGAGCAGGTAGAACTCGTTGACGTGATAGTGAATGCGTGGCGTCCACTGGGAGAAGACCTCTGCGTAAAGAGCGGGGTAGAGTAGCGCGTGGTAGAACGAATTGTCGAAGCCGAAGAAATGGACAATCTGCCAGTCGTTGCCGGGCATCTCCGCCTTCCAGTCGCGACCCAGCAAGCGGCCGAGCGCCTGGATGTTGTAAAGAAAACCGAAGGCCATTTCCGGCCAGACCCAGATCACTTGCCCCGGGAACCCTTCGGCCGGCAGGCCCCAGTCCGAGGGGTGGGTAATGGGCACTGAAAAGTTGCCGCGTCGGCGTAGGCGCGCGAAGAGATCCAAGATCCGTAGCGGGACGCCCGACGCCCTTAGATGCCGGTCGATATTGTCGTAGCATCGGTCCAAGGCAAGTTCCGGGCGGTGGACGGAGCCGACCAGCGGCGCCTCGGCAGACTGTCGTGACCGGGCTGCACCCAAGTCGTGGCAAAGGTTTGGGGCGCCGCATTCCTCGCAGATGTTGCCACCGGCGGAGCCGCCGCAATCGGGGCAGAGGCCGCTAACATCCGGCTCGTAAAGATAGTGGCCTGTCACAGCATCGAAAAGCGCAGGGCTCTGGCGCAGATCTACCGCCGTGCTGCTCAGAAGACTGCGGAAACACGCCGCTTGAAACTCGCCGTAACCGTCATCGCCCATTGTGGCTTGGAAGCTGTGGACGTCACAATCGAGAAGTGCAAGCGTGGCGCGAATCTCGTCGGCGTAGTAGCGCGCCACGTTTGCAGGCGTCGATTGATCGGCATCGGCGCGTGTCGTGACGTAGCTCTGGTTGTCATCGCTTCCAGTGAGGTGATAGGCTTCGACTCCTTTCATGCGCAGGAAACGAGTATAGACGTCGGCGCCGAAATAGGGGCCAGAAAGATGCCCCAGATGCAGATCGCCATTTGGCGTTGGCGGCGTGGAGAAGACGAAGATCGGCCCGCGTGGAGCCGTGGTCTTTGCAGCGGCATCAAGGGCGGCCTCTCCGTCTCGCCAGTAGACATCGACGAAATCTAGGTCTTCGTTTCCGTCGTTGCGCAGCACATGCGCTTCAAAAGGGTGGAACAGAACGACATCGCCCGCCTCGACCGAGATTTCCCCAAGGTCCGTCCTGACCTTGCCCGATCCTGACAGGATCACGAAGGCCTCGATTTCGTCGTGCCGATGGGGCTCGGATGTAACGCCCGGTACCACCCTGCCGAACGAAAAACCCGTGCCGACGCTTCCCGTTCCAAGCGTGGCCATGTCGATACTGAACGCTCGCGACAGCTCCGTTCGAGAAAACGTGTATTTGCGCATGACGAACCTAAGCTGTTGAAGCAGTGGGATCTTCGGCTGCCAACGCAACAGCCTCCCGTACAATTTGTGGAGAGAAACGGTAGCCCGAACCGTTGGCGGCCCCGGCCAGGATAATGCAGCTCTGGGCCGCCAGGCGGGCGACGAGGGGGGCGCCAGTCGGGCTGCAGGCGTCATAGAAGACCGCCCTGCGACCACCTCCACAATCCACGTGCCGAAGCCTCGTAACGGGCTGCGGTCGATGCTCCGCGAGCCCGCAAATAAGAACGCCATACTCTCCGCGCATTTTTGAGCGGTCGATCAGTTTCGTGTGCATGCCTCCGCCTGGCTGCGTGAGCTCAATCGCGATAGAAAATGCCATTTGGGGGCTTGAGTTTGTCGAGATCGGCCACTTTGCCCTCGGGCGGGTTAAGGGCGCGCTTAAGCACGTTATATTCAGCGCGGGTCGGTCCACCGGTTGAAGCACGCTGGAACACCAAGTAGAGTGTCCGCCGCGAACGATTGCTTTTGTTCGGTCGTGAGTAGTGCGGTGCGTAATCGTCGAAGATGAAGATGTCGCCAGCCTTCCATACTACGGGTTCCCAGGAGAACATTTCGGCGACTTGAGGATCGATCACCCCACTGGCATCCATGGGAAACACCCCCTGCTTGTGGTTGCCGGGGCTGAAGAAAAGCCCGCCGTTTTCCGGGTCGGAGTCGTCGATGCCTATGGCAACCACCGCATGGACCATCCGGTCGGGGAGTTTGTGTGGAATGTGATAAATGTCCTGATGCGGGAGATAGCCGCCGCTGTCGGGGTAGTGGAAAATCAGCAACTCCTTGAGCCTGCGCGAATCTTCGCCAAGCAAATCCTCGACCGCTGACTTTATGCGCTGATCTTCTAAGAGCAAACGACGCAATGGATCATGGAAGTCGAGAAAATTCTCGATCTTGGAGATGATCTTTCGATTGTCCGTCGTCTTCTCGAACCACATGAGCCATTTATCATCGCTGACATCCCAGCGTGACATATCTTCGACAAAAGTAGAGATATCTTCCTGAGCCGCTGGAGCGAAGAACCTTTCGAGCTTGACGTATCCGTCTTTCTGCCACTTTTCTCTTTGTGCATCAGTCAACATGCGAAAAGCCTCCTGTTGGAAAGACTGGTTGGTCGGACATCCCAATTAGGGCAGTCGGGCGCTGGTCAAGTTGCGGGTCCACGGAGACGGACTCACGTCATGTGGGACGGCGATGCTAAGTGCGTTCCGCTCCGGCGGATATTGTCCGCAGAAGCTCGGCGCGAGACTGCCTATGTCAGGCTCAGCCGGGTCCAGGGGTTCCGTAAACTGGGCCGGATCAATCGCTTCACCCGGTCCAGCCACGACACGCATCGCTAAAGGCCGGCACCATCCGCTGACCGCCGACCCAGCCATGGCCGCCAAGACCACGGCGCTCTTTCGAGTGAGCGACCTGGTACGGTCTTGACAACCGTAGGGGAAATGCACGCCCCCAGCATAATGCGATGCGCCGCTTGGTCCAAGGGCTTGTTCGGCCACGATGATTTCGGAGAAGCCTCCGGCCGTCGCCGCAGCGGAGGTGGACATCATTCCTAGGATGCCACCGCCGATGATCAAAAGTCTACGAGTCATATCCCGCTGCCCATTTCTTCGGCTGCGGGGGCGGGCCAGCTCTCGATCGAGGTATGGCTGATGAAGCCAGGATGCTCGGGGTTCGCGCATGGCGCGCGCCCAAGAAGGCTATCGAGGATGCGGCGCGCGCGCCAGGCCAGCAGGCTTAGGTTCGGATCGGCCAGGCCGCGCTGCCCGAGGCTCGCGTTTTGTACGAAGATGCGTCTGTCACGCGGTCCCTCCCAGCTCACCGAAAAATCCTCGCGAATAGCTAATTCATCGTCGATCTGCTCCAGCCGGTGCGCGATGGGTTCCAAGAAGTCTGGCACCGCGTTCTCGTAACCGGTGGCCAGGATGACGATGTCAGCCGTGACTTCTTCGACCTCGTCCATGCCGTGCTGCAGGGTCAGCCTGTGACCCGGTCCGGCGTTGATGCAGTGCGAGACGGTGCAGCCCGGCCGCAGTGTGATGTCGCATCGGTTTGGCTCGACAAATGCGTGGCGGTACAGCGCCTGATAGATCGCGCGCAACGTGCTTTCCGAAATGCCGTCCGAGGCAAGCACGAAACGCCGCAGGAGCAGCTTACGCTGCGACTCGCTCATCGCCGCGAAACGATCCGAAAAGCAGGGCATGAACAACTCGTTTGTGAACGGGCTGTTGTCGAGAGGCAGGTAGTTCTCACGCTGCGAGACCCAAGTGATCGAGGCAGGCCGCCGTTCTTTCGGCAGGCCGACAAGGTGCAACATCACCTCGGCTCCCGACTGGCCTCCGCCGACCACGCAGACATGCTTTCTCCGCACCTCAGGGTGGATGTGCAGTAAAACAGATGAGTGAAACAGGTTGCGTCCAATCCAGCCCTGAAACTGAGGCGGAATTTGCGCCTGCTTGCCAATGCCGACGACGACGTTCTTGGCGCCGAGAACCGCCTTATCCGTCCGCACCCGAAACTCGCCGTCAAAGCGGATTTCGCGCACCGTCTCGCCGCCACGCACAAGTGGGTTCCTGTGGAAGGCCCAGTTCAGGTATTGCTTGAACTCAACTCTGAGCACGGCTTCGAACTGTGCGTTCAAGAAGTGATACAGACGCCCGTTCTCGTGCAGGAAGTTTACGAAAGTGTAGGCTGATCGCGGATTCACCGGCGTGACCAGATCCTTGAAGTGGCTGACCTGGAGCTCCGAGGAATCGAATGCGATGCCTGGATGCCAGCGGAAGTCGACCTGCCGATCCAGGAACAGTGCCCCTTGCCCAACTTGCTCGTGTATCTGACACGCAAGGCTCAAATTAGACGGCCCAGCACCGACCCCAACGCAAGATAACTCCACTTGCTTTCCTCCTATAGAGTCTTCCCACCTAGGCGGCTTGTTCGCGGTGAATATCGGCCATAGCCATTGGGGCCCCTCGCGGACGTTTTCGAGCCCCGGTCCCGACTGGGTTTGCGAGAATTTGTCCAGCGCGTTCGGGTCGTCGAATGTAGACCCGAGCATTCCAGCGCGGTGACAATCGACGGGTCATACCGGCTACGTGGGGCAACGACGTATGTCCTTTCCGCCCGTCTGGATGCCCGCGTCGCCATCACGCGAGACGCTTTCCAAGCCCATTCAGGTGTTTGAAGCCGGCGCAATCGCCCGCCTCAACCATGGCGCGCCGGCCTTTCGGCGGCTTGATGGCAGGCGAGAGCGCGGTTTTCACTGCGGCGACGGCATTTTCGGTGCGCATAATCATGGACGACGTCTCGCTGATGCGTTCGCAGAGTCCCATGCATGGGCCGTGCCAGAGAAGGAAAATTTTATTAAACAATGGTTTGGCGGATTTGCGATCCTGTCGGAAATCCGACATTGAGGGGGACGCCTCACGGCGGCGCCCGATTTGCACGTTGATGTCGCCTTTTTCCGAATAGCTAATCGGGCAGATTCTGAACCAGGATACTTCTCTTGCCCGACAGATCGCGATTTGCCTTCTCCCATCGAGGGCATGCAGACCGAAGCGTCGGGCAATAGCGGCTGCCGTTTGGGATTGCTCGGTGAAGGTCGGAGCTGTAGATTTCGAGCTGTTTCTGACCAACCAACGCCGCCAGACGTTCGGCCGTGGCCTCCGCATCACGCGAAATCAGCTACGGCGTGGCAGGTGGACAACCGCAAGATTGGCTTGATGCTCGCTATAATCCCATCTCCGATGACAATCGGCTAGATCACCATTGTGGGATTGAAGGCGCAGAAACCCGCCGGGAGGTAGCGACCCGCGTATTTCCTCGGGTGAATGCGATTGTGGATCGACCGTGCGCAACTCAGATCATTGTGACCCATGGCTTCACGCTTAGTTTCGTCAGCGGGGCATGGATGAAGATACCGATTGATGGGGCCGGCTTCTTAAGCTTCCCCGCGAAGTCAGGAAGCATCACGCATCTGCGTGAATCTCCGGATTCTGGTAAAGAGCCCGAGCCAACCCAAGGCGCTGCTTCTCGCCGCCGGAGAGGCGTACGCCGTTCTCGCCCAAAATGGGTCTGGAAGCCACCGGGCCAGCGCTCGATCATCCATGAAAGCATGAACGCAACAGGCACTTGAATCGACACCGACACACTGTCCGGGACTTATCAGTTATTCCCGGTCACCCCGAATATCTGGACGCCCTCGTCGCCGGAATAGGAGCTGAGGAATATGCCGGCAGTTAACCGCTCGTTAATCATGCGGGGCGTAGCCCAAGAAGCGTCACTGCACCTTCCCAATCGAATGTGACCTTGAAGACCCGGCACCCAATCCCTCCAGATTGGGTGCCGGGTCTTTTTGTTAGCGAGAGCAAGGGCTGAGAGGTAGTTCTGCATGGCGATGCTATCGTGTTGCCATGCGACGCCATCTTGAACTTGCAGAACATGCACTCGATCACATTTCGTGCGAGAGATGCGTACTATTCAGGTCTGAACCTGACAACAGATGCACGGTGATTTACCGCTCTATGCTTCCATCCGGAAGGATCTGGAGCTAGAACTGTTTCTCCTCGATGCCAATATTCCGCAGAAGGTTCGTTTTTTGTGGCGGCGATAACCGGATAACTATAAGCCGTTCAAGCCTTTGCCCGAACCGACGGGCCTCATTTCGGGCTGCTCGACGTGCTGAAAGAGGCGGCGCATGTTCGCAGGCCGTTATCAGCCGAACTGCGAGGCAGGAGGACCGTCACAGCTTTCCAACGCGCCATTGCGCGGATGCGATGATGTGAGTGGCGAGAGCGGCGCGTCTGGGGTGACGAAGAGATTTCGGAGCGCCGAGAACATCGAACTGACGAAAAAGCATGCAGCTCTCGCCGCATGGCGCGCGGCAGCAAGCTGCTTCCCCTCGCGGATTCGCATCGGGCGTCACCATTTTTTTGCGGCGACATCCTTCAGAATCGCGTTGTCCAGGATCTGCTCGGCCAGGAGCTTCTTGAGCCGGGCGTTCTCGAGCCTTCAGGCGACGTACGTCGGATACCTCCATCCATCCCGCCGGCCGAAGCCGAGGCACGCTACCGTGACAATAACGAAACGGCTTTCGGCAAACCCGGTGCGGTTCAGTCTGAGCCTGTTAAGCTCTTCGATCAGTATTCATGCTCGCCATCTACTGGCAAGTACGCGCTCCGCCCTGCTCGTCCGGCTTGCTGGAGCAGCAGAGGACGTTTACGAAGTAATCAGGGTCAGAATCTGACATACCACACAAAATAATATTAATAGCAATAGGATGAAGCTAAAGGGCTTTGTCTTTGCAGCATGTCGGATGTTTGCGTCCGTAACGACTACAGGAACTGCATGTGCGATGAAGGCAATCATGTTCCCCATTAAGAAAACGCCCATGAGCGCGATGCCAAGAGCAAAGAGCACGGGGGTGTTGGGGGCGCCCATATCCAGTAGACCTTTAATGATTGCGCCAGAGAACATCAAGGGCAGCACAAATTGCCAAAAGATAATCTTGCGAGATGATCGCTCCCGCAAGTCAGGCATGAAGCAATAAGCGATCAACGCGTAGCATCCAACAAAGACCCAAGGCATCCACGGTTCGGACGAAAAATTAGCTATCAAGAGCTGGGCCAGTGCCGGGAACAGACTGAAGTCACCGAAGATGTCCATGAAAGCCTGAGAAATTCATGAGGGGGTGGCGGATGTAGCACAAGCCATTGAAATGCCGTGGGATTTGGTTGCTAAGGCCGATCCGAATCATTTCGGAGACTACACCCATGAATGATCTTACGCCGCCGCTGAGCGGTTTGTCATCTGTCTGCGGCAAGTCGAAAACGCGGTACCGCAGACGGTGCATTGCGTGCAGTTCGTCCGCAAAGTCGTCGTACCAATCGGGTACGTTCAGCTGCATCATGAAGGCCTCCGGGCAGAAATGACCCTGCCATTGGAGGCGAATGCGTCCGCGAAACAGCCTGTGCACATGCACAGGGGACCAAAGAATTCAGTTTCTCAGAAAGAGAACACCGTGAGGAGGCCAGCAGCGCAACGGCCTGATTTTGGTGCACACGCCGAGCTTCTGGCGCCCGAGCGCCCGCCCTTGCCTGCCTCCCCGCTGGCGGTACGCTTCTGTCCTGCCTGCTCGTTTTGTCCTCCGCTCGCCAATCGCGGCTTTCCCCGGAAGATCCCATGGGCGTTGAGGCAGCGCTCGATTCCAATCTCGCGTGCCTGCCCCCCGTGAGTGGGGTGGGCGGCAGAAAGCGACTGGCCAGGCCCGCTGAACGAGGCAAGCCGCACCCGATGGGCCGGAACGAAGGGGAGGATGCGAGGGAGCGAGCATTGCGACATGCCGCAGCGGGCCTAGAAAGGAGCGTCGCCCACCCCCGCGAGCGGGGGTAGGCAATAATCAAACCGCATCGCGAAGCGATGGCCGCAGCCGCGATCAAATCGCCTCGACAGGCATATTGCTCAAGAAAAACTTGCAGGGGTCATATTCATGAATAATGAAACACCCAATGTGCAGCCGAGGCGATCCACACGACGCTGGGCGCCATCTTCCTGTCTCTGGAGCTCAGCCGCTCGACTTGGTTGGTGACGAGCTTGCTTCCCTGCAACGGAGAGAAGTTATCAAAGCACACCGTCAAGGCAGGCGATGCGGCCGGGTTGTTGGACCTTGTCGGGCAGTTGAAGGCAACGGTTCGGCGCAGAACGGGCCGTGAAGTGCCTGTGATCACAATCCAGGAAGCTGGTTTGGACGGCTTCTGGATCCACCGGGTTCTTGAGGGTGGAGGCATCGAAAGCCATGTTGTCGATGCCGCATCCATCGCCACGTCACGCAGGTGCAGCTGCCGATGCGCAGCGACCGTATGTGAGTTTGGACCGGTGTTATCACCGCGCCATGACGACAGGCTCGGACCCTGGATCACAACGCGCATTGAGGTGATATGCGAAGACGGCCTTGACGAAAAAGCCCCATGTGAGCGGGGTGGGCGGCGAGTCGCCACCCGGAAAGGCCCGCCGTGGTAGGCGGACCGCATCCGAAGGACCGGAACGAAGAGGAGGACCCTGAGCGGCACGCGAAGGGTTGCGGGCTGCCGCGGCGGGCCTAGAAGGAGAGCCGCCCACCCGCGCCGCCGGGAAAGGCGCTACAGAGAAGAATTGCGCGCGTCTGACGAGCCGCGCCAGGGGCGAAGCCGAATGGCCGAAACCGCCTGAGCCTGTCGAAGAAAAAGCGGGCTTGGTTCACGAGCACCCGGCGCGCGCCGTCAGGCGCGCGGGCGCCCGCTACGACCGCAGGCTGGACAGAATCTCGCAGGGATGGGCGTCAAGCGCCGCAGTTACGTCGAGAAACTCAATGACATCGAGACGCCGCTCTCCACCGTCGTATTTGGCCACAAGGATTGCTGACGACCAAGCTTCTTCAGACGAGGAAGTGCCGGTATCCGCCATTCATCAGACGGCCGCGAGAGACGGCGCGGCGGATAGGGTCGCGCAGGTGATCGCGCGGATCCCTCCAGTCGGCGTGGACGCGCCGTTGGCCGATCACGCTGGAGGGCCGCTCAACCGCAAAGGTCATAGCGGCAACACTGATGATCGGGCTCGGGATCCTCACGCACAGCAGGTGCCAAACTGCGTGTCGTTCTTGGAAAACCCTCTGCTGACGCGCGAAACCTCAAACACCCTTACCGCTCCTGGATGCCTTCCGTTGGATTGAGCCCTGCCCGCCCCCGACGTCGCGTGAAGACTTAGGAGGCAGAACTCGCACCACTTACCAGTACGCAAAACACTGCCCGCGCTTGCTCGCTGGCCTCAGTGGCCTCCAGACATTGGCCCATGTGGATCCCGAGGATGGGGTCAGGCAATCATGCGCAAACATAATGCCCGAGAGATGCGAGTCTGCCGACCTCAGCGTTGACGGCGCGAGTTCAGCCTGCAGGAGGGCGTTGAAGAAGCCGGGTTTTCACGCGAGTTTCGCGATAGCGCCTGCATTGCCGGCGTCGGTTTGGATTCTCAGGCCCGCCGCGGCGGGTCAAAGGTAGCAGGCTGAGCCGATACCGCCGAAATCGAACAGGAGAGTGGGCGCCCAACCGCCTGAGGTTCATGACCGCTGCGGTGAGGAAGACCGGCATATCCAAACCAACTTCGGTGTGAGCTTCACTGCTTGAGTTATGCAAGTTTCCTGCGAGCTCGCACACGAGATCGATCAGGCGCTTACGGTTGCAGTCATTGTCGGATCTACGACGATGCCGGACATAAGACACAGCGCCATCAGAGTGGTCGCATTGTTCTGAAACGATTTTCCTGGTTGGCACGACACATGCAGTCCGATGCGCAAACGCACTGCCGCGTCGCACCAACTGAGAAGAACTCATCCTATGATCACGCTCGCCGAGCATGCGCTCGCCGCCGCAAACAATGAGCTTTCCCGAGCGGACGGAAGCCTTTGCGCTTTCATTCTTCAGGTTGCACGGACATGACCGCATTCGATTTCCGCCCAACGCTGAATGCTCCCGACGATGATCCTTATCTTTGGCTTGAAGATATAGAAGGCGAACGGGCACTTGACTGGACCGCCAGCCAGTCGGCCAGGACACTGGAGCACTTCGGTGGAACGCAATTCGAGCGGGACCGCGCGGCCCTGACAGCGATCTTCGACCGTCCTGACAAGATTCCCTTGATCACCCGCCACGGTCACTACCTCTACAATTTCTGGCAAGATGCCCGCAACCCGCGCGGACTGTGGCGCCGAACCACCTTTGCCGCCTACATGAAGGCGGATCCCCAGTGGGAGCTCCTGCTCGATGTGGACGCCCTCGCCGCTAGCGACGGAGAGGACTGGGTCTGGGGGGGCGCGTCGATCGAGCCAGAGAGACGGGAAAGAGCCGTTCTACGCTTCTCGCGCGGCGGCAGCGAGGCGGTCGTGCATCGCGAATTCGATCTGGAGTCTGTTAGCTTCGTCGCCGACGGTTTCAACCTCGCGGAGACCAAGGGCGGGGTAAATTGGCTCGATCCTGACACGCTTCTGCTTTCCAGTGCGCTTGGTGATGGCATGGCCACCCGCTGCGGCTACGCGCGCACCGTGCGGCTGTGGAAACGTGGCGCGGATCCGCTCACCGCGCCGGTAATCTTCGAGACCGGTCCCGAATCCCTCGGCGTGTCCTGCCATCTGGACCGCACCGCCGAGAGCGAGCGCCTTTGGTTCATTGAGCAGGCGACCTTCTTTGAGAAGATCGGCCGAATTGGCGACAGGAGCGGGCCGAAGATGCGGATCGACCTTCCTCGGGACGCCTCGTGGAGCGGCTTCGGCGACTGGCTGGCGGTAAAGCCGGGCAAGCCGTGGACAGTGGGAGGGACGACCCATGCCGCGGACGCGCTGATCGGTATCTCGCTTTCCTCCTTCATCGCCGGCGAGCGCAGTTTTGCCACCCTCTTTGAAGCAGGCGACAGGCGCTCCCTGCAGTCATTCTTCTGGAATAACGGGAAGCTCATTATCTCCTACCTCGTCTACCTCGTTCCGCGTTTCGACATGTTCACCCCCGACCGCGAGGAATGGACGCGCCGAGTGCTGGACACCGTGCCCGCCGAAGGGACTGTTCACCTTCGGTCGCTCGATGCGGAACATCTCGAGACCAACGGAGAGGTCCTCGTTTCGGCTCAGAACCCGATCAAGCCGCGGAAGCTTCTCCTATTAGACCTCAATGCCGCGGCGCCTCTCGGCGCTCCAGTAATCCTGAAGCGCAACCCGGAGAATTTCGACGCATCCGGGCTGGTGGTCACGCGCCACGAGGCAGTCTCGACCGGTGGGGAGATGATCCCCTACACGCAGGTCGGTCCGGCGAACGGGAACGGGGATGCCCCGGTTCACCTCACCGCCTACGGCGGGTACGGCATATCGCTCCTGCCCCACTACAACTCCTCGCTCGGCAAGCTGTGGCTCGAACGCGGCGGCACGTGCGTGGTGGCGAACATCCGGGGCGGCGGAGAGTTCGGCACCCGTTGGCACGAGGCCGGGCGCAGGGAGGGCAAGCGTCTCGCCCATGACGATTTCGCCGCCGTTGCCGCCGACCTCGTGCGAAGGGGCATTACGCTGCCGAGGCGGATTGCCGCCGAGGGCGGCTCAAATGGCGGCCTTCTGATCGCCAACATGCTTACCCGCTATCCTGAGCGTTTCGGCGCGCTGTTCTGCAAAATGCCGCTTGTCGACATGCGCCGCTACACCAAGCTTTTGGCGGGCGCGAGCTGGATTGACGAATATGGCGATCCCGACAAGCCGGAGGAATGGATTTTCCTAAAGGAAATCTCCGCTTATCACGTCGCGACGCCGGGACAGCCCTATCCGCCGATCCTGCTTGCCACCACGAAGCGGGACGACCGCCTCCACCCGGGCCACGCGCGTAAGATGGCCGCAAAGCTGCAGGCTCTTGGCTATCCCGCTTACTTCTATGAGCCCGGCGCGGGCGGGCACGGCTACGGCAAGAACAATCGGGAGCGGGCCGCATTCATTGCCTTGGGCACCAATTTCCTTCGCAGTGCGATCGGCTGGCAAGCCGATGGCGTTCGATAGGTCAGCGGGACCCAGACAAAGAGCAACGTTTCAATCAGTGGGTACAGGTCAATGGTTGCGAGCACGGCGCGAATAATGTGTGCGCGTTCCCACGCAAATTGCGCATGAGCGCTCCGCCAATCAAGATTTTTCGTAGTTCGGTCCACATTTTCTGAAGAGCAAGGAGAGAATATCATGGCGAGAAACCAAATGCGCGCGGCGCGGGGAGTAACAGCGGCCGTTGTCCTCATCGTGATGGGACAGCAGGCCGTCGCGGCGGACCTTGCGCAAGCCGCGAGCGTCCCGCAGGCAGGAGCCTCGGTCACGCAAGAGCCAAGTCCTTGGCAACTCCGCCTGCGTGGGTTGGGGGTCATCACCGAGGATTCGGGCTACGTCAATGCAGTGTCAGGCTCCGGTCTTTCCTACTCGAACACCGTGATCCCGGAACTCGATATCTCCTATTTCTTCACGGACAACATCGCCGCCGAGCTCATACTCGGCACCACCTATGCCAACATCGAGGGCCAAGGAGCGATCGGCGCGCTGGGCAATATCGGCAAGGTTTGGCTGCTGCCGCCCACGCTCACATTGCAGTATCATTTTACCGATTTCGGCGCGTTCAAGCCCTATGTAGGCGCCGGCGTGAACTACACGATCTTCTATAACCAGGGTGCCGGCAGTGCCGATGCTCTCAAGGTTAAGAATACGTTCGGCACCGCGCTGCAGGTGGGATTCGACTACATGGTGGATCAGCACTGGGGCGTCAACTTCGACGTGAAGAAGCTTTTCCTCAAGCCAGACTTCGACGTCACGGTCGACGGCGCGAAGCTGACGGGAAAGGCGGAGCTCGATCCCTGGTTGATAGGCGCAGGTGTGACCTACCGCTTCTAACAACGAAAGCTGAAGGCGGCTGCTGATAGCCGATCGGAAATGAAGGGCGCCTCGCGCGCCCTTTTTTACGGTCGTCCCTGCACGGGCGACACTTGAAGAAGCCGTTGTCGACGGGCGGCCGCCCTCCTCCAGCGGACCAAGAAGGTACCCCTGGTCAATGCGGCCTCGACTAACGCCTGAAATGGACGTGCTTAGATGCGCTTCGAATCAGGATGGTTGTTGGGTATTGTTGATGGACTGCCCGGCATCAGTCTCCCGGACGTCATGTCAGAGCTATGCGCCTGCGTAAGGCGAGCAGGGCCTCCCTCGACGCCGACAAGATGCCTTGTTCAGCCTGCTGCGACAGCTGCTGTTCTTTTGCTGCAGGAGCGGTGGCTGGCGCCCAGAGGATGCATTCCTTGGCAAGCCAAGGCCCGCCTTTGCCCTGCCCCATGGCTTGACCCATGGGACGGTGCCGCGCTCCAGTTCGGCAATGATGCGGTCGGTGATCTCCTGATAGAGGCTTGCGCCCGGGCGCCCGCCCTTGCCTGCGCCAGCCTCTGTGCTGGCGGAACGCTTGCTGTTTGCACGCATCGTCTTATCCTCCGCTTCGCCGCGCCTTTCCCCGGAAGATCCCATGGGGCGGTGGAGGCAGCGCTCGATCCCAATCTCGCGTGCTTACCCCCGTGAGCGGGGTGGGCGGCGAGTCGCGACCGGAAAGGCCCGCCGTGGTAGGCGGACCGCATCCGAAGGACCGGAACGAAGAGGAGGACCCTGAGCGGCACGCGAAGGGTTGCGGGCTGCCGCGGCGGGCCTAGAAGGGAGTGCCGCCCACCCCGCGCCACCGGGAAAGGCCAACAGACAAACCGCGCCGCCCGCAAGGGCGGCGGCCGTCTCAGCCCGAAGGGCTGCCCACGCCAAGGGGCGAAGCCGAATGGCCGAGACCGCCTGAGCTTGCCGAAGAAAAGCGGGCTCGGTTCACGAGCACCTGGTGCGCGTCGCCAGGCGCGCGGGTGCTCCTGTCAGCAGCATGAAATGCCTGGAAAACCTTCTGGTCGAGTCTCATCAACCGCGGTTTCGTCGCTGCTTCCAGATCTATTCAGAATGAGGGTCGAGTAAATCGGCCGGCTCGATTCCGAGCACTCTGGCGAGTTTTGCCGCCTATCAATGCTGGCGCCATAGACCGAGCGCTCAAGTGCGCTGACATATGCTCGGTCGACGCCAGCCTCATGGGCCAGCGCTTCTTACGACAATTTCTTTTTTGGCCATGCCTACGCAGATTGCGGGCAAAGACCTCTCGGATTCCATGCACGAGAAGCCACCCTATTGTCGAGGATTTCACCACGGAGGATTCTCTACAAAAATCAGAGATAACAAAGGGGAGCGGCTGCACGGCATCACTTTAGCGAGGCAAATCCCGCTGAGCCGTAAACTCAAGGAGGTAAATCGTGAAGTTTGGCACCCAAACCAAGCGCAACGCGATCTACAGGTCACGAGAGCGACGCATTTGTGCCAGAAGCTCGCAAGGATCGATATCGAGAGCCTCGGTAAGGTCGAGAAACTCAATTACGTCCAGCCGACGTTCACCACCCTCGTACTTGGCCACGAAGGATTGTGGGCGGCCAGCATATCAGCAAGCTGGGTCTGGGTGACCCCTTTGGTTTTGCGCGCCGCAATCAGCCGTTTTAGCAGCCGGCGCTGGCGAGCTGATCGAAGGGATTTCGGCATCAGACGAACCGGCCAAGAAGGAACCGGCTCACCGACTAATCCCAGTTTCGAATTATCCCATTTTAGGATATTGTACCGTGCGCGGGCGCGGAATAGGTCTTAGGCGAGACATGAAATGGTAGACAGATTGTTCCAACCTGCTGTTGCCGACGAGGTCCCATGGGCGGAAAGCCTGACCGCTTACGACGATGAACACTTCACGACATATTTGAAGCTCATAGACGCATGCGCCGACAATGCGAGCGAAGAAGAGATGGCGCAGGCGATATTGGGCATCGATCCAGTGCAAGAGCCAGCGCGCGCCCAAAGGGCGGTTCGCAGCCATCTCGCGCGCGCCCACTGGCTGGTGGTGGCGGGGTACAAAGAGCTGTTCTCTGGCCAAAAGGCCTGATGGTGACAGTCGTTATAGAAGAAAACGCTTATAACCACCGTTCATAAGCGAGCGCCCGCGTCTGACTGCACGGCGGACGCTGTCGCGAAGATGGTCACCGGGGTGGGCCCAGTCCTGCTCGACGCGGGCTCTGCCGAAGAGAGCAAGGCCGATTTCGCGGTGTGATGCGCCAGCGATGGAGCCGTCGAGCGCACGCAAGACTCGGCGCAACCGCGAGCAACGGGGCTCGGTCGGAAAGAATCCTGGTTGCAGCCTGCCGGTCCAACAGAGGCTGTTCAGACATTCCAGCGCGTTCAGGCGTTGCTTCAGTTCCTCTGGCGACCAGAGGACGGAGGATGTCAATCGCACAGGTTCGAGGATGCTGACGCCGGAGGCAGCCAGCTGCAAGCTCCTGCCACTGTCCTCGACAAGGACGTGCTGATGCCCGTCCCGCGTGACGAGTATGGAGATGCGGCAGGAGCGCGGGGCGAGATCAAGCAAGTCGACCCCGCGCGGCCGCGCCGCCATTTCGGCAGCAACCGGCAAAACATGCGGACATTGGCAGGGGCACCAAAAGACGCTCGCATCAGTTCCTTTTGAGCTTGCAAAACAGAAGGCCCCACCGCGAGAGATCAACAGTGTTCGAAGGAAGGCTGATAATGTCCACGGATCGGGCGTTCGTGCGTTCGGCACCGCGTAACGCGTTCGCCAGATCCTTCTGGAAGTCCGGATTGCGCCTGAGGAATTCCCAGGCCCAGCCTCGACTGGTGAGCTGCTCGACATAGCCATAGGCACCATCATCTTGCCTGTCCGGCCAAGCAGGGCCAGGTCTTGTTTCGTCCATTGCATCATTTCCAGGAAGGGTTGGATTCAAGGCTCAGGCGATCTTCATGACCGGTGTCCACAGCACCGGGCCCTTGAGCCCGCCATTGCGACGGAGGGCTTCCAAGCTCTCTGTTGAGACGTCGAGATATCCGGCAACGGCGCGCGTGTTGCCTATTGTTTGCGGATCGGACAGCCGTTCGAGTGGCCAGCCGGCGCGACGCAAGATCCGCTCTATGCGCAGATCCGTACCGTAACGATACTGCACAGACCACGTGACAAGCCAAACTCGACCATCCCGGAAAACAGCTCGTAGGTGCCAATAGCGATGCCCGCCTGTTTCGGCGCGGAAGGCGGCAGATCAAGCGCAAAACGGCTGCTTTCCCAAACCCGCGGATCTTCCGGCGCCGAACGGTCTGCAAGGAGAGCGCAGAAGCTGTCGCGCAGCATCGTCGGTCCGGTGGTCGGCAACAGGCGCACGCAACCGTCGATGCGCCCGGTGGGCGAACGCAGCAAGAGGTAGTGGGGACGAAGCGCGTCGAACGGATCGACCTCATAGCCGCCGCTGAACGAAACGTCCCAATCAAGTCGATCCCTGAAGACGCGATACCGCAAGCGGTGCATCTGCTCGAGCTCGTCGCTGAACTCAGCGTAACAATCCGGCGTGATCAACTGCATCATGATGGCCTTTCTCCCTCGCATGGATAACACCTGCGATTGAAGGCAAGGGCCGGAGTTGATACAACCTGTGCATGTGCCCAGGTTTCGGAGATCAGGTGAAGAGAGATGGCCTGGATAGTGCAAGCCGAACGGCTGCCTGAATAACCGTCTTCACGCCAAGCTTCATCCTGGCGTTATCCCGATGATAGGCTGCGGTGTGCCGACTGATTCCCAAGATGCGGCCGATCTCCCACGCCGTCTTTCCGCGAGCCGCCCACTTCAGACACTCCATTTCCCTTCGCGATAGGGCAACGCCATCCACGATCCTGCCGTCGGCCAACTTGCGACAGGCATGAAGATGGAAGAAGACCGCGATGAGCTGCAGCACGCGGTCATATCGGTCAATCAGGCGGAAGAACAGTGGTCGCCTTTCATCCGAGGCGAAGGTCAGTGCTGCAAACGTACCGGTGCTGCCATGGATCGGGATCGTGAAGCCGCAGTGAATGCCAAATTGCGTCGCCTCATCCATCAATTGTCGCTGCTGCGTCGACAGTTCGAGATCAGCACCGTGCGCATCCCAGTTGAATGGTTCCTGACCACCACGCGCCTGATGGATAACCGGGTCAATCTTTTCATACCGACTGTGAAGGTAGTGAGATGTCCAGGATTGAGGATAGGTGGAAATCAGGCGCACCTTGCGGCCCTTGCCAGGCGAAGGGAAAAGATAAGCAAAAGAAGGCAAATCGAGCGAAGAGGCAATCTCGCCCAGAGCGTTGCGCAGGTCCATCGCGTCAGCGCTGTCTGCGATCTGCTCTACAAATCTATGAAAAGCGTCTTGCATAGCTAAACTGCAGTGAGTTCTGGCCGCCTCCAGGAGCCCAGACGGGTAGACCAAAGCGCAGCCATTGAGGAAAGAAGGCCCGGCAGGAGACTGAGCTCCGTGCCGGGCCGGTGCGCCTTGGGAGGGCGATTGTGCTTCGACGGCGCTCTTATCGACACTGAGACCTCATTCCAGCGCCATCTCTTAGCAGGCGACAGTTGTCATCCTTGGGTTTGCACTTCCTTACGGTCGGGGTGTCTGTTTACGGGCGGTTGAAGACTCTTTCCATGGAGGAGCTCAACCTCACGGAAGCTTGCACATCGGCGGCCGTCTCTGAGAGCGTCACCTCTACAATTCTTGCAACAGCCTACGTTGCCATCTCGGACGCGAAGGCGGTATTGTGTTTCGAGATTTGCGTCGCATTTTCGGCATCGGCTCGCACACCCTCCATGCAAGTTGCCTTGAAAGCGAAGCGGATTTTTTGCGCGCGCCAGCTCATGACGCCACAGGGGCTCCCGGAGGTGATATCCTGGTCGACCCGAGTGGGAGGCGTCATCCGTCACGTCAGATCATATCGCGCCCTCCGCCTTCAGCGCGCGATAGGTCGTATCGACTGATTTCGCGGTTGCGTCGACGATGATGTCGATCTCCTTTCGGGTAATGATCAGAGGTGGGGCAAAGCCGAGAATATCGCCGTGCGGCATAGCTCGCCCGATGACACCATTCTCAAACAGAGCAGCGGCGGCGCGCACGCCGACCTGAAGTTCGGGCTCGAATGGCACCCGTTCTTTAGGATCCCGCATCAGTTCCACGGCGGATAGGATGCCTACGCCGCGAACCTCGCCAACAATGGGATGTCCCTCCAGCTCGGCTTTCATTCGGGCCTGCCAGTACGGTCCGACATCCCGAACATGCTCCAAGATGTTTCTTTCCTTCAGCAATTTAATATTGGCAAGCGCGGCCGCCGCGCAGAGCGTGTGACCGGAATATGTCCAGCCATGGCCGAGTGGGCCGTGCTTTTCCGTTCCTTCTTCCAAGACGGACCAGACGCGGTCGCCGATAATTGACCCGGAGATGGGCAGGTAGGCTGAACTCAGGCCCTTGGCGATAGTTACGAAATCCGGGCGCATGCCATAGAGGTGGGAACCGAATTTCTCACCCGTTCGCGCGAAGCCGCAAACCACCTCATCGGCAATAAGAAGGATGTCGTATTTGTCAAGCACCCCCTGAATCGCAGCCCAGTACCCCTTTGCAGGCGGAACGATGCCACCGGTCCCAAGTACCGGCTCTCCAATGAAGGCTGCAACGGTCTCTGGGGCTTCAGCGAGGATAAGGGCTTCAAGTTCGTTGGCACAGCGCCTGGAGAACGCCTCCTCATTTTCGCCGTCGCGCGCCTGGCGATAGTAGTGTGGCGTCGTCGTATGGCGCACCAAATCCAAAGGCAGGTCGAAGAAATCGTGAAAAAAGGGAAGCCCTGTCAGGCTTCCGGTGACCAGCCCGGACCCGTGATATCCGCGATGCCGCGAGATGATCTTCTTCTTTTCGGGGCGCCCGAGGATGTTGTTGTAATACCAGACCAGCTTGATGTTGGTTTCGTTGGCGTCGGAGCCGGAAAGGCCGAAGTAAACCCGTCGCATGTTCTGTCCGAAATATTCGACCACGGCCTCTGCCAAGAGGGCGACTGGCTCGGTGCCTTGGCTCGCATAGACATGGGCAAACGGCAACTCGTGCGCTTGCCGCGCGATAGCCTCGGCAATCTCCGTGCATCCATATCCCATATTGACGCAATAGAGCCCGCCGAAACCGTCGAGACTTTTCCGACCCTCCGTATCCCAGATGTAGACGCCTTCTGCGCCGGCCATGATCCGGTTTGGCGTCTCGCCGCGACTGTGCTTGGCCAAGTGTGTAGACGGATGAAAGACGAAGCTTCGGTCCTTCTCCCGCAGCTGCTCAGTCCCCAAATTGCTCAAGCTCATAGTTCCTCTCCTCGGGAGCAGTAGGCAGAAGACACTCACGCAGCCGCCTATTGAAAACAAGCATACTCGCTAACACCTCTCGAGTTTCGCGGGAATGCACACCTCTAGCCGACGAATTCACGGAATCTGCACCAAGCGCCGCGAAAACCAAGGCTTGGGAAGATAGTGATGGGGTTGTCTAATCGCCGCTGGGACGTCAAGCATGTAATTGCGTCGAGACGACGCTGCCGGGTGCATGGTTGTCTTCGCGGTCGACATCAGTCGCCGCATGATGGAGCTCCGCGGACGAGCCTTCAATGT
>NZ_JAMYMD010000025.1:0-91829 GCF_040318335.1 Mesorhizobium sp. M1182
TCACCACCGTGCCATGGCCGCTCGCCCCTCAGAGCAAGCCCCGTTCTCTCTCCAAAACTTTTTGCAGAACCTTCAGCACACTATCTCATCGCGCTCGTGTCCTCGAATGGCATCCCGAACCTCCCGGCGCAAAGCGCGCCAAACTGTTCGCGATGTCCTCGCACACCTGTTCGCGATGTCTCCGGTCCAAACACCCCCTTGAGGGGGAGATGGCCGGCAGGCCAGAGGGGGGTACTGCCCCGCCGGCGTCTCAAACAAAAAACCCGGCTTCGCGCCGGGTTTTTCAAACGCTGCGAGCTAACCAGCTTCAGCTCACCTTGACCTTGGCGGCAGCCTGGTCCTCGGCCAACTTCTGCTGGAACATCTGCGCGAAATCGATCGGGTCTAGCATCAGCGGCGGGAAGCCCCCGTTGCGTGTTGCCTCGGCGATGATCTGCCGGGCGAACGGGAACAGCAGCCGCGGGCATTCGATGAACAGGATCGGCAGCATGTGCTCCTGCGGGAAGCCGCTGATGGAGAAGACGCCGCCATAGACCAGCTCGACGTTGAACAGCACTTCCTGGTCGAACGACGCTTTTGCGTTCAGCGTCAAATTGACGTCGAACTGCTTGTCCGAAAGCGGGTTGGCGTTGACGTTGACATTGATGGCGATGCCGGGAGCCTTGTCGCGGCCGCGCAACGAGTTCGGTGCGCCGGGGCTTTCGAAGGACAGGTCCTTCACATATTGCGCAAGCACGTTGAGCGAAGGCTGCGCCGCATTTCCATTACCGTTGGCTGCGCCGGTCGGCGCGTCGTCGTTGCTGGCCATAAGCTGTGGTCCTTTTGCCTGGGCAGCGTTGCTGACCGGATTGAAATTCGGGCGTTCGCTATCATGGCCGGCCCGACAAGACAAGTTTGCAAAAGACGCCGGTTGCCTTGCAGCTACTCGTCCTTGAGGCGGCGCCAGGGAGAACCCGGCCCGCGCGTATGGTCGTCGGCCCGCGAATAGTCGCCGTCGTCGAGATCGATGGTCTTGCCGCGTTGCCTTGCCCGCAAACCACTGCTGAAATCGGTTGCCAGCACGATGCGGCCTTTCAGCATCCGCCAGGCAAGATCGCGCACCGGCGGCAGGAACAGCAGAAGGCCGAAAATATCCGAGATGAAGCCGGGGATGATCAAAAGGATCGCTGCCAGCACGATCATGGCGCCATGCGCAAGCTGGCCGCTCGGATCACGCCCGGCATCCATTTCGGCACGGACCCTGGCCATGACGCCAAAACCCTGGTGCCGCAGCAGCAGGGCGCCGGCGACACTCGAGGCCAGCACCAAGCCGACTGTCGCCAGCGCGCCGACCTGGCGGCCGACAATAACGAAACCGGCTATCTCCAGCAGCGGAAGCGCGAGAATGAACAGGGGAAGCAGCGAAATACGCAAATCTTGACCGATCGTTTTCGATGTTTTGCCGGCCGGCGAGCAATCGCCGCTGGCACCAGAGCTGTTAGATAGGTATGGCTGCCTTTGATTTGAATGATTGCGCCATGCGTTCTATATGCTTTGGATACTGAACGCTATGTGATCGCGGCCCTTGCTTGGCCGCTGGTCCGGCCAAAGCAGGGATTGATTGGCGCAAGATATGGGCTTCTTCGACTTCGGCACGATTTTCTTTCTGATTGCGGCGGTGGTGATCTTCTTCCAGCTGCGCAACGTGCTTGGCCGACGCACGGGCAACGAGCGCCCACCCTTCGATCCATATACGGCAGCGCGCAAAAACGACAAGGATGCCGCCCAGAAACCCGAGAACGTGGTCTCGCTGCCGCGCAAGCGCCTGGCGGGAGAGCCGGCGGCCGATGCCTATGTGGCGATCGATGCCTTTGCCAAGCCGGACACCGATCTCAATCGGGGCCTGCGGGCGATCAAGGACATTGATCCGTCGTTGGATCGGAAGACCTGCGTCGACGGCGCCTAGATGGCGTACGTGATGATCGTCATGGCCTACGCCGATGGCGACCGTAAAACGCTGAAGAACCTTTTGTCGCGCGAGGTCTATGACGGCTTCGTCGCGGCCATCGGCGACCGCGAGGCGAAGGCCGAAAAGATCCAGTCCTCCTTCGTCGGCATCGACAAGGCCGACATCGTTTCGGCCGAGATGAAGGGCAGCGAGGCGCACATCACGCTGCGCATCGTCAGCGAACTGATTTCGGCGACCCGCGACAAGGCCGGCGCCGTCATCGACGGCGATCCCGAAACCGTCGCCGAGGTCAAGGATGTCTGGACCTTCGCTCGTGACGCGCGCTCGCGCGATCCGAACTGGAAGCTCGTCGCCACCGAAGAAGAAGACTGAACTGGACGGCGGCGGAGGCTGTCGTGTCGCTTTCTCGAGCCTTCAGCGAAAAATCCTTTGGCGAATTGCCGGGCTGGGGCGAGGACGACCATCTCCCTGCCTTTGACGCCTTTCGCCGGTCGGCCTTTCATATCCTGACCAAATCCTACCGCTCCGGCGCGCTCGGCGTCGATTACAATGGCTTTGCCGACGCCTATGCCGAAGCGCGCACCGTTTCGCCGGCGAATCGGTTGCAGGCCCGAAGCTTTTTCGAGCGCCATTTCGTTCCGGCCCGTATCGATGCCGAAGATGGTGGCCCCGGCCTGGTCACCGGCTTTTATGAGCCGGAGGTCGAAGCCTCGCCGGTGCGAACGGAGCAGTTTCCGGTGCCATTGCTGGCCCGCCCGGCCGACCTTGTCGACATCGACGACGGCAATCGTCCTTCCGGCATGGATCCTTATCTCGCCTTCGCACGTGCGGCGCCGAACGGCCCGGTCGAATATTTCGACCGCGGCGAGATCGAACGCGGCGCGCTTGCCGGAAAAAGGCTGGAAATCGCCTGGCTCGCCGACAAGGTCGACGCCTTCTTCATTCACGTGCAGGGCGCGGCACGCCTCAAGATGACCGACGGCAGGCTTCGCCGCATCACCTATGCCGCCAAATCCGGCCAGCGCTTTACCGGACCGGGCAAGATCTTGAGCGAGGAAGGCGAGATCCCGCTGGAGAAAGTGACGATGCAGTCGATCCGTGCCTGGTTCAAGGCGCATCCGGAACGCGTCGACGAGATCCTTTGGCGCAACCGCTCCTACATCTTCTTCCGCGAGATGGGCGTCGACGACCCAGAGCTCGGCCCGATCGCTGCCGCCAAGGTGGCGCTGACCCCCGGCCGCTCGATCGCCGTCGACCGACTGCTGCACACGTTCGGCACGCCCTTCCATATCGATGCGCCGTCGCTGACCGCTTTCGACGGAAAACCGTTCCGGCGGCTGATGATCGCGCAGGACACCGGCTCGGCGATCACCGGGCCGGCCCGCGGCGATCTGTTTGCCGGGTCGGGCGATGCTGCCGGCGAGATCGCCGGCGTTATCCGCAACGCCGCAGATTTTTATGCGCTGATCCCCCGGCCGCTGGTTTCAGGAGCAGGCCGATGACCCGGCGCATCGACAGGCTGAGCGAGGACGACCGGGTGCTGTGGAACCTGGTGGCGCACACGGCAAAACCGCTGAAGGGCAGAACCGCCGTCGAAATTCCGCACGTCGGGCCGGAGATCGACGAGACCAGGCAGGCGCCGCCGCCGGCACAGGTCGCGGGCAATGCTGCCACGGCTGCAAAGCCGAAGGCGCAGCATGTCTCCCACGCACTCGACGAACCGACGCTGGACAAGCTGTCGAAGGGCCGGCTGCCGATCGAGGGCCGCGTCGACCTGCATGGCCTGACGCAGGACGAAGCCTATTCGCTGCTGTTTTCCTTTCTGCACCGGGCGCATGCCGGCGGCATCCGCTACGTCCTGGTGATCACCGGCAAGGGCTCTTCGTCGGGCGGCGATGGCGTCTTGCGGCGCGCCGTGCCGTCATGGCTGTCGACACCCGCCTTCCGGCCCCTCGTCTCCAGCCACGACCATGCCGCCCGCAAACATGGCGGCTCGGGCGCGCTCTATGTCCGCTTGCGGCGGGCGCGCTCATGAGGACACGCCGATGAGGGACGCACCTATGAGGATGCACCCATGAAGGTGCGCTTGTGACCCCATTCGGCGAAAAGCTTCGCGTGCTGCGAAACGAGCGCGGCGTCAGCCAGAAGGACATGGCCAAGGCGATCGGCGTCAGCGCAGCCTATCTCTCGGCGCTGGAACACGGCCGCCGCGGTGCGCCGAGCTGGACGCTGATCCAGAAGATCATCGGCTATTTCAACATCATCTGGGACGACGCCGAGGAACTGGCGCGGCTGGCCGAAACCTCGCATCCGCGTGTCAAGCTCGACACGTCGGGCCTTAGCCCGGCGGCGACCGAGCTTGCCAATCTCCTGGCCGACAACATCGAAAAGCTCGACGAAGCCGAGCTTCGCCGCATCATTGCGTCGATCCGCGCCGCGCTGGCACGACCGAAATGAGTTGCCTTGTTACTGGACCGAGCCGACCAGCACCTGCTGGCCGCCGCGGATCGAGACCCAGCGGCCGGTATTGTCGATCGCCTGCCGCTTGAGGAAACGATAGCCGGTCTGGTCCCAGGAACGGACCTGGTCGGTCAGATTGTCGAGGATATAGTCGCCCTTGTCGGTGCGCACCGTCAGCACGGCGTGGCCTTCGCCATCCGGCTTGCGCACGACGGTCATCAGCAGATCGGAAAACGAGACGCCCAGCCGATTCAGCTCACGGCGCTTTTCCAGGACATAGTCCTCGCAATCGCCGACGCCCTTGTCGGGATAGGCCCAGACCTCGTCCTTGCCGTAGATGTCGAAGTCGCTCTCCGGCTTGACGGCGGCGTTGACCCTTGTCGTGACGCTGAGCAGCTTGCGCCACAGCGAGCCGGTCAGGCTGGCGGGCGACAGATCCTTCGGGCGGATCGAACATTCGGACGCGTAGCTCTTGCAGAAATCATAATGGCCGATCGGCTGCGAGGTCGGGCCACCTGTTATCATCGGGCTGGCTGCCGAGGCCGAACCGGCCCAACCTGCCGCCACAGTAAGTCCGGCCAGCGCACACAGGCGCAGCGTTCTCGCCATTGGTGAGGAAATCATTGTCCCCGCTTGTCCCTTGTTGTTAACGAAACGTTAAGGGGTATTTACAGTCCGTGTCAATTATGAGGATGGATTGATTTTTGCGGCATGGTTACCCGCGTGGCGCCAACGCGACTATTGTGCAACAGGTCGACCGGCCGCACGGCCCCGCCAACCGATGATTTTGGATTGACCGACCTGATGCGGATTGACAGGCATCATCACTGGTCGCCTATTTCTTGCCGGTCCTGACCAGCTTGGGCTTGACCGCAACACGGTTCTGACGGCCGTAGCTGGTAATGAAGTCGACGATGCGCGGCACGATTTCGGAGCGGAAGCGCGAGCCGTTGAACACACCATAGTGGCCGACCGCCGGCTGCATGTAATGGGCGTGCCTGTCGGCCGGGATGTTGATGCACAGGTCGTGCGCAGCCTTGGTCTGGCCAAGGCCGGAAATGTCGTCGTTCTCGCCCTCGACCGTGAACAGGGCGACATTGCGGATCGCCGAAGGGTCGACCGCCACGCCGCGATGCGTCATTTTGCCCTTGGGCAAGGCCTGGCGGACAAACACGGTGTCGACGGTCTGCAGGTAGAATTCCGCCGTCAGATCCATCACCGCCAGATATTCGTCGTAGAACTCGCGGTGCTTCTCGGCATTGTCGCCGTCATGCTTCACCAGGTGCATGAAGAAGTCCTTGTGGGCGATGATGTGGCGGTCGAGGTTCATGCTCATGAATCCCGAAAGCTGCAGGAAGCCGGGATAGACCTCGCGGCCGAAGCCCGGCACCGGCCAGGGCGCGCGCATGATGACGTTGTCGCGGAACCAGTCGATGCCCTTTTCCTGCGCTAGCAGATTGACCGCCGTCGGATTGCGGCGCGTGTCGATCGGCCCGCCCATCAGCGTCATCGTCGAGGGCACGAACGGATCACCCTTGGCTTCCATCAGTGCCGCCGCCGCCAGCACCGGCACCGAAGGCTGGCACACCGCCATCACATGGGTGTCGGGACCCAGCGCATGCAGCATGTCGACGATGTAGTCGATATAGTCGTCAAGATCGAAGCTGCCGTCGGCCAGCGGCACCATGCGGGCGTCGACCCAGTCGGTGATATGCACGTCGGCATAGGGCAGCATCGCCTCAACCGTGCCGCGCAGCAGCGTCGCGTAGTGGCCAGACATCGGCGCGACGATCAACAGCTTCGGATCCGGTCGGCGCCCAGCAGGAACCGCCCGCTCGAAACGGACCAGGTTGCAGAACGGCCGCGACCAGACGGTATGTTCGCTGACCTCGACGGTTTTCCAGTCGACCACGGTCTTGGTCAGGCCGAATTGCGGCTTGCCGTAGCGGCGCGTCGTGCGCTCGAACAGTTCGGCCGTTGCCGCAACCGAGCGACCCCAGGACGTGTGTGAGACCGGGTTGAGCGGATTGGAGTAGAACAGGCGCACCGCATCGGCATAGAGGCGCGCCGGCTGCAAGGCGGCGTGGTTCAGTTCGTAGAGCTGGTAGAACATCGAGAACCCCGCTGCCGACTGCGATCGAAGGGCCGACGAGCAGCGCCGAGCCTTGAATGCCTTGCGGGGAAGTTAGCAACAATCTGCTGCGATGCAATACGTCAACTTGCGTGATTTAGGCTCGTTCTTTCGTCCAAGGCGTTGAGAATCCGCCTGGAACGGCAACAGCCGGCTCAATGTGCACCTGCGAAGGCCTGGCAGGCAGCACGGCTATTGGGGACGAGCGTCGGAGGCGGTGTCCGGCCGTGGCGGCCGTTAGACCCGTGCCATGCAGACGGCCGTATGGCCCGAGCTGATGAAGCCAAGCTGACTGGCGGCGCCCTTCGACAGATCGAGCATCCGCCCCTTGATGAACGGGCCGCGGTCGTTGATGCGCACGACGACACTGCGGCCATTGTTGCGATTGGTCACCTTCAGCTTGGTGCCGAACGGCAGGCTGCGATGCGCGGCAGTCAGCGCCGACGGGTTCATGCGTTCGCCGGAAGCGGTTCTGGAATGCAGTGAGTACCAGGAGGCACGGCCGCACTGCGCGGCGGCGCTGGCAGTGGATGCGCCGACCATCAGGCCAGCCGCGATCGTGGCCGCGACAAGCGCGGTCTGGTTGCTTTTGTTCATGTGTTGGGGACTGGCTCCGTTGACAGACCCGCAGCGGTTAGGGACGAATGAGGCAGCAAATGCGGCAATGATCTGTCGGTTCCATGGCAATGTTACACGTTTGGAGTCGACGCGAAACAATTTGTCAGAGATTTCCCGCAGCGCGGCACAGCTTCCTTGATGATCTTTTCACCGATCTCCGCATGTCTTGCGCAGGATCAGAGGTTAGCATCTAAGTAGAAGTTGGCGTGATTGGGCTGCTTCTTTTAGCTGTTCCATTTCGGCCGGAATGCGGCTGATGATCGACTTGGAAGGGAGTTCTAGCGATGAGATTGATCAAAAATCTGCTGGCCTTGATTGTGCTCGCCATCGGCGTGCTGTGGTCATTGCAAGGCATCGGTTGGGTCCAGGGCAGCTTCATGACCGGCCAGTCGCAATGGCTCTATGCCGGCATCGTGACCGCGCTGGTCGGCCTGGTCGGTCTGGCCTGGGCAAACCGTTCGCGCGGTTGAGCAGGCGTCCATGCTCAGGCGCCCGCCGGAGCAGCACACAGCGGACCCGTGGCGGCCGCTCACCGCGACCAGTACTGCCAGCCCCAGTAGAAACTTTCGTCGCGCGGCGGCAGGCGGTTGCGCTCGGCATCCAGCTGGACCGGCGTCGGCGTTTTGCGTTCGCCGTCAGGCGGCTGTTTGTCTCCGGCCTTGATCAGGCGGAGCCAATGGCCGAAATGCGCAAACAGTACAGCGGTGGAATGGGGCATCGTCACGTCTCCGGTCCGGTTACTCCCGCCCCGCCCACGGGACGAGAACCCGCTCGATCCTGCGGATGATGAATTCGAGCACGAAGGCAATGGCAGCGATCACCAGTATGCCCATCACCACCACGTCGGTGACGAGGAACTGGGCAGCGGACTGGATCATGAATCCAAGCCCGCGCGTCGCGGCCACCAGCTCGGCGGCGACCAGCGTCGACCAGCCGGCGCCGAGCGCGATGCGCAGCCCGGTCAGGATCGAGGGCAGCGCGCTGGGCAGGATGACGTGCCTGATCACCTGGCGCTGCGTGGCGCCAAGCGAGCGCGCTGCATTGATGCGCTCCTGCGAGACGCCGCGAACACCCGATGCCGTCGACAGCGCAACCGGCGCCAGCATGGCAATGGCAATCACCAGGATCTTGGACGGCTCGCCAATGCCGAACCAGATAATGATCAGCGGCAGATAGGCGAGCGGCGGGATCGGCCGCAGGAATTCGAGCAGCGGATCGAAGATGCCGCGCCCGATCGTGCTGATGCCGATAGCCAGCCCGATGGGAACGCCGACGAAAACGGCCGCGACCAGCGCCGCAAACACCCGCCACAGGCTGGCGGCGATATGCTGGAGCAGCGTTGCGTCGACAAAGCCGTCACGGGCGACGACGACAAATTTGTTCCAGACTGCCACAGGCGACGGCAGGAAAACCGGCGACACCAATTGCAGGCGGGCCGATGCCGTCCACGCCGCCAGCATCATCAGAATGGTGATCGCGCTAACCACGCGGGCCGAAACGCGGCTGCGTCTCGGCCGCGGCCGCGACCATGGCACCGACAGCGCGTCGGCTCCGTCGTCGACCTTGCGCTGCGGCCGCTCGGTATAGGAGGTAACGGTCATGCTGCCTCCCCTTCGAAGATCGCGTCGGTCAGCTCGCCCCGCGCTGCGGCGAAGGCGGGATCGGCCTTGATGCTGCGAATGGCCTCGCCGGCTGCATAGCGCCGGCTGAAGCCGGTCTCGAAGCTCCACACCACCCGGCCAGGGCCGGGAGCGAGCACAATGATACGGGTTGCCAGCACCAGGGCTTCCTCGATGCCGTGCGTGACCATCAGCACGCCGACCTGGCTTGCCGTCCACAGATCGAGCAGCGTTGTCTGCATGCGTTCGCGTGTCAGCGCATCGAGCGCGCCCAGCGGCTCGTCGAGCAGCAGGAATTGCGGCTCGGCCGCCAGCGCCCGGGCCAGGCCGACCCGCTGGCGCATGCCGCCGGAAAGCTCCCAGATGCGCTTGTCGCCGGCGCCGTCGAGTTTCACCAGCGCCAGAAGGTCGTCGGCAGTCCGCGCCCGTTCCGCGGCCCTGACACCGCGCAGCCTGAGCGCAAAGGCGACATTTTCCCGCGCGGTCAGCCACGGAAACAGCGCGTCGTTCTGGAACACGACGGCGCGGTCAGAGCCTGGCGCCGTGATCGGCCGGCCGCCAATCGTGGCGCGTCCGCGCACAGGCTCGACCAGGCCCGCAGCGACGTTGAGCAACGAGGTCTTGCCGCAGCCGGAGCGGCCGACCAGGACAACGAAGTCATCCTTGGCGATCTCAATCGACACATTTTCGACCGCCGGCGCCGGCTGACCGTCATAGTGGACCGAGACCTTGTCGAGCACGAGATGCGTCATGGGAACCTCGCCGATATTCCGAATCTGTCTGCCCCGAAGCCGCTCCTCGCAAGCGGTTCGGGGCAGGGAGCACGCGGCGTCAGGGAAGGAGAACCGCGCGCGTTGGCGTCAGTTCGAGGCAAGCGCTTCGCTGACATATTTCGACGACACGTATTTCGAATAATCCGGCAGCACGGCGTCGATCTTGCCCTGCTCCTTGAGGAAGGCCGATGTCGCCTCGACCGCCTTGACCGTGCCGCCACGGAGGAACTTGTCCGAGGCTTGCTCCTCGAGCGTCGGGAAGACATAGCCCCTCAATAGTTGCGGCACGTCCTCCAGCTTGGCGCCGGTGATCGTGGCGATCTTGGCCGCTTGCGGCGACGTCACCGACCAGGCGTCCGGCTTGGCCAGGAACTCGGCATAGGCTGCGCCCGTTACTTTGACGAAGTCGCGCACCGCTTCCGGGTTCCTTTCGGCGAAGTCGGTGCGCACGATCCAGGCGTCGAAGGTCGGCGCGCCCCAGGCGGCGACCTGGGAGGAATCCAGCACGACCTTGCCCGTCGTCTTGATCTGGCCGAGTGCCGGATCCCATACATAGGCGGCGTCGATGTCGCCGCGCGCCCATGCCGCCGCGATCTCCGGTGGCCGCAGATTGAGAATATCGACCGACTTCGGGTCGACACCCTCATGCTTCAGCGCGGCAAGCAGGCTGTAATGCGTCGTCGAAACGAAGGGCACCGCCACCTTCTTGCCGGCAAGGTCGGCGGCCTTCTCGATGCCGGCGCCGTTGCGGGCGACAAGGGCCTCGGATTCGCCGATCAGCCCGACAACGAAGATTGTCTGGATTGGAAGCTCGCGGCTCGCCGCCGCCGCCAGCGGGCTCGAGCCGACATAACCGATGTCGACCGAACCGGAAGCGATCGCCGCGATCACGTCGGCGCCGGAATCGAATTTCCGCCAGTCGATTGTCGCCTTGGTCGCGCTCTCATAGGCGCCGTCGGCCTGCGGCACCTTCGAGGGTTCGACCACCGTCTGGTAGCCGATAGTGATCTTGAGGTCCCGCGCATCGGCCGGGCCGAGGAAGGCGGCGCCCGCCAGAGCCGCCGAGGACAAGAGAACGATACGTCGCGAAATGGTGGACATGAAAGGCTCCTGGAAACGAGAAAAACCCGGATTGCGTTTCATAGTCATCTAACTCTATCATTCTTGTAGAGTTAAATCCTTCCAATCGGTGCGGTCTTGTTAGAAAAAGTCATCTGGCTATGGCAGTTCCCGCGCTTCTGGGTGACGGCCCGGGTGAGAACCATCGTCCTTGCCCGGGAACCTCTTCCACGTCGTCCATGCGCGCAACAACGATTTTCCCGTTTTCGCCCCTGCATCGGCAAATCCATGCTGTGGATGGCCAAGAAATTGGAATCAAGTTCCCTGTGTTCGCGGTTAAGTCTAGTATCCTTATCGACATTGAAGGATTGGAGAGGACGATGAGCGACGCCACCCTCCTTGTTGCCGCGCGCGGCATGCTTTGGCCTTCAAATTCAGGGGCAGAAGCTGCTGTCGGTATTCTCGCCGATCGGGACATTCCTGCCGCCGGCCCGTTTGCCGGTGCGCCATTCGCGGCGGCTTCTGTGCTTCCAAGAGCACAAGCCCCGGCCAAAATGGCCATTGCGGCGTGAAAACGAAGCAAAATCAACGTTTCTCGGCTTGTATATCATGTCACTAGAATTTATCTGTAGTGACAGCTTGGACGCGGCGGGGAGGCACGCCAGGCGTTTCGCAACCGGTGGCCTTGCGTCATCGCATGACAGAGAAACGTGCGGGTTATGCTCACGAAAAAAGGTAAATACGGCCTCAAGGCGCTCGTCCATCTGGCGCGCCTGCCGGTTGGACAGCTCGCCTTCGTCAACGACATCGCCACAGGAAACAATATTCCGAAGAAGTTCCTCGATGCCATCCTTGGCGAATTGCGCAATGCCGGTTTCGTTCAGAGCCGCAAGGGCAAGGAAGGCGGCTACCGGCTGGCACGCCCAGCGGACGAGATCAAGGTCGGCCACGTCGTGCGCGTGCTCGACGGGCCGCTTGCCCCCATTCCTTGCGCCAGCCGCACCCAGTATCAGCGCTGCGAAGACTGCAACGAGGCGACATGCCAAGTCCGACACCTGATGCTGGAGGTCCGGCAGGCCATCGCCGAGGTGCTGGACCAGCGCAGCCTCGCCGAAATGCGCGACATCGCCGGCGACGAGGATTTTTCGGCGGCGTTGAAAATCCAGGCCTGAACCAATCTCTCCTGAGCCGGCGACGATCGCCAGGACAGCTGGTGTGCGCATGACCATGCGCGCTACGCCAAGTTCGATCATCATTGTCGGCGGCGGTGCCAGCGGCGTCGTGCTTGCCGCTCATCTGCTGAAGTCGCCCAATCCCGATCTACGTGTCAGCCTGATCGAAAAACGCCCGCATTTTGGGCAAGGCATGGCCTATTCAACGCTGCTGTCGGCGCATGTGCTGAATGTCAGCGCGTCGGGCATGAGCGCCTATGCCGACGATCCCGGCAATTTCTCGCGCTGGCTGCTTGAACGCGGCCTGGCAACGCCGGAACAGGCGCCGGTCTATGCGCCGCGCAGCGTCTACGCCCGCTATCTCAAGGAGTTGCTCGACGAGCTCGAGGCGCGTGAGCAGCAGACGGGCCGGCTGCGCTTGATCCGCGAGGAGAGCCTGTCGATCTCGCCGACCGCGTCAGGCGTCGAAGTGGCGCTGGCCAACGGCACCAGCGTGGTTGCGCATCTTGCCGTGCTCGCCACCGGCCACGACGAAGAGCCGGGGGCGGGGCAGGGGCATGCGATCAGGATGGGATCCGAGGCGGACACTGTGCTCGACCCCGAAGCCCGAGTCCTGGTGCTGGGCACCGGCTTGAGCATGGTCGATGCCTTCCTGTCGCTCGAGCAGCGCGGCCACCGCGGCGCGATCGTCGCGGTGTCGCGGCGCGGCCTGCTGCCTTCGCCGCATCGCAAGGGCAATCCGATCAAGCTCGACGTTGCCGACATTCCGCTCGGCACCCAGCTTTCCTATTTCGTCGGCTGGTTCCGCGACCTGATCCGGGAAAACCAGAAGGCCGGCATCGACTGGCGCGACGTCGTCGACGGTCTGAGACCCTTCAACCAGAAGATCTGGCAGAATTGGCCGTCCTCGGCCAAGCGCCGCTTCGTCGAGCACACCAAGGCCTGGTGGGACATCCACCGCCATCGCATGGCGCCGGAAGTCTACGCCCGCGTTGCCGAGGCGGTGCAAGCGGGCCGCATCCGCCTTGTCGCCGGGCGCGTCGTCGAGATCGCCGCCGGCGACGGCTTCAGCCTACAGGTCCAGTCGCGCCACACGCAGCAGCTCGAAAGGTTCGACGTCACCCGCATCTATGATTGCACAGGCATCGCCAGGGAC
This sequence comes from Mesorhizobium sp. M1182, assembly GCF_040318335.1. Lineage (NCBI taxonomy): Bacteria > Pseudomonadati > Pseudomonadota > Alphaproteobacteria > Hyphomicrobiales > Phyllobacteriaceae > Mesorhizobium > Mesorhizobium sp. M1182. Next base: position 12,937 of record NZ_JAMYMD010000025.1, read on the forward strand.
ATCTCGACCACCTCGAACAGCGTGGTGCGGTCGCTGGTCGAGCGTGGACTGGCACGGCCGGATCCGCTGCGCCTCGGCCTCGACGTGACCGCGAACTGCGAGGTCATCGCCGGCGACGGCACGGTATTCGCCAATATCCTCGCCGTCGGGCCACTGACGCGCGGCACCTTCTTCGAAATCGACGCCATTCCCGATATTCGCGTGCAGTGCGCGCGGCTGAGCAAGCGCTTGCTCGGATGAGGCCGCCTCTGTCTTGACGCGATCTCGGATGCAAGACCGCTGTCGCCGGGTGAAAAGATCTCGACCGCATAGCCGCGTTCGGTGAAGGCGAACCAGGGGTGCGGGAGCTCGCTCCACCAGAGCCGACCAGCAGCCTGTGGTGGTCGAGACAGCCAGGCGATGACGCCACACGTTTCGGCCGTCTCGCATCGACCGGATTGATGTCGCGCACGCTCGTCTTCGTTCTCCTCCATGGATTTTGTAGTCGGCGAGGCCGTGAGCCGCGACCCTGGCCAGATGGCCGGGCAAATTCTGCTTTCGTCGTCACCGTGCCTTGCCTACCATGGCGCATGACCCAACGCGGAAGACTCTACGGCTGTCCGGTCGAGTTCGCGCTCGACGCGCTCGGGGGCAAGTGGAAGACGGTGATCCTGGCGCGCATCAAGGAACAGCCGATGCGCTATTCCGACCTGCGCCGGCTGATTCCCTCACTCTCGGACAAGATGCTGACGCAGCGCCTCGCCGAGCTTGTCGAGATCGGCTTCGTCACGCTCCAGACGTCGCCCGACGGCAAGGGGCGCTACGCCTTGACCGGGCGCGGCGAAGGTCTCGCCGCCACGCTCCAGGCGCTCTACGACTGGGGCAGCGTGCACGGCCGCGCCGAGGGCGTGCGTTTTCGCACCGACAGCGCAGCCACCACCTAGATCAATTCCGGGAAAAGCGCGGAGCGGTTTTCCGTCCGTAATGTGTGAAGACAAAGCGATGGAGCGGTTCGGCGTTGCCGTGAAACGGTGGGTCGCGCGGCAAGCCGATTGCCCTCAACCCGCGCCGGCAAGCGCGCTGCAGAAGCTTGCGACGTCGGTGACGACGGCTTCGCCGAGGAAGCGTAGCGTTGCCATCGAGCGGTCGCGCGCTTCGCGGTTGCCGAAGCCACAGGCATCCTCGATTACCACGGCGACAAAGCCATTGTCGGTCGCCTGGCGAACGGTCGGCTCGATGCCGATCTCCATGGCGATGCCAGCGAGCGCTATCGTGCGCACGCCGCAATCGCGCAAGGCAAAGCCGAGCGCGGTGGAATCGAACGCCGACATCGTGAGCTTGTCGAATACCGCCTCGTCCGCGCGGGGGTCCAGCTCGGGCACGATCCGCGTCGCTTCGGCGTCGCGCGGGAACCACGGCTCGACCGTGTCGGGGCTGTCGCGCCGCTGCCAGGCCATGGCGGTGCGCAGCTGCGTCGCGCCCATCCATTTGCGCGGCAGCGACAGGTGGCGCGTGAACGCCACCCGCATTCCGGCCCCGCGCGCCGCTTCCAGCACCGTGCCGGTACGCTCGACGATGGTCGCGGCGCCGGCCACCTGCCGGCAGATGCCGACCTGCATGTCGTAGACCACCAGCGCCGTGCGGCGCGGATCGCACCACTCAGCCAGGCTGGCCGGGATTTCGATCCCGTCGCTCGACCGGATCATGCCGCAGTCCGGTCCCATGGCTTGGCGATATCGACCGTCGGATCGAACAGGAATTCCAGCGGCAATGGCGCGTCGAAGGCGATGAAGTGCCATTCTAGCAGCCCGGCCTTGGACAGCGGGAAGTCCTCGGTGTAGCGCCGCGCTTCCGCGACGCTGTCGAGCTCGAAGACGATGATGACGCCGCCAATATCGGCGCGCGCATAATTCTCGCGCACGATCCCCGCCTTCCAGAGCCGCCAGACATTCGACACTTCGTCGCGCAGATAAGGCCGCAAATCGTCGAGCGTGACGCCGGGCTTGAAATTGTCATAGGCAAGAATCTTCATCGGCCGTTCCTTGTATTGCTGTTCGCCCAGCGCCGGGTAGCATGGCCGAATCGGCGGCCGCAACGAACGAGATGGTGCGTTGAAACGCCCGCACGATTGCCGTTGATCCTATGGGCGGCCGCGGGATAATTTTTGCTGAAGAGGAGGAAAAAGTGCGGTGACCATCGAAAGGCTGAACCCCGAGGGCATGCACAGCAATCCGGCCTATTCACAAGGCGTGTCGCTGCCGGCATCCGCGCGCATCGTGCTGGTCGGCGGCCAGAATGGCGTCGACGCGCAAGGCCGGATCGTCGCCAGGGACGATCTCCCTGCGCAGACCGCTCAGGCGCTTTCCAACCTGGCAAAGGTGCTGGAAGCCGGTGGGGCAAAGCCTGAAGACCTCGTCAGCCTCTCGGTCTATATCCGGCGACCTGGACATAGGGCCGGCCTTCGGCGCCTGGATGGCGTTCTGGGCAAACCGTGGCGCGCCGCCGATCATCAAGGTGCTGCGCGTCGCCGGCCTCGGCAATCCGGATTTTCTGATCGAGATCGAAGCCCAGGCCGCGATCGCCTGAACCCTAAGCGGGTTCTGCAAATCTTTTGCCCCTGCCTGCAGGCCGACGAAGCTTTCGCGAAATTCCATTCCCCTGCTGGCGGCCGGATTGGCACGATCTATCTTCTTTCCAACTGCAAACGGCTGGAAAAGACGGTAGGTTGCCGTCTTCCAGGGCGGTTGCTCATTCTGGCAACGGAGCATCTGACATGAGCAAGCACAAGATCGTGGCATCGGACGATGCATCGTCCCGCCTGCGCCCGCCTTATGCCTCGGTTCTCGACCTGATCGGGCAGACGCCGGTCGTCGAGCTGACCAAATTCGACATCGGCAAGTGCCGGCTGTTCATCAAGCTCGAAAGCCAGAATCCCGGCGGCTCGATCAAGGACCGCATCGCGCTGTCGATGATTGCCGCCGCCGAAAAACAGGGCAAACTGAAGCGCGGCGGGACGATTGTGGAGGCGACCGCCGGCAACACCGGTCTTGGTCTCGCCCAGGTCGGCATCCCCAAGGGCTACCGCATCATCCTGGTCGTCCCCGACAAGATGTCGCGCGAAAAGATCCAGCATTTGCGGGCGCTCGGCGCGGAGGTGCGGATGACGCGTTCCGATGTCGGCAAGGGTCATGCCGAATATTATCAGGACATGGCCGAAAAGATCGCCGCCGAGCTGCCCGGCGCCTTCTATGCCAACCAGTTTGCCAACCCGGCCAATCCGCTGGCTCATGAAACCACGACCGGACCGGAAATCTTCCAACAGCTCGAAGGCGACGTCGATGCGGTTGTCGTCGGCGTCGGCTCCGGCGGCACGCTGACCGGGCTCGGCCGCTACTTTGCGAAAGTCTCGCCAAAGACCGAGATGATTTTGGCCGATCCGGTCGGCTCGGTGCTGGCGCCGTTGATCAAGACCGGCAAGATGATAGAGGCCGGGAGCTGGACCGTCGAAGGCATCGGCGAGGATTTCGTCCCGCCCAATGCCGATCTGTCGCTGGTCAGGAAGGCCTATTCCATCCCCGACAAGCAGAGCATGCTGGCGGTGCGCGACCTGCTTTCGAAGGAAGGCATCCTCGCCGGCTCGTCGTCCGGCACGTTGCTTTCGGCAGCGCTCCGCTATTGCCGCGAGCAGACCGTGCCGAAGCGCGTCGTCACCTTCGTCTGCGACAGCGGCAACAAGTACCTGTCGAAAGTGTTCGACGACTTCTGGCTGGCCGAGCAGGGCCTTGCCGAGCAGGAGCAGCATGGTGATTTGCGCGATCTGGTGATGCGTTCGCACCGCACCGGCGACACCGTGTATGTCGGTCCGGACGAAAGCCTGCTCAACGCCTATGGCCGTATGCGCCGCTCGGACGTCTCGCAGCTGCCGGTGCTGGACGAGGGCAAGCTCGTCGGCATCATCGACGAAAGCGATATCCTCGCCAAGGTCGAAGGCCCCTATGACAGCCGCTGGGACCGCTTCAAGGCTCCGGTCAGTACGGCCATGACCTCTACCCTGCACACGCTGCAAGCCAGCCAGACGCTGGACGCGTTGCTGCCGGTGTTTGATCGCAACGAGGTCGCCATCGTCTTCGACGGCGACGAATTCATCGGGCTGATAACACGCATCGACCTGATCAACCATCTGAGGCGCGCCCGATGACCGTCAAAGCCACCGTATCGGGCAAAAACCGCCTCGCCTTTTCGACGCGCACCATCCATGGCGGCCAGAGCCACGACCCGACGACGGGCGCGGTGATGGTACCGATCTATGCCACTTCGACCTACGGTCAGCAGAGCCCGGGCGTGCACAAGGGCTTTGAATATGCCCGCAGCCAGAACCCGACCCGCTTCGCCTTCGAACGCGCTGTGGCCGATCTCGAAAGCGGCACAGCCGCCTTCGCCTTCGCTTCGGGGCTGGCGGCGATCGCCACTATTTTCGAACTGCTCGATTCCGGCACCCACATCGTCGCCACCGACGACATCTATGGCGGCACGTTTCGGCTGCTCGAGCGGGTGCGCAAGCGCTCCGCCAACCTCCAGGTCGACTTCGTTGACTTCACCGATCTTGCCGCGGTCGAGGCGGCGATCCGCCCGGAAACCAAAATGCTCTGGGTCGAGACGCCGACCAACCCGCTGCTGCGTGTCGTCGACCTCGAAGGCGTCGCAGCACTTGCCAGGCGCAAAGGCGTGCTCTCAGTCGCCGACAACACTTTCTGCAGCCCCTATCTGCAGCGGCCGCTGGAGCTCGGCATCGACATCGTGGTCCATTCGACGACAAAATACCTCAACGGCCATTCCGACATGGTCGGCGGCGTCGCCGTGGTCGGCGACAACAAGGATCTCGCCGACCGGCTGAAATTTCTGCAGAACGCCATCGGCGCCATTTCCGGGCCGTTCGACAGTTTCCTGGCGCTGCGCGGACTGAAGACGCTGGCGCTGAGGATGGAGCGTCATTCGTCGAACGGCCAGAAGATCGCGCACTGGCTGGAAAGCCGTCCCGACATCCGCCGTGTCATCTATCCCGGCCTGCCCAGCCACCCGCAGCACGCCATCGCCAGGCGGCAGATGCACGCCTTCGGCGGCATGATCACGGTCGAGCTCGACCGCGACCTCGCCGGCACCAAACGCTTCCTCGAACATACGCAACTGTTCACGCTGGCCGAAAGCCTCGGCGGCGTCGAAAGCCTGATCGAGCACCCGGCGCTGATGACGCACGGCTCGATCCCGGCGAAAAAACGCGCCGAGATCGGGATTTCGGATTCGCTGGTAAGGCTGTCGGCCGGGATCGAGGATGGCGACGATCTGATCGCGGATCTGGATCAGGCGCTGGCCAGTTGAGCCGGATAGCGAGACGTCGGCGGGACAGCGCCCCCCTCCGCCCTACCGGGCATCTCGGCCACGAGGGGGGAATTTGGCCGTCATCTTGCGCTTTCGCCAACCTCCAACGCTGAAATACGGACGGGACGGCGAAGCTGCCGTCTCCCCGCTTGTGGGGGAGATGTCCGGCAGGACAGAGGGGGCGTGAAGGATCACGAACGAGCGGCGCTTATTCTGCATCCATATCCATGTGTCTTACATTCTATTCCGTTGACCTTGGCGCCATCTGGCAGAATTGTAGCTTCCTGATCCACCTTGCTGCCTGGCTCCGGAAGCTATGAACAACCGACAACGCAACCAACCGACGGCAAGCGATACCCCGCTCACCTTCGCCATCCTGGTCTTCCCAGGCTTTCCGATGATGGCGTTCAGCTCGGTGATCGAGCCGCTGCGCGCGGCGAACGTGCTGGCCAAGCGGGACTGGTACCGCTGGATCATCGTCGGCGCCGCCGAAGGCCCCGTCGAGGCCTCGAATGGCGTCGTCATTCAGCCCGGCTTTTCCGCCCATGACGCGCCGAAGGTCGATCGCATCGTCGTCTGCTCAGGCGGTGACGCCGATCATCTCGTCGCCGAGGATGCCGTGAGCTGGATCCGCAAAAGCCTGCGCGGCGGTGCCCATATCGGCGCGGTGGCGGATGCCGCCTTCTTCCTGGCTCGGGCCGGCCTGCTCGACGGTCATGCCTGCACCTTGCACTGGACCAGCCAGGCTGCCTTCACCGAAGCGTTTCCGGACATCGAGCTGAGGCGCGATCTCTATGTCATCGACCGCAAGCGCTTCACTTCGGCCGGTGGCGTCGGCAGCCTCGACATGATGCTGGAGATCATCACCGGCGATTATGGCGCCGAACTGGCCGCCGGCGTCGCCGAATGGTTTGTGCACAGCCCGCTACGCTCCAGCGTCGACCGCAAGCTGATGCCGCTCAGGCTGCGGACCGGCGTGCAGAACGAACTGGTGCTGTCGGCCATCGCCATCATGGAGGATGCGGTGGAGGAGCGGCTCGGCATGGCGGAACTGGCGGGGCGACTTGGTATCTCCTCCGATAAGCTCGAACGCAATTTCCGCTCCGAACTCAGTATCTCGCCCAACGGCTATTACCGCCGCCTGCGGCTGAAGCGTGCCGCCGACCTCCTGGCGCATTCGACGCTGATGGTGCGCGACGTGGCGCTGGCCTGCGGCTTCGCCTCGATGTCGAGTTTTGCGCGGGCGTTTCGGGAGGAGCATGGCCATGCGCCGAAGGTGATGCGGAGGCATTAGGTATTTCGGATGTTGGCGGGACAGCGCCCCTCTCTGCCCTGCCGGGCATCTCCCCCACAAAGGGCCACAAAGGGGGGAGATTGGCCGTCGCCTCCGCTTTCGCCAATTGCCAACATCGCGAGAGTAGCGCCATCGGCGAAGCTGCCGATCTCCCCCCTCGTGGGGGAGATGTCCGGCAGGACAGAGAGGGGCGCGAAGGATCGCCGGCGCGTCGGGGCTGCGGCATCCGGCACAACATCTGCGGTATCTCGCACAGCCTCTACGCGGCGCATGGCCCATCCTCGCCGCTTCCAGGAGGCACCCATGAGCATCGTCGTTTTTGACCCCGACAGCACCGAGGATGTCGACTTTAGGGATCGCATGCGCCATCCGGCGGCGGCGGATCCGGCCGGCGGCATGTGGCTGTCGGACACCGAGCCGTCCTTCATCGACGCCGACGCGCTGCGCAAGGGCCGGCTGGCCAGGCTGCGCGCCTGGATGCGCGAGGCCGGCTATGGCGGCGTCGTTTTGTTCGACCCCTACAACCAGCGCTACGCCACCGGCTCGCGCAACATGTTCGGCTATTTCCTGCGCAACTCGACGCGCTACTTCTTCATCCCCACCGAAGGGCCGATCGTGTTGTTCGAATATCCGCAGAGCTACCATGTCTCGATGGTGCTCGACACGATCGACGAGGCGCGTCCGTCCAAGCTGGTCTGGTCATCGGTGTCAGGCCGCGACGACGAGACCGCCGGCCCGTTCGCCGATGAGATCGCCGAATTGCTCAAGGCGCATGGCGGCGGCTCGATGAAGCTCGGCCTTGACCGCTGCAGCCATCTGCAGGCACTGGCGCTGGAAAAGCGCGGCTGCGAGGTGCGGGATTGCCAGGGCGAGATTTTGGCGGTGCGTGCGGTCAAGACGCCCGAGGAAGTAAAATGCCTGCAGGTGTCGACGGCTGGCGCCGAGGCCGCCGTCTATGCCGTGCGCGAGGCGATCAAGCCCGGCGTTTCCGAAAACGACCTGTTCGCCATCATGTATGGCGAGGTGATCCGGCAAGGCGGCGAGTTCATCGAAACCCGGCTGCTGACCTCGGGCCAGCGCACCAATCCGTGGTTCAACGAGGCGAGCGGCCGCAAGATCAGGCCGGGCGAACTCTTGGCGCTCGATACCGACACGATCGGCTGCTACGGCTATTATTCGGATTTCTCGCGTACCTTCCGCTGCGGCCCGGGCAGGCCGACGGATTACCAGAAGTCGCTCTACAAGATGGCGCACGACCAGGTTCAGCACAATATCGGGGTCGTCAAGCCGGGCATGGCATTTCGCGAGATTGCCGAAAAGGCCTGGAAGATACCGGACCGCTTCGTCGACCAGCGCTATACCTCGGTCATGCACGGCGTCGGCATGCATGGCGAGACGCCGTTCATCGCGCATGCCATGGACTACGAGACCTATGGCCGCGACGGTGTCATCGTGCCCGGCATGGTGGTCAGCGTCGAAAGCTATATCGGCGAGAAGGGCGGCCGTGAGGGCGTCAAGCTGGAGGACGAGATCCTGATCACCGAGACCGGCACCGAGCTTCTGTCGCGCTTCCCTTATGAGGACGAGTTCCTTGACAGGCAGGTTTGAGTGCTGACAGGCAGTTTTGCATGAAAAGCCCGATCTCGATCAAGCGCGGCAAGGTGGCGGCGGTGTTCATCGATCTCCAGGAGGAGCATCGGCGGGACAAGCGCTATCTGGTCGAAGGCTATGGCGATATCCTCGCCAACGTCCAGCGGCTGCAGACAGCAGCACGAGCCAATCATGTGCCTTTGTATCACTGGGCCTATATCGTCGATCTCGCCACGGCGCGGCCGTTCCACCCGGTCGAGGCCAGCGGCAAGTCGGCATTTTCCGACAAGGACGATCCGCTGACTGCCATCTGCGCGGAAGTAGGCCCGGCGCCAGGCGAGATGATGCTGGTCAAGACCGATGCCAGCGCCTTCCGCGCGGGGCCTGCCGCCGAACGGTTGAAGGCCGATGGCATCGAGTGGCTGGTCGTTGCCGGCGTCTGGACCGAGGCCTGCATCGATGCCACCGTCAAGGATGCGGTGGCGCTCGGGTTTCGAGTGCTGCTGGTCAAGGATGCCTGCGGCAGCGGCAGCACGGCGATGCACCAGACGGCCATCCTCAACCTCGCCAACCGGCTCTATGGCGGTGCCGTCACCACCACCGACGGCGCCTGCCGGCTGCTGGCAGGCGAGACGGTCGATGCCTGGCAGGTCGAGGGCTCGGTGCCGCTGCGTTTCAGCTATGAAAACGCCGCCCGCCTCTATGCCGAGCTCTGAGCGGGATCGCGCAGCGATGGTCACCGAGGCCGATCGACCCGGAACGAGAGGGCGCGGAAAATACCAGACGCTGCTCGATCCGGAGCTGTGGGCCTATATCGATCGGGTCAACGAGTGGTATCCGCCCGAAATCGTCTACATGCCGATCGACAGGCAGCGGGCGGTCTATGATGCCATGTGCCGGGCGTTTCGCGAGCCCTATCCACCCGGCGTCAAGGCCAGCGACAGCGCGGTTCCTGCCGGCGACCGTGCGATCCCGGTCCGGCGTTACCAGATGGCGGGCACGGCGCCGCAGGCGATGGTTGTCTATTATCACGGCGGCGGCTTCGTCCTTGGCGGCCTCGACAGCCATGACGACATCTGCGCCGAGATATGCGCCGGCACCGGCTTTGCCGTGCTGTCCGCCGATTACCGGCTGGCGCCCGAGCATCTGCATCCGGCCGCCTTCGACGATGCGCTGGCCGTATTCGAATGGGCGACGGCGACGGCCGGCCTGCCGATAGTGCTCTGCGGCGAAAGCGCCGGCGGCAATCTGGCCGCTGCGGTGGCACAGGCGACACACCGCCATCCTCGCCATGCGATCGGCCAGGTGCTGATCTATCCCGAGCTCGGCGGCCCGGAACCAGTTGGCAAAGAGAGCGCCGGCTCCTGTGTCGAGCACGCCGAAGCGCCGCTGCTGACGTTGCGCGATATCGAATTCTATCGCAACGTGCGCTCCGCAAAGGCACAGTCGCCCGACGATCCGACCTTTTCGCCACTCCGAGGCAGCAATTTCTCCGGCCTGCCGCCGACCTTCATCATCACGGCCGAGTGCGATCCGCTGTCCTCCGACGGCGAGGCCTATCGCGACTGCATCCTCGCCGCCGGCGGCCGCGCCTGGTGGCGCGAGGAGCCGCGTCTGGTGCACAGTTTCCTGCGCGCCCGCAAAACCGTTCCGCGCGCCGGTGAAGCCTTCGCCCGCATCATTGCGGCCATCGCCGCGCTTGGCAAAGGCGACTGGCCTTACTGAGGTTGCGAAGGCCCCCTCATCCGGCCGCTTCGCGTCCACCTTCTCCCCGCTGGCGAGAAGCGCCTGGCATCAACGCAGGCGACCTCCTCTCCCCCCGGGGGCGAGGTCGGATTGCCCCGAACTGCCCTTCGCAATTCGGTTGGCGATCCGGGTGAGGGGGACCTTCCGCTTGCGGAACAGCGCACAAGAACTGCGGAAGTCCGAACACTCCCCCACGGGCGCTCGCCCTATCATCCCCGAGGCAATGGCGCTCCGGCGATCGCATCCGTCCCCCGCGTTTGGCGATCGGCAGAGGTGCCCAACAACAGGGGAATGACGACAATGAAGTTCATGCTGACCGATCGAAAACTGCATCCGCAGGCCGAGCCCGTCGCCGATGGCTTCAAGAAAGGCCAGATGAACCGGCGCGAATATCTCGCCACCATGGCTGCGCTCGGTGTCAGCGCTGCCGGCGCCCTGGCGCTTGGCGGGCTTGCTCCGTCACCGGCCAGGGCCGAGGAGGCGAAGCGCGGCGGCGTCTTGCGCGTTGCCATGAATGTCAAGGGCTGGAAGGATCCGCGCACCTTCGACGGCGTCGAGATGTCCAACGTCGCCCGCCAGTGCAACGAATATTTGGTGCGCTGGAAGCGCGACTTCACCTTCGAGCCATGGCTGCTCGAGAGCTGGGAGACCAGCGACGACGCCCGCGTCCTGACCCTGCATGTCCGCAAGGGCATCACCTGGTCGAACGGCGACACCTTCAACGCCGACGACGTGATCCACAATCTGACGCGCTGGTGCGATGCGTCCGTCGCCGGCAATTCGGTCGCCGCGCGCATGGGCGCACTGGTCAACGCCGATACCAAGAAGCCCGTCGACGGCGGCATCGAGCGCGTCGACGACGTCACCGTGCGGCTCAATTTGCCGAAGCCCGACATTTCGCTGATCGCCGGCATGGCCGACTACCCGGCGCTGATCATGCACCGCAGCTATGAAGGCGACGGCGATCCGCTGAAGGCATTGGCGATCACCACCGGGCCTTGCGAACTCGTGGCATGGGATGCCGAGGTCGGCGCCGAAGTCCGCCGCAAAGACAAGCCATGGTGGAAGGGCGAGTTCTACCTCGACGGCATCAAATGGGTGGACTACGGCTCCGACCCCAATGCGATGCTGTCGGCCTTCGAATCGGGCGAGATCGACACCGACCACGAAACCGCCTCCGACACGGTTGCGCAGACCGACTCCATGGGCCTGAGCAATTCGGAAATCGCCACCGGCTCGACCATCGTCGCGCGGTTCAATATCGGCAATCCGCCCTATGACGACATCAAGGTGCGCCGCGCCGCCCAGCTCGCCGTCGACAACGCCGCCGTGCTGAAGATCGGCATGGACAACCGCGGCAAGCCTGCCGAGAACCATCATGTCGGGCCGATGCATCCCGAATATGCCGATATCGGCCCGGCCGTCCGCAACATTGATCAAGCCAAGGCCCTGCTCGCCGAGGCCGGCAAGGCCGACCACGAATACGAACTCATCTCGGTCGACGTCGACTGGCAGAAGAGCACCGGCGATGCCATCGCCGCGCAGATGCGCGAGGCCGGGCTGAAGATCAAGCGCACCGTGCTGCCGGCCGCGACCTTCTGGAACGACTGGAGCAAATATCCTTTCTCCTGCACGGAATGGCTCGGCCGGCCGCTCGGCGTCCAGGTGCTGGCGCTCGCTTATAAGTCTGGCGCCGCGTGGAACGAGAGCGCCTACGCCGATCCGGAATTCGACAGTCTGCTCGACAAGGCGCTGGCGATGCCCGATCCCGGCGCCCGCAAGGAGCTCATGGCCAAGATCGAACAGAATCTCCGCGATTCCGGCATCATCATCCAGCCCTACTGGCGCTCGGTCTACCGCACCTACCGCAAGGGGGTGCATGGCTGCGAGCAGCACCAGTCGCTCGAGCAGCATTTCGAGAAGGTTTGGCTCGAGGCGTAGCCTTGCAGACGACCAATTGTCGGGGCCAGCGCCGCTCCTTCTTCCTTCTCCCCTTGTGGGAGAAGGTGGATTGGCGCGCAGCGCCAAGACGGTTGAGGGGTGCGGACGGAGTGCCGTCAGTATCAAGCTGGAACACTCCTCATCCACCTTCTCCCACAAGGGGAGAAGGAAGAGCCACGCCACGCCTTGAAATCTCCAATCCAAGCCGCACGGTCTCCCGCACCAGCAGGTCCAGATCGTCGCGCCGGGTGCGGTGGTTGTTGATCGCCACCCTGAGGCTATGCTGGCCATGCACCGTCGTGTCGGAAATGGCGGCGATGCCTTCTTCCTGCAGCCTCAGCATGATCTCGGTATTGAGCGCTTTCAGGCGCTCCCCGCCCAGTCCGTCCGCGCGGTAGCGAAAGCACACGATGTTGATGCTCACCGGCGCCGCCAGTGCGAGTGCTGGTTCGGCCGCGATCAGCGCGCCGAGATAATGCCCTTGCGCGATGTTCTGGTCGATCAGCCGGCTCCCAAAATCGCGCAAGCTGTGTGCGCTGCTCGCCTATCTGGCGCTGGCGCCGCATCCGGTCGGCCGCAGCCGCCTCTGCGAGCTTTTGTGGGATGTGCCGCCCCCACTGCGCCCCTATTTGGCACTCCGCAGCGTTGAAAAGTCGGGCAAAGGGGCGCGTTTCTTTCGGCCCTCGCAACGGTTGGCTGGGTTCGAAAAAATACTACAATAGATCGCGATTAGGGCGATCGTATAAGATGTGCTATCGTCGCGCCTTTTTTGTAGAGCTGGCGCAAAATTCACAACAACATAGAATATTGCTTGTACTAACTCGGCTTAATGAGAACAAAACTAAGGAAGCATTCCGGAATCTTGCTGCTGGTCACATTTCAGTATCTGCTAAGATAGCCCGTGCTGATTCCGAATTATTAAGCATTTGCAAAATTCAATCCTGCGATATTGGGATTTGTCCTTGTCATAGGCTGACACGGATGCATTTCTTGGAAGCACAGCCGCGTCAGCGGATCGTTGAAACATGCTTGGGCGGACGGGGCACTAAGCATGGAGAGGAATATTGACACTCGCTAATGCGGCGGCCCCGGCCGGGAGCGTTCGACCCGACGCAAGAGACTACGGCAACCGTCGGCTAAGTCGTCGAATGCATCGCCCACAGCCTGGCTCTCGTTTGATGGCCGGCGAAGCTTTGCCCTCCTCCGATTGGCGCCAGCCTTCGCGGCAAAAGCGGGGATCGCCGCCTGCAATGGCCTTCCGATATGGACGATGTCCGCCGCCAGCCAGTCGGAGGAATGAATCATGAAATTCGTAATCTATGCGACCTTGGCCACAGCTTTGATGGCGACCGCCGGTTGTACCACCGACGACTACGGCGGTTGTCGCGGAAAGGGCTGCCTGGCTGATCGGCCCCATAAAGGTGGCCGACAGATTGACTATCGGCCGCAGTTCGACAGGAACGGCAATCCCAACTTCGATACCAGGGGCCGTTACATCGGCTGCCATGGGCTCGGATGTAAAGTCGACGATCCTGATGACGGGGATCAAAGTATCGACGACAGACCGCAGTACGACAGAGAAGGCAATCCCAACTTCGATACGCAAGGCAACTACCAAGGCTGCCGCGGCATCGGCTGCGAGGTCGATACACCGGACGATGACAATTCATCCGACGATGACGATTCCGATTAACGGACTCGGGGGCGAACAAGGAGGAAGCCAATCATGTCTGAATTCAGCGGCCTGGTCCGGCGACATGCCAAAATCGTTATGGTCGGCCTTGCGGGGTTGGGAATGGCGCTGACGTCCGCTTTCGCTGCGAATAACGCCTGTGACGGTATAAAGGTCGAAGTGACGAAGGCGCGCAAGCAGGAATATGCCCCTCTAGTCGTCTCGGCGATGACCAATAAGTTCAAGCCCGCTCAGGCAAAGTTCTTCACGATCATGGAGAGCGGCAGCTGGAGCGCCGCCTACGTCTCCACGCCGGTGAGCGACGACGGCGTGATGTTCTTCCAGACAGTCGACGGAAAGAAGCAGTTTCGCGACGTGTGGGGCGGCTATGCCGAGCCGTCGGAAAAACCTGAACTGGTATCCTGGGCGAAGAAGCTCGGAGCGCCGCAAGACCTGGCAAAGTGTTTTGCCGAGGAAGTTACGGAACGACGGTGATGATCGCTGGAAATTGCCGCTGACCGTTGGTGCAGGGGGAGAATGATTGGTGAGCGCTCCGGGGCGCCGGGGCTCTGAGATCGACTCCAATCATCAGCTGCAGGATGTGCAAAATGCAAACCGTTCGAAAATCCAGACTGATAATGCAGCTCGCCCGTGCATTGGCAACTTCAGTGAAAATGACGGCTGTTGTGAGTGTAGCTGTCCCGCACACGATCAATGTTGCGTATGCCAGCAAATATGATCTGCCGAAACCCTATGTTTCCCGGGCTCTTAACGCGGTTCTGATACCGATCAATCACGCCTCTCGGCACCGCTACCAGATCCCGCCCAAGCTTCGCGGCGTGTATGTCCTGGCCGTTGCACCCCACGGTGTTGCCGCGCGGCAAGGCATCCGACCGGGTGACGTGCTTGCCACAGTGCGGCATCAGCCGATTTCGACGCCGCGCGATGTCGATAGGTTCGTTTGGGCCGCCCTTGCCGCGAGTGCCACCAGTTTCCTGTTTGGCGTGAACCGCGGGACAGAAGTCACAGACGTCGTCGAGGTCAACACCAACATCACCGTCAACAACTTCAACACCAACATCTCGGTCAACAATATCTCCCAATGGACGAGCGTCGACAATCGAGAGGAATGGACGCAGATCGTCGATGAGTATGACGAGGAGATGGAGACGGGCCTCAATGACACAAGCTATCGCGGGGACGACTCGCTGCCTGGGGACGCCAGTCCAGACGCAAATGTGTCTTCTCCCGATGCTGACGACGACGATACCAGCACCGACACTGACGACAATAACCCGGCCGACAGTACCGACGACAACAGTTCCGATCAGGACGATTCGAGCGATCAGAACGACGATGAAAACTCAACAGACGGTGATGATGACAAGAACAGCACCGACACCGACGACGATAGCACGGATGACGATGCGTCGGATGACAGCACTGACAACAATGATTCCGATGATCAGGACGATTCCAGCGATCAGAATGACGATGACGACCCGTCGGCAGATGGTGAAGACGAAAACAGCACCGACAGTAATGACGATACGTCGGATGACAGTAACGACGCTGACGGATCGGACGATGACAATGCCAACTAGCGGCGACCGTGCCGGCAGTTCTAGACCGAGGACATCGATGAAAACCGCGATGCTGACCGCTGCCATCGTTCTGGCCATGCCGGCTTTCGCATTTGCCCAGGACAAGTGCAACGACGCCGCCAAGGATCAGTCCGCCCCGAACGAGTGCGCCGATGCCGCGTCCAGGAAATCCGACAAGAAGCTCAACGAGCTTTACAAGCAGATCGAAGGCCGCCTGAACGACGACGCGGATATCAGGACGCTTCTCGTTCAAGCACAGCGGGATTGGGTCAAATTTCGCGACGCAGAGTGCAGTTTCCAGACCGCAGGAGCGGCCGGAGAAAGCGCAATTCCAACGCTCATCGCGGAGTGTATGGACGGCCTGACGCAATCCCGTGTCAAAGATTTCGAGGGTTACCTGCAATGCAGGGAAGGCGATGCGAGCTGCCCCGTTCCGGCAGCGAACACATTACATGCCGTACCTGCCGTGGCCGAGGAGAACGGCCAGACCGGCCTTGCCCAGGCTGCCGACCCGATACCCATTCCATTGCAACATGTTGTTGGGCACCTCGGAACCGGCAGCGATGAAGTCATCTACCACAAACTCGGGATTGCGTTGGGCATCAATGGTGCCAAGCCTCGTCTGTTCGAATTCGACACCGGGTCGGATGAGTTCAACGCTGAGATCGATTCGAGTGTCCCTGGCGTAGAGCCGGTGCGCGGCAGCAAGCCCGAAATGTACCCCTATGGAAACGGCACCTATGGAGGTTGGGTACAACAGGCCCGGGTCGACAGCCTGTCCTATTACGATCCAGATGATCCCTCGGAGCCTGCCGTAACCTTTGACGGCGGCTTTAGCGTAGGTCGGGTGGTGGATTACGTCTTCACCAAGGATTTCGGCGACTTCGAGGATGCGAATGTGACGCAAAAGCCCGTGGGCCACCATGGCGATACGCCGGTTTATGCGGATCTTGATGCGCGCAAGAGCATGAAGAATGGCGAACCCGGTAACGAGGCGCCGTTTTACGGCGTCTTTGGAGCCGGCGATTTTATCGATAAGGGGGACCAGACCGCCGCTCCTGGCAGTCAGACGCAAAGCGGCTATGTGGTCTCCGCCAATGCAAATCTTGGAAAGAGGACGACACCGGGCTGCGCTCCCTGCCTGACGCTGAATTTGTCCCCCAGTCTGAGATCCCAGTTTACGGCCCTGATACCGTGGGGCGAACTGGATTACGAATTCCTCCAGAGACGATTCCCGCGATCAGGCGCGAATGCATCCAGTCAGTACGAAGGGTCTTACCGTTATAAAATTTCCTTTGATCATAAGGGAAAGAAGCAATCGGTTGATTTCAGTGGACCTGTTTTATTGGATACAGGCACGACAAGCTTTATTTATATTACAACAGAATCTATTTTGAATAAGCTTCAGTCGGGAGGATTTCATATTGCTGAATTTGGTGATTAGATAGTCGACTTCAAGTTTTTTGGATTCGATGATGGTATAAATAACCGTGAATATGATGATGTCGACATTCTCCGCCAAAGCGATGAGATGAAAGTCGGCGGTCTCATTCTCGGTCTGCCATTCTTCGAGTCCAATTCCATAATGAATGATCTGGAAAACAGGACGACCGCATATTCACCTTATTTTGTCAGCGCTGCTAACTTTACGACAGACGCGGCTGCCAAGGATCAAGTGCAGCTGAATCGCGCGACCAGCGATGCTGGAAGCAACGGATGGCTCGGACTGGCCGGCATCGTCTCCGGCGCCGGCGACTTCACGATCGAGAAGGACGCGGACGTGCGCATGACCGGGGCCAATACCTACACGGGCACAACCCACATCGCGGCCGATGGCTATCTTACTCTGGCCGGGCCGGGCAGCATCGAGCATTCCTCGCGCGTCATAGTCGACGGTGTGCTCAACATCGATCAGAAAGGAAACCACCTGAAGCCCTGGGGAGTGGCGCACTCCCTGAACGATACGGCCATTCGCAACCTTGGCGGTAAAGGCGAGGTCTATCTGGGCGCGGGCAGACTGATCCTGACAGCAGCCGACGGGCAATTTGATGGAACCATCGCGGACTTTGATGACGCCGGCGACAGCGGCGGCCTCGTTGTTGCCGGTGGCAAGCTGACGCTGAGCGGCAAGAACAAATATTCGGGCATGACGGAAGTGGTGGCGGGAGCGGAGTTGCACGTGACCGGCTCTTTGACCGGTGACGTTTCCGTCTCGGGACTGCTTGTCGTTGACGGAGAGGTCTCCGGCGAAGTCATGGTCAAGGAAGGCGGCACGCTGACCGGCTCAGGAAAGGTCGGCAACGTCACGGTCGCCGAAGGTGGCAAAGCTGATCCAATGAAAACCAGATAATCGGGCCATGGGCCGATCGTGGCAATAACGGACAGCTGACGAGAACATAGGGCGGGGCTGAGCAACTTAAGAGCTTGACTGCAATCGGAAAGGGAAATCGATGAAAATAGCGATATTGACTGCTGCCGTGGTTCTGGCTGCGCCGACATTCGCCCTTGCCAAGGACAAGTGCGCCGATGCCAAGGATCAGGCCACCATGAATCAGTGCTTCGGTGCCGAGTTCCAGAAATCCGACAAGAAGCTCAATGAGCTTTACAAGCAGATCGAAGCCCGCCTGAAGGACGATGCGGATACCAAGAAGCTTCTTGTTCAGGCACAGCGGGATTGGGGCAAGTTTCGCGACGCGGAGTGCAGTTTCCAGACCGCAGGCGCGGCCGGAGGAAGCATGATGCCAATGCTCATCGCGCAGTGCATGGACGGCCTGACACAATCCCGTGTCAAAGGTTTCGAAGGCTATCTGAAATGCCAGGAAGGCGACATGAGCTGCCCTGTTCCGGCCGCGAACTGACACGTGCCACAGCTGATCTGATCACGATGATGTCGGCGGCGAGCGTGATGTCGCCGCCAGACATGAAAGGATGCGAGGGCATCATCATTGCGTAAGGGACTTGAGGGAGGTGGATTGTGAAACGCTATGGATCGTCGCTCGCAATGACGATTGCGGCATCTGTACTGTTGGCATGTGTCGTGCCGGCAACAGCCCAGACTGACATGAGCTTCGACGTCAACGTCACGCTGTCCAAAAAGGCAGCTGCCAAGCTCGCGGCTGAAAAGGAGGGGATCGTTGTCTTCGCCTCCTATTACGGCGACCCCAAGCCGAGCGCCGCGAAGCACGCCAACGAAGTCGGCCTGATCGATCTCACACCGCACGACGAAGAGGTGGAGATACCGGGCACAGGCGGCCACGCCCGCATCAGCGGCGCCAAGGTCGACGCAAAGCGTCTCGACTGGCTTGCCGGCCCTCCCGATGTCAACGTCAACGTTGCGTCGGCGCGCAAGAGCAGCTCGGTCAATCTGATCGGCTGCGATTTCATCGACGGTCCACTCAGCAACGTCCAAAGGGCGCCCGTGACGCTTCATTGCGGATTGATCGAAGAACATGTGGACACGAAGTTGAAGCCATAAGGCTCGCAAAAGTCATGCGTCCCCGGCGCCAACGGATCGGCGGCACGACCTGACCTACTTCAGGGAGGAGATATTCATGCGCCCACTGTTCGCTATCTGTGTCTGCCTGGCTATCATGTCCTTGTCTGCAGCCGCCCATGCCGAGCGCCGTTGTGGCTGGTACTCCAGCCCGACCCCCGGCAACCTCGTCCTGACCGACAGTGACGGGGATTGGTGGATCCAGATGCAGGGACGCCCGGATCCCAAGGGCATCGACAATGTGCCGGCCTTTGACGAGCGGCAATTCGTCGAGACCAATGTGCCTGGTTCGGGTCACGGCTACGGATGTGCGTGCATGAACGTCGTAACCAACGCCAAGCAACAGAAGATCACCAGAGTGATCTCGGGCCAAATCCTTCCGCTGCTGCGCTGTCGCAACGACAGATCGCTGCCTAACCCGGACGGATAATTGTTGGATATCTTGTGGATACCATGGCTGACGGTAGGCAGCCTAGAGCATTGGATCAAGAAAAAGCCCGGCAAACCGGGCTTTTTCTTGGGTCTCTGAAACCGCATCAATCGGTTCGAAACGGGAATTTGGTGCCCAGAAGAGGACTCGAACCTCCACTCCTTGCGGAACACGGACCTGAACCGTGCGCGTCTACCAATTCCGCCATCTGGGCTGGTGCGCGCTCATTAAGCGGGCGAGGGATGAGTGTCAACGCGCTTTTTTGAAAGCCGCGTTCCTTCTCCGGCTCAATGCTCCAGCACTTCCTTCGACGCCACCGTGGAATCGGCGTTGAGCGTGTAGATGATCGGCACACCGGTGCCGAGCTCGAGCTTGACGATCTCCTCGCCCGATTTGCCGTCCAGCGCCATGATCAGCGCGCGCAGCGAATTGCCGTGCGCGGCCACCAGCACGGTGCCGCCGCGCAGCACATGCGGTTGCAGATCGTGCAGGTAATAGGGCCAGACGCGCGCGCCGGTGTCCTTCAGGCTTTCACCGCCGGGCGGCGGCACGTCATAGGAGCGGCGCCAGACATGCACCTGCTCCTCGCCCCATTTCTTGCGCGCATCATCCTTGTTGAGGCCGGAGAGATCGCCATAGTCGCGCTCGTTCAGCGCCTGGTCGCGAATGGTCTCGAGATCGCTCTGGCCAACGGCGTCGAGAATATGCTGGCAGGTCTTCTGCGCCCGGATCAGCGACGACGTGAAGGCGATGTCGAACTTCATGCCGCGCGCCCTGAGCTTGGCGCCGGCCGACTTGGCCTCGGCATGGCCCAGTTCGGTCAGGTCGACGTCGCGCCAGCCGGTAAATAGGTTCTTCAGGTTCCATTCGCTCTGGCCGTGGCGCACGAGCACGAGAGTTCTCGACATATTTGCTCCTTCAAATCTTGTGGATCAGCCAAGTCTGTGGATCAGCCAAATCTGTGGATCAGCTTGTCAGGCCGAGCACGTCCCGCATCGAATAGAGGCCCGGCTTGCGGCCGCGCGCCCACAGGGCTGCCTTGACCGCGCCGCGGGCAAAGATCGCCCGGTCCTCGGCATGATGGGCAAGCGTGATGCGCTCGCCGGTACCGGCCAGCACGACACTGTGGTCGCCGACCACCGAGCCGCCACGCAAGCTGGCGAAACCGATCGAGCCTGCCTTGCGCACACCGGTATGGCCGTCGCGCACGCGAACATCGTTGCCGGCAAGTGCTACGCCGCGCCCGGCAGCGGCGGCCTCGCCGAGCAGCAGCGCCGTGCCCGACGGCGCATCGACCTTGTGCCGGTGGTGCATTTCCAGGATCTCGATGTCGAAATCGTCGGCATCGAGCGCGCGCGCCGCCTGCTCAACCAGCACCGCCAGCAGATTGACGCCGAGGCTCATATTGCCTGACTTGACCACCGTCGCGTGCCGCGCCGCCGCCGCGATCCTGGCATTGTCTTCAGCCGAGCAGCCGGTGGTGCCGATGATATGGGCGATGCGCGCCTGCGCCGCGTAGCCGGCGAATTCGACGGTCGCCGCCGGCGTGGTGAAATCGAGCACGCCGTCGGCCTTGGCGAAGGCCGGCAGCGGATCGTCGCCGATCGCCACGCCGAGCCTGCCGACGCCGGCCAGCTCGCCGGCATCCTTGCCGAGATGTGGCGAACCGGCCGGCGCGATGGCGCCGGCGACACGCGCGCCCGGTATCGTGTGGATGGCGCGGATCAGCGCCTGGCCCATGCGGCCAGCCGCGCCCACCACCACCAGGCCCATTTCACTCACGGTCGGCGTGTCGCTCATGAATGTCTCCCGACCGCCTTTTTCGCGTGATCATTTTGCGCCGCAGTCTGGATTGGCTTGGCGTCATCGACAAGCCCCAGCCCTTTCCTGCCTTGCACCCGATGGAACCGGGCATAGACGCTGTGCGGGTCGGCCATCAGCGAGGCATGCGTGCCCTGTTCGACCAGCCGGCCCTGCTCCAGCACGATGATATGGTCGGCATTGACCACCGTCGACAGCCGGTGCGCGATGACAATGGTGGTGCGCCCCTCCATGACATGGATCAGCGCTTCCTGGACGCGGGCCTCGGCCTCGTTGTCGAGCGCCGAGGTCGCTTCGTCGAGCAGCAGGATCGGCGCTTGCCGAACGATGGCGCGTGCAATCGATACGCGCTGGCGCTGGCCGCCCGACAGCGTCACGCCATTCTCGCCGACCGGCGTGTCGTAGCCTTGCGGCTGCTGGCGAATGAAATCGTGTGCCGCGGCCTGTTGGGCGGCGCGTTCAATCTCTGCGTCGGTGGCGCTCAGCCTGCCGTAGCGGATGTTGTCGCGGATGGTGCCATCGAACAGATAGGGCTGCTGCGATACATAGGCGATCGAGCCGCGCAGCGAATGCTTGGTGACCTTTGAAATGTCCTGGTCGTCGATTTCGATGCTGCCCGACTCGACGTCGTGGAAGCGCTGCAGCAGCGCAACCAGCGTCGTCTTGCCGGCGCCCGAGGCGCCGACGATGGCGGTCACCTTGCCGGCGGCGGCGACAAAGCTCAGGTCCTGCAGGACCGGCGCCTCTTCGACATAGCGGAAGGACACGTTGTTGAAGCGCACTTCGCCAGAGGTGAATTTCGCCTCGGCGGCTGCCGGCACGTCACCTTGCTGCGGCTCGAGATCGAGAAGCTCGTAGATCATGCGCGCATTGACCAGCGACTTTTCCATACCGACCTGCATGCGCGCCAGCCGCCTGGCCGGATCATAGGCAAGCAGCAGGGCGGTGATGAAGGCAAACACCGCGCCCGGCGGCTGGCCGCCGACGGTCGCCCGGTAGCCGGAATAGGCGATGACGCCGGCGACCGCGAAGCCGGCCAGCATTTCGGAGATCGGCGTCAGCCGCTCCGAGACGCGGGCGATCTTGTTTGCCCGCTGCTCGGCGCCCGCGACGAGGCCGCCGATGCGGCGCGACAGCTCGTCTTCCAGGGTGAAGGCCTTGACGATAGCGATGCCTTGCGTCGCTTCCTGCATGGCGCCGATCAGCCGCGAGTTGATCTGCACCGATTCACGGGTGATGCGACGCACCCGGCGCATCAGATAGGTGACACTGTAGATCAAGGGCGGCCCGATCAGCAGCGACATCGCCGAGAGCATCGGGTCCTGCCAGATCATGACGCCAACCAGCGCGACAAGCGATACGGCATCGCGCGCCAGCGATGTCAGCGTCATCGACAGGAGATCGCGGATGCCGTTGACGTTCTCGTTGATCTGCGCGGCGAGCCGGCCCGAGCGGGTGTCATTGAAGAAGCCGACGCCGAGCTTCATCAGATGGTCGAAGATGCGGCGTTGATAGCGCGCCACCAGATTGTTGCCGATTTTGGCCAGCGTCACTGCCTGGCCGTAGCTGGCCAGGCCGCGCAGCATAAAGGCGGCCAGGATCGACACGCTGATCAGCGCGATAAGATCGCCGCGCCGTTGGTAGAAGATCTGATCGATGACATCCTTCATGATCCAGGCGGTGAAGGCGGTCGTCGCCGCGATCGTCACCAGGCACAGCACGGCAAGAACATAGTACCAGCGATAATCGCGGCTGTTTTCGGCGATGATGCGGCGGATCACCGCCACGATCTCGCTGGGACGGACTTTCCCTTTGGTTGGTGCTGGAAGTGTCAAGTTGGAGCGCTTTGTGGTTTCGGTTCGGCCGGGCTGCAATTCGGCAACCTCTTAACGCCCCGATGGCGGCTTGCCTATGGCCGAGGACGGCGAAACTTCGTCGCGGCGCAGCTTGTATCCTAAACCCGCCAGCGCCGCCCCGCCGTCTGCACGCCGAACAGCGACGGATTTCTGGCATAGGCGGCCAGCCCTAAAAGCGCCGCCAGCGGATGGGTGATGACATAGGCCGGCATGCTGCGCATCAGGGCGCTGTGCGGCGCCTTGTCCTCGAAGGCGGCGCGGAAATTGCCGGTGCGCAGTGCCGGCAGGATTTTTTGCGCGATGCCGCCGGTGAGAAACACGCCGCCGCGGCTCATGAACACCAGAGCGAGATCGCCGGCGGTGCGCCCCAGGCAAGTGACGAAGATCGACAGCGCCTCTTCGGCCACCGGATCGTTCTTTGCCAGCGCCGCGGCGGTGACCTCGGCAGGCGTTGTAAAGGGCGACGGCTTGCCGTCCGCCCTGGCCACCGCCCGGTAGGCATTGACCAGGCCGCGTCCGGACAGGATCTGTTCGCCGGAGATGCGGCCCTCGAGCTTCTCGATATGCGGAAACACCTGGAAATCGCGCGGCGAGCGCGGGCCGATATCCATATGGCCGCCCTCGCCGGGTACCGGTATCCAGTGATGCAGCGCATAAACCAGCCCGGCGACACCGAGCCCGGTTCCCGGGCCGAGCACCACCCGCCCGGAATTCGGTTCCGGCTCGTCACCGCCGATCTTTTCCATATGCTCTTCACCAAGCGCGACGACAGCCAGCGCCTGTGCCTCGAAATCGTTGAGCACCACGACGTCGCTGAGGCCGAGACTGGCGAACATCTGTCTTGGTTTGACGATCCATGGGCAATTGGTAAGCGGGATTTCGTCGCTCTCGACAGGGCCTGCCACCGCCAGCACAGCTGAATTCGGCCGGACCGACGAGCGGTCGAGCACGGCCGACTGGATCGCCTCGTCGATCGTATTGAAATTGGCAGTCTGGACGATGGTCGGCTCGCCGGCTTCGGAATTCGCGTCGAGCACGATGGAGAAGCGTGCATTGGTGCCGCCTATGTCACCGATCAGGATCGGAAATCGCAACAGAGTGTCGTCGTCGCTTACGCCTGGCATGCTCTCGTCCGTTCCCGACGCGTATCGCCGTTCTCTCGTTGACTAGCGCATGACCGCAAAAAGGGAAATCGGTTTTCGAAGTGGAGATGCACGGATGCAGACAGCGAACACGCTGCCCGCATCAGTGCCCCGGTCGTGGCCGCGGCAGCGGAATGCCGAACTCGGGGGTCGCCATAAAGGCGTTCGCCGAGGCCGGAAGCGCTGCCGCGCCGGCTGCGACCGTCGGCGGCGGCGAAGGTTCTGCCGCGAGAGCGGGTTCTGCCGCGATCGGTACGCCGTCGCCATAGTAGGTGACTGCTTCCGCCGAGGGCGGAGCCGGCGCGTCGAGCACGAACTGGCATTGCCTGGGCAGGTTCGCCATCGTCATCACGTCGCGTGCCTTCGGCTTGTCCGGGTTCTTGTTGGGGCGCCACGGCCCCTCGGTGAACCACCAGGCCAGCGCCTGGTCGCAGCCATCGCCCGCCGCCGTCGCTTCCTGCGCCTTGCAGGCGGGTGACCCAGGCTGGCAGCCGATGCGAATGTGGAAGTGGTAGTCGTGGCCCCAGAACGGCCTGACCTTGCGCAACCAGCCGCGGTCGCCTTTGACGGTGTCGCAGAGCTTCTTCTTGATCCCTGGATTGACCAGGATGCGCTCGACTTCGGGATAGCTCGCGGCGCGCTTCAACAGCCGCGTATGCATCGGCGTCCACACGCCGTCCTTCACCAAGTGGGTTTTTTCATCGACCATCAAGGTAGCGCTGATGTTTTCGCGCTCTTCGGCCGAGAGCTTGCGGTCGGGCATCGGCGTCAGCCAGATGTCGGCGTCGAGGCCGATCTGGTGAGAGGCATGGCCGGTCAGCATCGGCCCGCCGCGCGGCTGCGAAATGTCGCCGATCAATAGGCCCGGCCAGCCGTCGGCGGCAGCGTCGCGCGACAATTTCTCGATCAGCGCGATCATTGCGGGATGACCCCAGCGGCGGTTGCGCGACGGCCGCATCACCTCCCAGTGCCGGCCGTCCATGGGCAGGGCGACGCCGCCGGAAAAACAGCCTTTGGAGTAGAAGCCGATCGATTGCGCTGCTGCGAGTGCCGGCAGCTTTTTGGCGCCAAACAGGTCTTTTGCCCGTTGCTCGGCGCTCGCCGTCTGCGCTGCAAGCGTCAGGCCGGCGACGGCCAGAGCTGCCGTCAGCAGCAGTGTTTTGCCCGGCAAGGCTCGCTTTAACGTCTTTCCCAAGCTGGACCCCTCCGCGATTTGAACCGCATCATACCATAGCCCGCGCAACGTATCGATCATGACCGTTTCATCGGGCTGCGCGCCTCGCCGTCGCGCCAGTCGCCGCTCGCCCACATGGCATCGAGCGCCGAGCGATAGTCGGGAAAGCGAAAGCCATAACCGGCCGCCTTGATCGCCGCGTTGGCGACACGCTTGTTCTCGCCGTAGAAGGACCGCGCCATGGGCGAAAGTTGGGCGGTCTCGAACGGAATTTCGGGCGGCGGCTCAATGCCCATCAATCGGGCGGCATAGGCGACGACGTCCTGCGGCGGCGCCGGCAGGTCGTCGGTGACGTTGAAGATGCCGCCGCGATTGCCTTCGGCCAGATGCCAGAGCGCGCCGGCAATGTCGTCGCAATGGATGCGGTTGAACACCTGGCCCGGCTTGACCAGCCGGCGGGCGGTGCCGTTTTCCAGATTGACCAAGGCGTTGCGGCCTGGCCCATAAATGCCGGAAAGCCGCAGGATCGCCACCGGCCGGCCGGTGTCGTGGCCCAGTTTCAGCCAGTCCTGCTCGGCGGCAACCCTCATCGCTGATCGCTTCGATACTGGCCGGCATTCGGCGGCCTCATCCACCCAATTTCCGCCATGATCGCCATAGACGCCGACGGTCGAGAGATAGGCGATCCATTCGAGCTCCGGCATGTTGGCCGTGACCACCTCGCGAGCCGCACCCAGCACCGGGTCGCCGGCCTCGTCCGGCGCGATCGAGACGACGAGATGGGTTGTCTTCCCAAGCGCATCGCCGATTTCGGAGGTCAGCGTGCCATCGAAACGCAGCGGCACGATACCGGCTTGCCGCAGCGCCGCGAATTTTTCCAGCGACCGTGTTGTACCGAAGATCGCTGTGTCGGCATCCTTGTTGGCGCGGGCAAAGGCCTTGCCCGAATAACCGGCGCCGAAGATGAAAATCTGCTGTTTGGTCACGTATGTGCCTCGATCGGCTTTGGCAGGGCCAGAAGCCATTCGCCTCTCACCGCCTCGTCATCTTCTGCTTGCAAAGCGGCTGCGGCACGTTCGGCAAACTCCCGACCCGGCACCAGCCGCGACAGCGCCCATACCGCAGCTCCGCGAACCAGGGGCGAGGCGTCGTCGAGCAGCGCGCGAACGGCGCCGGCCAGCGACAAGTCCTGGGAATTGCCGGCCGCTATCAGCACGTTGCGGATAAAACGGGCGCGGCCGATGCGCTTGATCGGCGAGCCCGAAAAAAGCACGCGGAAGGCAGCGTCGTCGAGGCGCAGCAGCTCGGCGATCGGCGGTTCGCGCAAGTCCGCGCGGGCGGCAAGCTTTGCCTCCGAAGCGGCTTGGGCGAACTTGTTCCACGGGCACGCGGCCAGGCAGTCGTCGCAGCCATAGATACGATTGCCGATCCTTTCCCGGAACTCATGCGGGATCGGTCCTTTGTTCTCGATGGTGAGGTATGAAATGCAGCGCCGCGCATCGAGCCGGTAAGGCGCCGGAAAGGCGTCCGTCGGGCAAACGTCGAGACAGGCGCGGCAGGAGCCGCAATGGTCGTCCTCAGGCGCGTCCGGCACCAGTTCGGCCGTCGTGAAGATGGTGCCGAGGAACAGCCAGGAGCCATGCGTTCGGCTGACCAGGTTGGTGTGCTTGCCTTGCCAGCCGAGGCCGGCCGCCTCGGCCAGCGGCTTTTCCATCACCGGCGCGGTGTCGACAAACACTTTCACGTCCCCGCCGGCGCGCGCCACGATCTTGCCGGCGATCTCCTTCAGCCGGCCTTTCATCACGTCATGATAGTCGCGGTTCTGCGCATAGGCCGAGATCGCGCCGCGGTCGCGCTTTGCCAGGATGTCGCGTGGGTCGTGGTCGGGGCCGTAATTCATCGCCAGCACGATGATCGAGCGGACCTCTGGCCAAAGCGTCGTCGGTTTGCCTCGCCGCTCGAGCGTTTCGGCAATCCAGCCCATCGAGCCGTGAAAGCCGTCGGCAACGAATTCGGCCAGCCGTTCCGGCGCCTGCGGAATCGCATCGGGCGTGGTGACGGCAACGGCGTCGAAGCCGGCATTCCGCGCCTCGCGGTCGATCAGCGCGCGCAGCTTTGCCGTATCAGAAATCGAGGTCCGCATAATGTGACACCGGCGACAGGCCGCGCACCCGGTCGGACAGAAGCGGCCGGAACGAAGGCCGTGATTTCACCCTTGTATACCATTCGCGCGCGGCGCTGTGTTCGCGCCAGTCGATCTCGCCGAGATAGTCGAGCACCGACAGTGCTGCCGCCGCCGCGAGATCGGCATAGGTGACCTTGTTGCCGGCCAGCCAATGACGGGTGCCGGCCAGCCAGTTGGTGTATTTCATGTGCTGGCGGATATTGGCGCGGGCGGCGCGGATCGCCGCCGAATCGGGCGATCCGCCGCCTGCCGTTTCCGGCATGACCGGCTTCAGAACGCGTTCGCGCACCAGATGCCGGGTAACCTCGCTTTCCGCCTTGTTGAGGTACCAGTCGGTCAGCCGGCGGATTTCGGCGCGCTCCATCGGATCCTCGGCGAACAGCCGCTTGTCGCGCTTGAGTACGCCGCGCGTCTCGTCGAGATATTCGGCAATGACCACTGCGCCGACGATCGGCACGTCGCCTTCGGCGAGCAGGATCGGCAGCGTGCCGGCCGGGTTCAACGCCAGGAACTCCTTGCGCCGCGTCCACGGCTTCTCTTCGATCAGCGCCAGTTCCTCGCCATACTCGCCAAAGGCGAGGCGAACGAAGCGGCAGCTGGCGAACATCGGATGGTGGAAAAGCGTCAGCATGGTCCCGCGATAATAGAGCGCACTGGCAAATCGCCGGCTGCGCCGGTAAGTCTTGGCCGCCCGATTCAGCGGGCTGTCAGGGTGCTGCGACCTATAGGGGGAGTTCCGCGCCATGACAAGCAAGCCCTTTTCTCAAGCCCTCACTCCAACGCCGAGGTTGCCATGGAAAGCCAGACCGTCGTCGAAGCGCTGCTGCTCGGCCTGCTCGAGGGCCTGACCGAGTTTATTCCGGTGTCTTCGACCGGTCATATCCTGCTCGCCGGCCATTTCCTCGGTTTTCATTCGACCGGAAAGGCCTTCGAAATCCTGATCCAGCTCGGCGCCATATTGGCGATCCTCAGCGTCTATTTCCGCCGTCTCTGGAAGATGCTGCTCGAGCTGCCCTACGATCGGCTGACGCGGCATTTCGTCCTTGGCATTCTCATCGCATTCCTGCCGGCGGCCATTATCGGCGCACTGGCGCATGATTTCATCAAGACGGTGCTGTTCGAATCGCCGCGGCTGATCTGCATCATGCTGATCATCGGCGGTGTCATCCTGCTGCTGGTCGATCGCATGAAGCCGAAGCCGTATTACCACGATGTCGAGCGGTTTCCGACCAGACTTTATCTGCAGATCGGGCTGTTTCAGTGCTTGTCGCTAATCCCCGGCACGTCACGCTCGGGCTCGACCATCGTCGGCGCGCTGCTGCTCGGCGTCGACAAGCGGGCGGCGGCGGAGTTCTCCTTCTTCCTTGCCATCCCGACGATGGTCGGCGCCTTCGCCTTCGACCTGTTCAAGAACCGCAATGTGCTAAGCAGCGCCGACTTGCCCATCATCGCCGTCGGCTTCGTTGCCGCCTTCGTCACCGCGCTAATCGTCGTGCGCTTCCTGCTCGACTACGTCTCGCGCCATGGCTACGCGCTGTTCGGCTGGTGGCGGCTGGTCGTCGGCATCGTCGGGCTGGCGGGGCTGGCAATCTGGGGGTGAGCCGGCGCGGATAGCGCAATCCCAGCCGGAACTCTATTCTTGCCCGAAGCCGAGCCATACGATCTTGTGGACGTATGGTTGGCAGGGGGAATGCATGAGCGAAGTTCTTGACGCCCTCGTTATTGGCGCCGGTCCGGCGGGACTCGGCGTCAGTTACTTCTTGAAACGGCAGGACCGCGACCACCGTGTGCTCGATCGAGGCCGGATCGGCGAGACGTGGCGAACGCAGCGGTGGAACTCGTTTCGACTGAATTCGCCGACCATTCGCTCCATCTTACCCGGTGATTCCTACGAGGGGCCCGAGCCGTGGGGCGCGATAAGCCACCACGAATTTGTCGCGTATCTCGAAGGCTATGCCGACCGGCACCGCCTGCCGGTAAGCACCCAAACTCCGGTGCAAGAGCTGACGAGAGACGACGGGATCTTTCGCATCACCACGACGGACGGGGCATTTCTGGCGCGCAACGTGGTGATCGCCACCGGCGACCAGAATCGGCAGGTCCGGCCAGCAGGGTCGGCGGATTTGCCAACCGCAATTGGCCAAGTCGATTCCTCGGCTTATCGCAACCCGGCCGAGTTCGAGAGTGGCGCGGTGCTGGTGGTCGGCAGCGGCCAGTCGGGCGGCCAGATCGCCGAGGATCTGGCGTTGGCAGGACGTGTGGTCTTTTTGGCGACCAGCCGCAACGGCCGTTGGGTGCGGCGCTACCGCGGGGGCAACATACTTAAATGGCTGACGCTGTCCGGTTTTCTCGACGTTCCGCGCAAGGAACTCGTCCTCCCCTCCGGCAAGCTGCAGGCCCGCGCGCTGGTCGGCGCGACCCATACGATCAGCCTGCAATCGCTGAGCGCGCAGGGCGTGGTGCTGCTCGGCCGCTTCAGGGGTGTGGAGAACGGCAACCTCGTCTTCGGCGACGAGCTCGACGACCATATGCGATTTGCCGACGAAGTCTCCGCGAATGCCAAGCGCCTGGTCGACGGGTACATTGAGCGCGCCGGCCTCGATGCGCCACTGGCCGAGGATGATCCGGCCGAGACGGTTGACCCGCGCTTGCCCGATCCTCCGATCCGCTCCCTCGACTGGATGGCAAGCGGCATCAGATCAGTGATCTGGTGCACGGGCTTCACCGGCGATTTCTCATGGGTCCGGCTCCCCGGCGCGCTCGATGCAGCCGGCCAGCCCGTCCACGAGGACGGCGTCAGCGCTATTCCAGGTCTCTTTTTCGCCGGCCTCGATTTCGGATCGACGCGGAAGTCGGGCACCATACCGGCCATTCCAGAGGAGGCGGCCGCTGTCGTGGAGCGACTTGTCCAAGCGGGAGCCGACTTGCCACGGAACGGCGTCTAAACGAGCCGTCGAACGCGGGTTCTTGAACGTGCAAGAACATGACAGCTCTGGCGCGATCAAGACGACGCACGCTGCCTTTTGTCGAAGCGCACCGACAATTTTCCGTAGTCCATTGGTGCGACAGCCAGAAATCGCGGGCACCTTCGATACGGGGCTCCGATTCGCGGCCGACTGCATCCATTGCCTCCATCAGCGTGCGGCGGCCTTGACCTCGGCTGGTCGTCGTCGTGCTGACAGCACTGGCCATATGGGATGAGCCGGCGCAGTCGTTCGGAATGGTCGACCTGGAGACGCCAAAGGAGGTGCGTCAAGGCGCACGATCGGTCAGCGCGCTCGCGCCTTCCTCCGCGGCGCAATGTGCGCAGCAGTAGATGATGTCATCCTGTTCGACGCCATGTCCGATGATCCGGCATCCGCAATGCGGACACGTCGGAGCAAGTTTCTGGACCGCGCATTCGAAGCTGTCGAACGTGTAGGTCTCGTCGGCCATCGTCACGTTGAAAGCCTTGTCGTAGTCATTCCCGCATTGATCGCATCTGGCCATAGTTCTTTTCCTTCTTTCACTGGCTTCAAGCTCGACCAACCTGTCGCGCGGCGATAGGTTCCCGCCAGGATCAGGGGGCCGTCCTAAGCCGGAGACGAGAGCGAGCCTACGCGACGGCGCTGTTCGATCACGCGGATCACCTCGTCAATATCCCGCGGCTCGATGTCGAGTTCCTTCAGGCCAGGCGCGTCGATTGCTGCCACATTGTCCTGACGCATAAGATCGATCTGGTTGCGCGTTATGGGGGCAGCAGCCGGGAGGAGTTCCGCGACGCCAGCCAAGGCGTTCCATACCGCAAACGGCACCGGCATCAGCTTGACGTGCGTATCGAGCTGTCGGGCGATCTCCCGAAGCAGTTCCTTATAGGTATAGATACGCGGGCCACCGAATTCGAATATGGATGAACCCTGGGTTCGCCCGTCGATCAGCCGGCTCACTGCTTCTGCGACGTCTGCCACATAGACCGGCTGAAGCCGTGTGCCACCATCGCCGAACAGCGGATAGACCGGCAGGAGGCGTATCATCCTCACAATGGTCGTGAGGAAAGCGTCGTCAGGTCCTGTCATGACGGCGGGACGCACAATGAAAGCGCCGGGAAATGCACTTTCCACGGCACCTTCTCCGCGCCCACGCGCCCTTATGTAATTCGAATCCGATTGAGGATCGGAGCCGATCCCTGAAATCTGGACGAACTGGTCGATCGCGCGGTCGCGCGACGCGGCAGCGAGATCGGCCGCGGCTTTCACATGCACGCGTTCAAAGGTCTGGACGCCGTGCTCGACGTAAAGACTGACAGCATTCACGACCGCCTGTGATCCGGTGATGGCCGACCCGATCGAGGACGCATCCAAAATATCCGCCTCGACTGCTTCGGGCATCCTTGTAATCGAGGAAAAGACCAGGGGCACGCGAGCCGGATGGCGAGATGCGGCGCGCACCGTGAAACCTCTTTCCAGGAGCCGCTTCACAATCCTGCGCCCGAGAAAACCAGTTCCGCCGAACACGGTGACGATCCGTTCCGGGTTGAGATCGTCGGGATCCATTTGCCTCGCCATCCCTTTGTCCTCGCATAGCTGCCACGAGGACTGCCCTGGCCGGCATTTGAACCAGCCCGTCGAACATCAGGACGATTGAGGAACAACGCAGGAACGCTTTTGTTCCAGTCAGCGCTGGGCGGATGCTTGACAGATCGGCAAACCATGATCTGAACCGCAGGCGCAGCAAAATGGCCCCACTTCGAGAATGGCCTAGTTTCGCCCGTAAAACACATTCTCGACATGCACCGGCCAGCGCCACGGCAGCACCGCCACCATGTCGAAGCGCACCGATAATTTTCCGTAGTCGGATTGGCGCGACAGCCAGAAATCGGCGGCGCCTTCGATGCGGTGCTCCGATTCGCGACCGACGGCTTCCATTGCCTCCATCAGCGTGCGGCGCGCCTTGACCTCGACGATCAGCACCAGATCGCCACGCCGCGCGATCAGGTCGATCTCGCCGAACCTGGTGCGGTGGCGGCGGGCAAGAATTCGGTAGCCTTTCAGCATCAGCGCCGCCGCCGCCAGCCATTCGCCGTGATGGCCGCGCCGGTAGGCCTTTTGCCGGCTGGCGCTCGGCCGTTCAGCCATCGCCGTCTCCGCCGGCCCCGTCTCTTCCGGCATTCTTGAGGTCGAGCAGCCGACGATAGAGCGCCTGCTTCTGGCCACCCGTCATCTTGGCGGCTTCCGCCGCTGCCTTGGAGGCCGGCATCTCGGCGGCGAGCGAAAGCAGCAGCCGGTCGATGTCGGCCGGTTCATCAGCGACCGCATCGGCCGGACCGACGCAGATGACGATTTCGCCTTTCGGCGTGTCGGCTGCCGCGTAGTGGCTGGCAAGCGACTGCAAGGTGCCGGTCCGCATTTCCTCGAAGGTCTTGGTCAGCTCGCGGCCGATCGCCGCCTTGCGGGCACCGCCCAGCACCTCGACCATGGCACTGAGCGTCTCGGCCAGCCGGCGCGGCGATTCGAAGAAGATCAACGTTGCCGGCATCGCCTTCAGCGCTTCCAGCCGCGTCAGCCGCTGCCCGGTCTTCACCGGCAGGAAGCCGGCAAACAGAAACGCGTCCGAGGGCAGGCCGGATGCCGTCAAAGCCGCAAGTGCCGCTGATGGGCCGGGGATCGGCACGACACGAATGCCGCGTTCCAGCGCCTCACCGACCAGCCGGTAGCCGGGGTCGGAGATGAGCGGCGTGCCGGCATCCGAGCTCAGCGCTACGCTTTGGCCGGCCAGCAGCGCCGCGATCAGCTTCGGTCCGGCCTCGCCGGCATTGTGCTCGTGGTAGGCGGTGGTGCGGCGGCGGATGCCGTAGCGGTCGAGCAGCACGCGGCTGACACGTGTGTCCTCGCAAGCGACGATATCGGCGGCGGCGAGCGTTTCCAGCGCGCGCAACGTGATGTCGGCGAGATTGCCGATAGGCGTCGCCACCAGGTAGAGCGCCGGCTCGAGCGGCCGGGCGGCGATTTCGGTCTGCCCGACCACATAACTGCGTTTGGCCGATTCGCCGGTCACCTGCACAACTCCGTTCGACCCTGTTTGGCACGGCTCACGCTTGGTTGCAAAAGCCTGGGTTGCAAAGGCCCTGGTTCCAAAAGGGATACCGACGTGGACCAGCCGCCATGCCTTCGCCATAGTAGGGAACGAAACCGTTGCCGGCGAATTTTACACCTGATCTCGGGAGGAGCAGGATGAACAGCCTGACGATACAGGACGTTTTCGAACCCTACTATGCCGGCCGCAAACGCTTCGCCGCGCCATGCGACAAGAACCTGCCTGCCGAAGCCGCAGATGGCAGAGCCAAGAACCCGCTTGCACGCCAGCGATCGGCAGAGAGCAAGCCCGCAAACGAAACCGACCGCACGATGGAGCACTGACCGGACGATGCCCAATCGCTTCGACATTTTCATCACCCGCCTCGAAACAAAAAGCGCCCGCGATGGCGCAGCGTCACATTCCGCAGACGACCAGCACCACGCCTCACGCGACAAAAGCGAGATCAAGCCGGCCCGTTCCGGAGAGACCAGCGAAAAAGATCGCGCCAAACACCGCCACAAGCACGAGGCTTGATCACCGCAGACCTTCGCGATTGGTCGAGACAGCTCTCGAAAGCGCGGTTGCGCATGCTCCGCGATGTATGATTCAACCCAGATACTTCGAGACACGCGCCTCCAGCAGGCCCACCAGAGCCGGGTCCATGAATGCATAGTCGTCGGGAATATCGAGGCAGATTACTCGAGCCTTTTTCAGGCTTGTCTTGAATTTCTGCTGCAGTTTGGCGCGGTGCATTTTTTCCATCACGAAGATGATGTCGGCCCAGGCGACGAGTTCATGCGTCAACGGAATGTCGGCATCGTGATTAGTGCCGGCCGAAGCGACCTGGATGTCCCGCCGCTTGGAAAACACCTGCTCCGCCGTCGGGCTGCGCAAGCGATCCTGGCTGCAGATGAAGAGAACGTTCTTCAACGTGCTATCTGGCCAAGTCCGCCACGACCGCATCGAGCACGATCATGCCGGCCGGCGTGGCGCGCAGGCGCGCATTGCCGATCGGCGCCACCAGGCCTTCGTCCTGCAGTACCGACAGCCGTGCCGTCGACAGGCCGCGCCCTGAAAATGCCTCGTAGCGGGAAAGGTCGATGCCTTCCGCCAGCCTCAGCCCCATCAGCAGGAACTCGTCGGCCTCTTCCGACCGCGTCAGGATCTCGCCGCCGGTAACGCCATGGCCCTTGGCCTCGACCAGATTGGCCCAAGTCTCCGGCATTTTCTCGGCGATCGTCACCACGCGCCGGCCATTTTCGACGAACCGGCCATGCGCGCCGGGACCGACGCCGACATATTCGCCATAACGCCAGTAGGTGAGATTGTGCCGGCTTTCGGCGCCGGGCCTGGCATGGTTGGAAATCTCGTAGGCCGGCAGTCCGCGCGCGGCGGTGATCTCCTGTGTCAACGCGTAGAGATCGGCGGCAAGCTCATTGTCTGGAATGATGAACTTGCTTGCCGCATGCAGCGCATGGAACGGCGTGCCTTCCTCGATGGTCAGCTGATAGAGCGACAGATGGTCTGCGGCGTGGCCGATCGCCTGCTCGAGCTCCGCCTGCCACGCTTCCGGCGTCTGACCGGGCCGCGCGTAGATCAGGTCGAACGACAGCCGTGGGAATATCTCGCGCGCCAGGCCGATCGCATGCAGGGCCTCATCGACATTGTGCAAACGGCCGAGGAAGCGCAGATCCTTGTCGTGCAGCGCCTGCACGCCAAGCGATACCCGGTTGACGCCGGCCGCGCGATAGCCGCGAAAGCGCTCGGCCTCGACGGAGGAGGGATTGGCCTCCAGTGTCACCTCGATGCCATCAGGCACCGTCCAGTTCTTCGCCACTGCATCCAGCACCGCCGCCACGGTCTGCGGTTTCATCAGCGATGGCGTGCCGCCGCCAAGAAAGATACTGGTCACCTCGCGCGGCCCGGTGCGGCCGCGCATCGTCGCCAGCTCGGCCTCGAAGGCGCGGGCAAAACGCTCCTGGTCGACCGGCTGGTGGCGGACATGGCTGTTGAAGTCGCAATACGGGCATTTGGCCGCGCAGAACGGCCAGTGGACGTAGACGCCGAAACCAGGCCTGCGGTCGAGCAGCATGGTCATACGGCGGCCAATCGGGCTTGCGCGAATTTCTGGAAGGCGCGGGCACGGTGCGACAATGCGGTTGGCTGGCCGGGCTTCCAGCCATGCTTGTCCTTCGCGCTCATCTCGCCGAAGGTCTTCTCGAACCCATCGGGCAAGAACACCGGATCGTAGCCGAAGCCGAGCTCGCCGCGCGGCGGCCATACCAGCGTGCCCTCGACCTCACCGCGAAAATATTCCGCCTGGCCATCGGGGAAGGCCAGGCAGATGACCGCGACAAAGCGGCCCTTGCGCTGGGCAGGCGTGATCGCGCCAACTTCTTGCAAGGCCACTTCCGTGCGCTGCATGGCCATGCCGAAGTCGCGGGAGCCGTCCGGCGTCTCAGCCCAGTTGGCGGTGTAGACGCCGGGTGCGCCGTCGAGCGCATCGACACACAGGCCGGAATCGTCCGACAGCGCCGGCAATCCAGTGGCCTTGGCGGCGGCCAAGGCTTTTATGAGGGCGTTCTCCTCGAAAGTGGTGCCGGTCTCGTCCGGTTCCGGCAGGCCGTATTCCTTTGCGGACTTCGCTTCAATGCCGAATGGCGCCATCAGATCGGCGAATTCTCGCAATTTGCCGGCGTTGTGGCTTGCGACGATGATCTTATGCCCATCAAGCGAATGAATAGTTGGCGAATGCATCAGATGCCCCAAATTCGTGGCTCGGCGAATTCGATCGAATTGCCGGAGGGATCGCGAATATAGATCGAGCGGCCGCCTTGCGGCCACTCGAACTCGCTTTCGATGGCGATTTTCTTCGCCTCAAGATGCGCTTTCCAGCGTGGGATTTCATCCGCGCTTGCGGCGAAGCAAAGATGGCCCTGGCCGACCGCGCCATGCGGCGGCACGGGCAGCTTGGCGTCGGCCCGCGGCGGCACTTTGGTGGCCTCGGCATTGAAGATAAGCAGCACGCCGTCGCCGCAGCGGAAGAAGAGATGCCTGCCATCGACCTTACCGAGCAGATCGAGCCCGAGCACGCCCGAATAGAACCGTTCCGCGGCAGCAAGGTCGGTCACGTAGAGTGCTGATTCCAGGATTGCGGAAGGAGTCACAGGATCGCCAATCTCATCAATATTGGACCGCAGCTAAGCCACCGCCATTTGCTGCAAGCTGACCAGGCGCTGAATGCCTTTCTTGGCGAGCCCCATCAGCGC
The DNA here is from genome assembly GCF_040318335.1 of Mesorhizobium sp. M1182. Lineage (NCBI taxonomy): Bacteria > Pseudomonadati > Pseudomonadota > Alphaproteobacteria > Hyphomicrobiales > Phyllobacteriaceae > Mesorhizobium > Mesorhizobium sp. M1182. The sequence goes on from NZ_JAMYMD010000025.1 coordinate 49,563, forward strand.
CGCGAACTGCTCTTCCGAGAACGGCTCGCCCTCGGCCGTGCCTTGGATCTCGACGATGCCGCCCTTGCCGGTCATGACGAAATTGGCGTCGGTGCCGGCCGAGGAATCCTCGATGTAGTCGAGGTCGATGACCGGCTGGCCATCATGGATTCCGCAGGAGATTGCCGCAACGTGATCCTTCAGCACCTTGCTCAGGCTCGCCATCTGGCGGGCTTCCATCCAGCGCAGGCAGTCGTAGAGCGCCACCCAGCCGCCGGTGATCGAAGCGGTGCGCGTGCCGCCGTCGGCCTGGATCACGTCGCAGTCGACGGTGATCTGCTGCTCGCCGAGCGCCTGCAGATTGACCACGGCGCGCAGGGAGCGGCCGATCAGCCGCTGGATTTCCAGCGTGCGGCCGCCTTGTTTGCCGGACGAAGCCTCGCGGCGCATGCGCTCGCCGGTCGAACGCGGCAGCATGCCGTATTCCGCCGTCACCCAGCCCTTGCCGGAGTTGCGCATCCAGCCCGGCACCTTTTCCTCCAGGCTGGCCGTACACAGCACATGCGTGTCGCCGAACTTCACCAGGCACGAGCCTTCCGCATGCTTGGAGACGCCGCGCTCGAAGGAGATGGGGCGCATTTCGTCGAATTGGCGTTTGGAAGGGCGCATTCAGGCTTCTTTCTTCGGAGTCTTGGCCGGGGAATCTTGGCCGGCTTGTAGCCGCACGGGGCGTGAGGCGCAAAGGAAAATGGACCGGTTGCGCCGACACCGCGGAAGTCTATATCTTCGGGGCGGAGGTTTTGGCTCGAAATGACAAAGGCAGTCGATCCCGGTTTGCAGTCGCACGTGCTCCCCTCGCACGCGCTGCAATCGCCCGCGCTTCAATCGCTCGACATGCGTTCGCGCGACATCTTCCGGCGCATCGTCGATTCCTATTTGAGGGATGGCGAGCCGGTCGGTTCGCGCAGCCTGTCGCGCATCCTGCCGTCGTCGCTGTCGCCGGCCACCATCCGCAACGTGATGAGCGACCTTGAGCATCTCGGCCTGATCTATGCGCCGCACATTTCGGCTGGCCGGCTGCCGACCCAGGCAGGCCTGCGCTTCTTCGTCGATGCTTTCATGGAACTTGGTGACCTCTCCGACGAGGAGCGCCGCACCATCGAGGCCCAGGTGCGCGCCTCCGGCTCGGGCGCGACGCTGGAGCATATGCTGACCGAGGCCAGCCAGATGCTGTCCGGCATGTCGCGCGGCGCCGGCCTCGTGCTCGCCGCCAAGAATGAGGCGGCGCTTAAGCACATCGAATTCATCCAGCTCGAGCCGACCAAGGCGCTGGCCGTGCTGGTCTCGCAGAACGGCGACGTCGAAAATCGCGTCATCGATCTGCCCGCCGGCATCACCATCTCGCAATTGCACGAAGCCTCTAACTTCCTCAACGCCCATATCCGCGGTCGCACCCTGGCCGAGGCGCGGGTCGAGATCGCCCGCATCAAGGAAGAGACCAGGGCGGCCCTCGACACGCTGTCGCAGGATCTGGTCGAGAAGGGCCTGGCGGTCTGGGCAGGCGCTGAAAGCGGCGTGCCTGGGCGGCTTATCGTGCGCGGTCGCGCCAATCTCCTGGAAAACGTCACTGCCCAGGCCGACATAGAATTGCTGCGGCATCTGTTTGAGGATCTGGAGACGCAGGATGGGCTGATCCAGCTTCTCGACCTCGCCGAGGCAGGCCCAGGCGTGCGCATATTCATCGGTTCGGAAAACAAGCTGTTTTCGCTGTCTGGCTCCTCGCTGGTGGTGGCACCCTATCGCGACAAGGACGCGCGTGTCGTCGGTGCGCTCGGCGTCATCGGGCCGACGCGGCTGAATTATGCGCGCATAGTACCGATGGTCGACTATACGGCGCAGCTGATTTCGCGCATGCTGAGCTAGGAGCCGCCGCGGGCCTGCCGCAAGGAGGAGAAAAGAATGGCGCTGGAATCGTTCAAGGCCCAGATCAGTCTGCTGCTCGAAGAAATGATCAACCAGCCAGAGGATCAGCACGAGGTACAAGAGCAGTTGCGCGAGAAGCTGCAAGAGATGCGGGCGATGGGTTTACCGCTGCCGGCCGATCTGGTCGCGCTGGAAAAGCGCCTCGACGACGACTTTTACGCCTCTGGCAACTGAACGGGTTCGGCTTCAAATCCTCGTGTGCTGGACGGCCGCTTGGAACGATCAATGCCTGATGCCGTTTGCCCCTGTTCGAGGCGAATCCCGGAGGACGTTGATGATCCGACCTGGCGGCTTTGCGGCCTTGGCCGCTGCCCTCCTTGTTGCGACACCGGCAGCCGCCCAGCAGGCGGACCAGAATGTGCTCAAAGGCGAAGCCGCGTTTGGCGATTGGCACGCCGACAGGCCTGGCGTCCGACGCCTGATTGGGCCGCGAGACATGCCGGCAGCCGACCCCGCCCAATCCGCTTCGAACGGCGCCGGCGTGGCGGAACGGCCCGAAAGCGCCAAGCCAGAATTGCCGTCGGGCTTTTCGGCTGAAATGATCGCATCCGGCATCGTCAATCCACGTGTCGTGCGCGTCGCTCCGAATGGCGACCTGTTTGTTGCCAACAGCCATGCCGACCAAATACGCGTCTATCGTCTCGCCGAGGGCAGCGCCAGGCCCATCGAGAAAGCGATCTTCGCCAAGGGGCTCAATTATCCCTACGGCATCGCCTTCTATCCGCCAGGAGACAAACCGCAATGGGTTTATGTCGCGAACAGCGACAGCATCGTCCGCTTCCCCTATCGCGATGGCGACCTGAAGACATCCGGTAAACCAGAAACCATTGTCGCCCAAATCCCGTCGGGTGGTCACACGACCCGCGACATCGCCTTCTCGCAGGACGGCAAAACGCTTTATTTGTCGGTTGGCTCCGCCTCGAATGTAGCCGAGGATATAGGCAAGGAGCCGGATAGCGGTCTCGACGCCTGGGCCAAATCAAAGCCGCTCGGGGCGGCCTGGGGCTCCGAGGACGGCCGTGCCGATGTGCTCGCCTTTGACCCGGATGGGAAAAATCCCCGAACTGTCGCCACTGGCCTGCGCAACTGTACGGGCATGACCGTGCAGCCCGCCACCGGCGCATTGTGGTGCGTCGTCAATGAGCGCGACGAACTCGGCGACAATGTGCCGTTCGAATTTGCAACGGTGGTCAAGGACGGCGGATTCTATGGTTGGCCTTGGTACTACATCGGCAATAACGAGGATCCGCGCCATCAGGGCGAGCGGCCAGACCTCGCCGGCAAGGCCACTGTCCCCGATGTATTGATGCAGGCGCATTCGGCGCCGATGAATATAGCCTTCTACGACGGCAAGAACTTCCCGGCGGATTATCAGGGTGACGCCTTCGTCGCCATGCATGGTTCGTGGAACCGTGACGCTAGGACCGGCTACAAGGTGGTGAGGCTCAAATTCAGGGATGGCAAGCCGACAGGCGAATATGAGGACTTCATGACCGGCTTCGTCATCTCGAACGACGCCGTCTGGGGCCGCCCGGTCGGTGTCGCGATGGCCAAGGATGGCTCCCTGATCGTCACAGAGGACGGTAACGGCACCATCTGGCGCGTTACCTACGAAGACGGCCGCTCCTGAACGGCGGTGTCGCCTGCTGCGCTGGCGCAATCGAATCCGGCCCGAGGGAATTCACCCAACTTCAACATTGTGCGACAAGCGCCAATCGTGACACTCACCGGGTTCCTCGCCTATAGTGCTGCCCTCGGCATCGCCGCGGCCATCCCCGGCCCAGGCGTCACCGCGCTTGTTGCGCGTGCTCTGGGTTCCGGCTTCCACTCGTCGCTGGCCATGTCGTTCGGGCTGATGCTCGGCGACCTGACCTATCTCACTGCCGTGGTGCTCGGCCTGGCTTTCGTCGCACAGACTTTCGGCATGGTCTTCCTGGCCATCAAATGGCTGGGCGTCGCCTACCTCGCCTTTCTTGGCTGGCGTTTCTGGACGAGCGGCATCACGCCCGAAACGGTGGAGGCGAAGAAAGGCAAGGGCGGCTTGGCATCCAGCTTTGTAGCCGGCCTTGCCGTCACGCTCGGCAATCCGAAGACGATGATCTTCTATCTTGCCATCACCCCGACCATCGTCGATCTGAAGACGATCACGCTGGCCGATTACGGCATCCTCGTCGCGCTCACCATCGTCGTCCTGCTCGTCGTGCTGGTGCCCTATCTGGCGCTGGCGGCCAAGGCGCGCTGGTTCCTGAAGTCGCCGCGGGCGCTGAGGGCACTCAACCGCACCGCCGCCGGCTTTATGGTCGGCGCGGCGGCGGCAATTGCCGCCCGCCAATAGATCTCTTTCGCCAATCCGCCCAAGGATTGCCACGCCTTGCAAAGGCGGGGGTACTCAGCACGAACTTCACTCGGATATTTTTCGATCGACAGCCTATCTTGCGCGGTGGATGGCTCTATCCTATGCCCGCGCGACTCTTGCCGCTTTACCTCTGGGAGGAAATCAATGAACAAGCCCGCCACCCCCACACACGTGCCCGGCCGCGGCCGCATCTACAATTCGATCACCGAGACAATCGGTGACACGCCGCTGGTGCGGCTTGATAAATTCGCCAGGGAGAAGGGTGTCGTCGCCAATCTGCTGGCCAAGCTCGAATTCTTCAACCCGATCGCCTCGGTCAAGGACCGCATCGGCGTGTCGATGATCGAGGCATTGGAGGCTTCGGGCAGGATTACGCCCGGCAAGACCACCCTCATCGAGCCGACCTCGGGCAATACCGGCATCGCACTCGCCTTTGCCGCCGCTGCCAAGGGCTACAAGCTGATCCTGACCATGCCGGAAACCATGTCCGTCGAACGCCGCAAGATGCTGGCTCTGCTCGGTGCCGAACTGGTGCTGACCGAAGGCCCGAAAGGCATGAAGGGCGCCATCGCCAAGGCGGACGAGCTGGCGGCAACGCTGCCCGACGCTGTCATTCCGCAGCAATTCGAAAACCCGGCCAATCCGGAAATCCATCGCCGCACCACGGCCGAGGAAATCTGGAACGACACCCATGGCGAAGTCGATATCTTCGTTGCCGGCATCGGGACCGGCGGCACCATCACCGGCGTCGGCCAGGTGCTGAAGAAGCGTAAGCCCTCGGTGCATGTCGTCGCCGTCGAACCGGAAGCCTCGCCGGTGCTGTCGGGCGGCCAGCCAGGCCCGCACAAGATCCAGGGCATTGGCGCCGGCTTCGCGCCAAAAATCCTCGACACGACGATCTATGACGAGATCGTCAAGGTCTCGAACGAGGATTCGGTTGCCAATGCACGGCTCGTCGCTCGGCTCGAAGGCGTGCCGGTCGGCATCTCGTCGGGGGCCGCCCTGCAAGCGGCGATCGTCGTCGGCTCGCGGCCCGAGAACAAGGGCAAGAACCTCGTCGTCGTCATCCCCTCCTTCGCCGAGCGCTATCTCTCGACGATCCTGTTCGAGGGATTGGGCGCTTAGACACGAGCGTTTTTGACCGATCAGTAGCGATCCTTCGCGATGCCCCTCCGACATCAAATACTCAGTATCACGCGTCGGCGTGGACCGCTGAAAAACCACCTGTGGCGGGCGTCGTTCGCTTGAGCGGCGGGTCACTTCAGTATCAATCGTCGCTGCCCGGCAGGTGGAGGACTTTATGTACAAGCTCTATACGCGTGCCAATACCGGCGGCTTTGTCGTCGAGGCGGCGCTCGCTTTGGCGGGCGTGCCTTTCGACCAGATCGACGTTCCGAAGGGCCGACCCGACCAGGCCTTTTTAGATATCAGCCCCTTGAACCAGGTGCCGGTCCTGATCTTGCCGGACGGACGCTCGATGACCGAATCGGCGGCGATCTGCATCCTGCTGGCCGAGCGCCACCCCGAAGCAGGACTGGCGCCCGCAGCAAGTTCGGCTGACCGCGCCGACTTCCTGCGCTGGATGTTTTTCATGTCCTCCGTCATCTATTCGGCTGACCTGCGGTTCTTCTACGCTCATCGCTACACGACCGATCCCCGGGGCGTGGACGCTGTCAAACAGGCGGCGGTCTCGGAAATGGATCGCAGCCTCGCCATTCTCGATGCCGCCCTCGACGGCCGCGGCTGGCTGGCCGGCGACCAACTCTCGCTGGCCGACATCTATCTCGTCATGCTGGTGGCCTGGCATCCGGAGGTCGCGAAGGTTCCGACCGCTTGGCCGAACATCGAACGCCTGTGGGCCAATTTGCGGGAACATCGGGTGATGAAGAGGCTGAATGCTTCCCACGACATGTGGCCGGCCTAAGCACTCCGCCTTGTCTCAGTGTCTTTCCGCGCGGCCGAGCCCTGCCCGTCGTTCCTGCAGGAACCGGCGCACGGCCGGATCTCGTTCGAGGCCGATAGCCCGGTCATAGGCCTCGCTCGCTTGTGGAACTTTGCCGAGTCTGGCCAGCAGGCCCGCGCGGGCGGCCCAGTAAGGTTGATAGTCATACAGCCGCTTGTCGCCGCTGAGTTGATCAAGCGCGCCCAATCCTTCTGAAGCACCTTCGGCCTCGGCAATCGCCACCGCACGGTTGATCGACACCACCGGCGAGCCGGCAATCACCGACAGCGCGTCGTAGAGCTCCTTGATCGCGACCCAGTCGGTACAACCGGTCAGCCGCCGTGTCGTATGGGCGGATTGCACGGCGGCCTCGAGCTGGTAGCGGCCGACAACACCCTCGGCGGCCGCGCGCCCGAGCAGCGCCTCCGCTTCATCGATCAGGGTATCGTCCCACAATGCAAGATCCTGCTCGGCCAGCGGCACATAGTCACCCGCCGCATTGCGCCGGGCTGCACGCCGCGCCTCGGCGAACAGCATCAGCGCCAGCAGGCCGAGTGCTTCCGGCTCATCCGGCATCAGCGAGGCGATCAAACGGCCGAGCCAGATGCCTTCGGTCGCGAGATTGCGGCGCCGCGTTTCGGTGCCGGCCGGGTCGGACCAACCTTCGGCAAACGCCGCGTAGATCGCTTCCAGAACGGTGCCCAGCCGCTCGCCGAGCTCGGCCCGCTCCGGCACGCGGAACGGAATGCCTGTCTCGCGAATTCGCGTCTTGGCGCGCACTAGGCGCTGGCTCATCGTGGCTGGCGAGACAAGAAAAGCCGAGGCGATGGTCGCTGCGTCGAAGCCCAGGACCGTCTGCAGGATCAGCGGTGCTCGCACGCCGGCCTCAATCGCGGGATGGGCGCAGGCAAACATGAGCCTGAGCCGCTCGTCCGGCAGGTCTTCCTCGGCCATGCGCGCCTCCATCTCCTCGGCGATCAGTCTGAGGTGGTCGCGGCCCGCCTCGCGTGTCAGCCGCCGTCTGACCGCGTCGACGCGGCGCTTGCGTGCCACCGCCAGCAGCCAGGCTTCCGGCTTGTCGGGCACGCCCGCCTGTGGCCAACGCTCGAGCGCCGCTGCAAAGGCATCGGCCAATGCGTCCTCGGCAGCGGCCACGTCGCGCGTGCGTGCGGCGAGATAAGCGACCAGCTTGCCGTAGCTTTGCCGGGCGGCCGCTTCCGCCGCCGCCCGCGCAGTATCGGGCAATTCCGGCATCACATGGTGAGTTCCCAGATCGGCCGCACCTCTACCGTGCCGGTGCTGGCGCCCGGGCAGCGCGCCGCCCAGGCAATGGCGGCGTCGACGTCCTCCGCTTCGATCATATAGAAGCCGGCAAGCTGCTCCTTGGTGTCGGCATAGGGGCCGTCGAGCACGTTGGTCTTGCCATTGGCCATCCGCACCGAGGTAGCGGATTGCGTCGGCTTCAGCCGGTCGCCGGCGAGCCAGGCGCCGGATTTCTTCAGCGCTTCGGTGTAGGCGACGTACGCGCTCGACATCTGTGTCACCGCATCTGCTGGCGCGGCTGCCATCCCCGCTTCGTTTCCATAGATCAAAAGCATGTATCGCATGGTCTTCTCCCGTTTCTCGAAGGCCGCATCGTTGCGAGCCGGACTTATGTCGCGCGGCCCTGCCGGATTTCGACAAGCGCTGGAAAAATCTTTCTGCCGCGATGCGACCTTGCGCAAGCGCCAACGTGTTGCGGCACTGCTTAGTCGTTCGTCTAGTCGCTGCTATTGCGGGTTGGCATTTCCCGCCCGCTGTCTAAACTCGCTTCGTGCCGCCGAGGAGGGCACGGCGGCGAATTTTCAGGGAGGAAATCGCATGCTCAATTTCAGGACGAAATTTGTTGCAGCCGGCGTGCTGGCGCTGTCGCTTGGCCTTGGCGCGGTATCGGTCAAGGCACAGGAATTCATCAACGTGCTGACCGGCGGCACGTCCGGCGTCTACTATCCGCTCGGCGTCGCGCTGTCGGAAATCTACGGCAAGGGCATCGAAGGCGCGCGTACTCAGGTGCAGGCGACGAAAGCGTCGGTCGAAAACCTCAACCTGCTTCAGCAGGGCAAGGGCGAGATCGCCTTTGCGCTCGGCGATTCCGTCAAGCTGGCCGCCGAAGGCAATACCGAAGCAGGCTTCCCAGGCAAGCTCGACAAGCTGCGCGGCATTGCCGCCATCTATCCCAACTACATCCAGATCGTCGCCAGCAAGGAATCCGGCATCAAGACGCTCGCCGATCTCAAGGGCAAGAGCCTTTCGGTCGGCGCGCCGGCCTCAGGCACCGAGCTCAACGCCCGCACGATATTTGCCGCTGCCGGGCTGAAATACGAAGACCTCGGGCGGATCGAATATCTGCCCTTCGCCGAATCGGTGGAGCTGATCAAGAACCGCCAGCTCGACGCCACGCTTCAGTCGGCTGGCCTTGGGGTCGCGTCGATCCGTGACCTCGCCGCCTCATTGCCGGTAAACATCGTTGCCGTGCCGGCGGAGGACGTCGCCAAGATCGGCTCGCCCTATCTTTCCGTGGTCATCCCCAAGGGCACCTACGAGGGCCAGACCGAGGATGTTGCGACCGCCGCCGTCGGCAATTTCCTGATCACCAGCGCCGATGTCTCCGACGAGACCGCCTACCAGATGACAAAACTGCTGTTCGAGCATCTCGACCAGCTCACCGCTGCCCACGCCGCCGCCAAGGCGATCGACCCGGCCAAGGCGCTCGACGGCATGCCAGTGCCGCTGCATCCAGGCGCCGAGAGGTATTACAAGGAAAAGGGATTGGTGAAGTAAGGAGCCATCCCTCCCCCTTGAGGAAAAGGTGAACAGCTGCCGAAGGCGAATGGACCGGTAGGGTCGGTTGAGGCCGTACACTGCCGCACCGACCCCACCCGCCTAGCTTCGCTCGCACCTCCCTCGGGGAGGGGAGCGCCCCGCCAGGAACCCCGCTAATGACCGCAACCCCGACCGTTCTTTCCCCCACAGCGGAAGCTCCTGTCGAAGGATTGCCGCCTGGCTTCGGCGAAGGCATCGCTGGCAAGGCGGCTTTTTTTATCGCCATCGCCTTCTCCATCTTCCAAATCTACATCGCCGCCTACGGCAGCCTACCGAGCCAGGTCATACGCGCCATGCATGTCGGCTTCCTGCTGCTGCTCGGCTTTGCCCTAATCGCCAATCTGCGCGCCAAAAGCGTCCCGGCGAAAGCAGTGTTCTGGACGCTCGGCCTGCTTGGTTTCGCCACCGGTCTGTACAATTGGGTGTTCTATGCCGACCTCATCCGCCGCTCCGGCTTTCTCACCACGCCTGACCTGATCGTCGGCGCGGTGCTGGTCGTGCTGGTCTTCGAGGCGGCGCGGCGGTTGATGGGGCTGCCGCTTGCCGTCATTGCCTTCATCTTTCTCGCCTACGCATTCGCCGGCAATCATCTGCCACCGCCGTTCATCCATCGCGGCTATGATTTCGCCCAGCTCGTCGACACCTTCGCCTACGGTACCGAAGGCATCTACGGCACGCCGATCTATGTCTCGGCCGCCTACATCTTCATCTTCGTCGTTTTCGCCGCCTTTCTTGAGCGCGCCGGCATGATCGCGCTGTTCAACGATTTTGCGCTTGGCCTGGTCGGCTCATGGCGCGGCGGCCCGGCGCAAGTCTGCGTGCTGTCCTCGGCGCTGATGGGCACCATTTCCGGCTCCGGCGTCGCCAATGTGGTGGCCAGCGGCCAGTTCACCATCCCGCTGATGAAGCGCTTCGGTTTCCGCTCGGCTTTCGCCGGCGCCGTCGAGGCGACCTCGTCGATGGGCGGTCAGATCATGCCGCCGGTGATGGGAGCGGTTGCCTTTATCATGGCCGAGACCCTGAACATCCCCTATGCCGCTGTGGTCAAGGCGGCGATCATTCCGGCGCTGCTCTATTTCGGCGCCTGTTTCTGGCAGGTGCACCTGGAAGCCGGCAAGGCCGGCCTGCACGGCATGGCCAATGCCGACCTGCCCAATCCGTGGGATGCGGTGAGACAACATTGGCCGCTGGTACTGCCTCTCGCAGCACTGATCTACCTGCTGTTTGCCGGCTACACACCGGTGTTCGCCGGCACCATGGGTCTGGCGTTGACCATTGTGCTTATCCTCGGCACGCCGCTGGCAGCATCGATCGGGCCTCTCGCCTTCCGCATCGTCTTCTGGCTGGCGCTCGGACTTGCCGCGGCTTCCTTCATGAAATTCGGCGTCAACATCCTCAGCCTGGTCATCGCAGTGCTGGTCGCCGCCTGCCTCACCTTCAAGGGCGGGCGCGAGACGCTGCGCATATGCGTGGATTCCCTTGCCGAAGGAGCAAAGAACGCGCTGCCGGTCGGCATTGCCTGCGCCATTGTCGGCATCGTCATCGGTACGTTGACGCTTACCGGCATCGCCTCGACCTTCATCGGCTGGATCATCTCGATCGGCGAGAACAATCTGTTCCTGTCGCTGCTTTTGACCATGCTCACCTGCCTGGTGCTCGGCATGGGCATACCGACCATTCCCAACTACATCATCACTTCGTCGCTGGCCGGGCCAGCGCTGCTGTCGCTCGGCGTGCCGTTGGTGGTCAGCCATATGTTCGTCTTCTATTTCGGCATCATGGCCGATCTCACCCCGCCTGTGGCGCTGGCCGCCTTCGCCGCCGCACCCATGGCCAAGGAAAGCGGCCTCAAGATCGGCGTCCAGGCCACCAAGCTTGCCATTGCCGGCTTCGTTGTGCCGTTCATGGCGGTCTATACCCCGGCGCTGATGCTGCAGGACCCCGGCCCGATCGCCGCCCAGTTCGGCTATCCCGTCGAGGTCGCCTATATCGTCGTCAAAGCCTGCATGGGTATCGTCCTGTGGGGCGCCGCGGCCGTCGGATTTCTCGCCCGGCGCATGGCCTGGTGGGAACGCCTCGTCGCCTTCGCCGCCGGCGTGCTGCTGGTTGCGGCGCTGCCGCTCACCGACGAGGCGGGCTGGGCGCTGTCCCTTGCCTGGATCGGCTGGCACTGCTGGCGCGCGCGGCAGGCTTCGCTGGCTAATTCAGCATGAGCCTCTGCATCGTCGCGGCCGGCAAGACGGTGACGCTCGCGGTCGCTGCCTTCACGCTCTCCTGGGTGCATTCGGTGGAGAAGACCCAGTGGCAGGAAGACTGGAAGGTGCTGCCGTCCGGCCTGCAGTTGGTCGAGGCCCGCATCAAGGGATCGGGCGCCGGGATGGAGCCGCCGCAAGGCTCGGTGCTGAGAAACGGCTGGTGGGTCTATGCGCCCAAGGTCGGGCCACAGCGGCGCCTCGCGCTCGCCGCCTCGGGCGCAACGGGTCAGGGCTGGACGCTGTGCACGGCGCAGGACTGTCGCGAATTGGCCAAGCTGGCAGGCGGCACGATCTCGCTGGAGCCGTGCGGGCCGGAGGGCTCCAGCCAGCCGCGGTAGCGGACGATCATGCCGGCAAGCGGATGCGAGATCTCGACATGGAAGCGGAAGCGGCCATCCTTCACCGTTTCGTAGGAAGTCGAGCGTGGACCGAGCCACATCGGAAGCGGCAGGCCAAAAAAACTCCAGCGGCGCAAGACCAGCGCCAGCCGGCCGTCTGCTGCAACCAGCGCCATCGCGAAGGTCAGCGGGCCGAAGCATTCGCACAGCAAGCGCTGCGATCGACCCCGGCCTGCGGACTGTAGGCTCGAAAAACTGTGCTTGCCGAATGTCCGGGTCCAGGTCTCGCCGTCCTTGTCGGTGTCGAAGCGGACATGAACCGGGATGTCCTCGCTTGCCCCGGGGAAGCCGACCGTCCAGGCCATTAGCCGGCCAAGAACATTGCGCCCGCGTTCGACGCGCGCGCGGCCTGCGGCCGTGATCGTACGGTCATGCATTGACCGAATTGCCTCGGGAAGGCCTTGCCAGGCGGCACCGAGCAGCTCGGCATAAAGCGGCTTGTCCTCGTCCGCCGCCCCGTTCCTGAAGCCGGTGTAGATTGTCCGCCCGGCGAACAGGGCTTCATAATCCCGGAGCTCCAAATCGCGCATCGCCGCCCGTGCGCCCGGCGCGGGCTGATGTCCGGCCAGCGCTTTGCGGACCAGCGCTTCGACCGCCATCGACGGGATCAGCGGCCCATCATTGCCCTCGGCCACGAGATGCCACGAGCGCTTGACGATGGCGCCCGCCCGGTCCGATCCCTCCACCTCGACGAACATGCCGCCGCGATGCTCGCCCCAGCGCAGCCGGTTCGTTGCCTGATGCATCAGCGGCGCCAGTGGCGAAAGCGAACCGATCAATCCGGCGCGTACAAGCCAGGCGAGGCCGATCAGGGCGCGGTGCAGCGTCTCGGGAACCGGCCCGGCCCCCATCCAGATGGTCTTCGCCTCCGGCCAAAGCTTGGCCAGAGCGCGCAGGTCCGGAACGTCGACCAGCGAGAACAGCGTGTTTCGAAGCGGCAGCCGGCCCGGCGGCGCGACGGAGTAGCGCAATTGCTCTGTGAACGGATGGCCTTGTTCGGGACGGCCATTACGAACAAGCCGCACCGGCTGACCGGCGTAACCGGCGATAGCCCGAATGACGTTCTCGCCGACTCCGGCAAAGGGCGACGGCGCGATGCCGCCGCGAATGCCGTCGACCCGCGTCAGGTCCGAAGACAGGCGACGCACCACTGCCGCCGTCAGCACCGGAAAGCTCGACACGCCGGACAGCACGAAGACGCCGGCGTTTCGCGCCGCCTCGTCGAACGCAGAGACACCGGCGACGAAATCCGAGCCGTCGGCTAGATCGAGATAGTTGATGCGCCGGGCGATGCAGCCCTCGATCAGGCGATAGCGTCCCTCGCCATAGGCCTGGAACGGACCGCTCGCGTCGACTACAACATCAGGCTCTAATGCAGCGAGTTGCGCGGCGAGATCGCCGTCACGGTCGAACAGTGCCGGCACCAGCTGGGCTGCTGTCGGGGCGCGCTTCTTGCAATACGCGTCAGCCTTGGCGAGCGAGCGCCCGGCGACAAAGAGGATCAGATGCGGCTCGCCCTCCAAAAGCTCGACAGTGCGACCGCCAAAGGTGCCATAGCCGCCGACGACAAGAACCTTCATCCGCAGTTCCCCCAACAGTTCCCCCAAAATGCCCCGCCCGCTCCCGGCCACGGCAACGAATCTAGCCGATCAATCTTGCCCTCACCTCGGCGGAAGGGATTTCGCAATTGTCTTTCTTGCCGAACAGGGCGTAGCGGTTCTTTGCGATGCGGCCGTAGAGCCAGTCGCGAAGCGGGCGCGGCAACAGCAGCAGGATCCGCGCCGACCGACACGGCCAGCCGAGTTCGGCCATGACGGCAACGAAACTGTCCAGGCGGGTGAAAGCCGCGCCATCGACGATGACGAGATTGGTCTCGTAGCGATCCGTCCGCAGCCCGTATTTCTTGAACAGCACCTCGCCGAACGGTGACTGCGCCGTTACGAAATGGAAGTGGCCCTTGCGGTCGAGCTTCACCACCATGCGCACAAAGCCCGAGCACAACACGCAGACGCCGTCGAACACGATCAACGGGCGACTTGCATCGAATTCCGGCGGTTCAGGAGAATGGTTCGGCTTGACGGTCACGTGGCGCCTGACAGCTGGTGTCAGATGAAACTAGGCCTGCCGGCGGCTGGATCAAAGCCCGGAATGTCAGGGCCTTGGCGTTGTCGCACGCCGTCTGTCGGTCAGCGCAGGGCGCTCGGCGCGATAGGTCGTTGACCGGTTGTCGGCGTCGGGCCGGCAGATCCGGCTGTCGTGACGGCTTTCCGTGGTCATCATCAGTGCACGCTGATCCCAAGCGTGTTGCCACGGCGCGCGCAGGCGGGGCCTGGGCCGCGCATATAATAGCGCTCAGGCCGATAGGTCGGAGCGACGAATTCGCGGATGGCGGCGGCATAGCCGGCGATTTGATTCCAGAAGCTCATTTTACTCGGTCCCTGTCCCGCTTCGGATGTCCCTTCCGAATTGCGGGGATCATAGCGTCCAGGCGTGAATAGTCGGTGAACGCGATGTTAATCTCTGGTCGAAAATGCCTTTGTTCATGGCTGGAATGCGGCTGATTCGCGGTGTTTCCATGCAATCCGTCGGCATTTCGTCCAGTGTGACTTTTGCATCACATATGTTTCGCCTGAATGTCGCAGAGGCGCGGTTTTGTTTCAGGTTTTGCCGGACCGCGAAATTTCCGTGCACGCGGCCGGAAAACCAGGAACCGGCCCGTCAGCCGCACGTTGATTTCCCAGTGCCGGGACGAACCGGCTCCGCAGGCTGTGGTGCTCGGGTGGGCCGCAGCCAAAAAATCCGAAACTGCAAGAGCAATGGAAAGGCAAAGGCCATGGGTTTCTTTTCGAAGGATATCAAAACCCTCGACGACCTCTTCGTGCACACGCTGCGCGACATCTATTACGCTGAAAAACAGATCGCGAAATCGCTGCCGAAGATGATCGACAAGGCGAGTGATCCGCAGCTGAAAGCCGGCTTTGAGAAACATCTCGCTCAGACCAAGGGTCATATCCAGCGTGTCGAGCAGGTGTTCGAACTGCACGGCGTGAAGGCCAAGCAGGTCGACTGCCCAGCCATCGACGGCATTCTCGAAGAAGCCGACGACGTCAGCGGCGACATCGCCGACAAGGAGGTCCTCGACGCTGCGCTGATCGCCTCCGCCCAGGCGGTCGAGCATTATGAGATGACCCGTTACGGCACCCTGATTGCCTGGGCCAAGCAACTGGGCCGCAGCGACTGCGCCAATGTGTTGGCCAACAACCTCAAGGAGGAGCAGGCAACCGACCGCAAGCTTACCGAGATAGCGGAAAGCAAGGTCAACCTGCAAGCCGCCGAGTAGCCCAGTGAGCGAGAACAAGGCAAGGCTGGGTTGAAAGCCCGGACTTGCCTTTTGCGCCGCCGGAACCGGAACGGACTTTGCCCGTTCTCGGTTCAACATTGTCGTGCAGGGAGTTTGTCATGGCGCCGCGCCCGGCCTGGAGAGGGTATCTCAAGCTTTCGCTGGTCACTTGCGCCGTCGAACTGACCAATGTCGTCACTCAGGCGGAGAAAGTCTCATTCCGCGTGCTCAACCGCAAGACCGGCAATACCGTCAAGCGCGTCTATGTCGATTCGGCAAGCGGCAAGCCGCTCGATGAAGGCGACGAGATCAAGGGCTACGAAATCGGCGACGGCGACTTCGTCCAAATCGAGGAGGAGGAGATCGAAGCCGTGCAGATCGAATCCTCGCACACGATGAGCCTCGATGGTTTCATCGAAAAATCCTCGATCCAGCAGATCTATCTCGACGCGCCCTATTATGTGACGCCTGCGGACGAGGTCTCGGAAGAGGCCTTCGCCGTCATCCGCGACGCCATGGCCGCCAAGAAGACGGCGGGGCTAGCCCGCATTGTGCTCTATCGCCGCGAACGTCCGGTGGTCATCGAGCCGTTGGGCAAGGGTCTGCTGCTGACGACCTTGCGCTATGGCGATACGGTTCGCAGGCCCGAGATAGTGTTCGGCGACATCAAGACGGTGAAGACCGACGCCGAGATGATCAGGCTGGCCGAACACATCGTCGATGAGAAACAGGCGGCGTTCGATCCTTCCGAATTCGAGGACAAATACGAAAATGCCCTGATCGAGCTGGTCCGCGCCAAGAAGGCCGGCAAGAAGGCACCGAAGGCCAAGGCGGAACCACGGCCCTCCAACGTCGTCAACCTCTTCGATGCGCTGAAGAACAGCCTTTCGTCGGAAGCCGGTGCGCCGGCAAAGACCGGACGCCCGGGAAAAGGCGCCAAGTCCAAAGCCGCCCGGCGCAAATCTGCTTAGGATCCGCCCATGGCCAGCCTCGAGCAGTATCACGCCAAGCGCAATTTCAAGAAGACGGCCGAACCAGCCGGCAAGGTTTCGCGCGGCAAGAAAGCCGTGGCGGACGGCATCTTCGTCATCCACAAGCATGCCGCCACCAGGCTCCACTACGACCTTCGTCTCGAGCATGGTGGCGTGCTGTGGAGCTGGGCCGTGACGCGAGGCCCGAGCCTCGACCCGCACGAAAAGCGGCTCGCCGTGCACGTCGAGGACCACCCGATCGACTATGCGCCGTTTGAAGGCACTATCCCGAAGGACCAATATGGCGGCGGCTCGGTCATTGTCTGGGACGAGGGAACTTGGGTCCCCGATGGCGACCCGGCAAGGGCGATGAAGAAAGGCCATATCAGTTTCGAACTGTATGGCCACAAATTGCATGGCGCCTGGCATCTGGTGCGGCTGAAGCCGCGTCCGGGCGAAAAGCGTGACAACTGGTTGCTGATCAAATCCGACGATGCCGCCGCGCGTCCGGGCGAGGACATTTTGCAGGAGGCGCCGCAATCGGTGAAATCCGGCCTGACCATCGAAGAGGTCGGCGAAGGCAAGACCGCCGACGGCAAGAAGCCAAGCGTCTGGCAGTCCGACAGGCCGGCCGCCAGCAAAGCGAAGGCCGTCGCGGCAAGGCGGCTGGAATTCATCGAACCGGCGCTCGCAACGCTGGAGCGGGACGCCCCGCCCGGCAAGGACTGGCTACATGAGGTGAAGTTCGACGGCTATCGCATGCAGGCGCAGCTTGCCGGCACCGAGGTGCGGCTTTTGACACGCGCCGGCCTCGACTGGACCGACAAATTCGGTGGCGCAATTGTCGCGGCACTTGGCGGCCTGAAATGCACCGATGCTATCATCGACGGCGAAATCGTCGTGCTGGCGGATAATGGCGTGTCGTCATTCTCGCTGCTGCAGCAAGATCTGTCGGCGGGCCGTACGGATCGTTTCATCTACTACGTTTTCGACCTGTTGCGTCTCAACGGTGAGGATATCCGTTCCGAGCCGCTGGTCGAGCGCAAGGAAAGGCTGCGCACTTTGCTCGCCGGACAGGCCGAGGATCAGGCCGTGCGCTTCAGCGACCACTTTGCCGAGCCCGGCAAGATCATGCTGGAGCATGCTTGCCGGCTGGGGCTCGAAGGCGTCGTCTCCAAGCGCGCCGATGCGCCCTACCGCAGCGGCCGTGTCCCGTCCTGGGTGAAGTCGAAATGTACGGCGCGCCAGGAATTCGTCATCGGCGGCTACATGCCGTCGGACAAGACCGGGCGGGGCCTGCGCTCGCTGCTGGTCGGCTATCACGAGGGCGGCAAGCTGCGCTATGCCGGCCGCGTCGGCACCGGCTTCACGGCCAAAAGCACCAACGAGCTGAAGAGGAGGCTTGATGCGCTGAAGACGACAACCTCGCCCTTCGACAGGGCGGTGCCAAGGGGCAAGGGGCTGGTCTGGGTCAAGCCCGAACTTGTTGGCGAAGTGGAGTTTCGCAGTTGGACGTCGGACCGTATAATACGCCACGCGTCGTTCCAGGGATTGCGCGAGGACAAGCCGGCGGAGGAAGTCGTGCAGGAGAAACCGAAAGCACGCTCAGCTCCGGCAGAGTCGAAGCCAAAGCCCGCCAAACCCGCGGCCACGGCGAAAACCTCGGTTACGCTGTCCCGCCCCGACAAGCTTCTGTGGCCGCAGGAGAACGTATCGAAGCAGGATCTGGTCGATCACTACGCGCTGGTCTGGCCGCGCATGAAGCAATTCGTCATCAACCGGCCGCTCAGCCTCGTGCGGGCGCCGGACGGTGTTGGCGGCCAACGGTTCTTCCAGAAGCATGCCTCGGCCGGCATGCACGACAAGATCGCCGTGATGAAGGACCCCACCGACGGCGAGGAGATATTGTTCATCCGCGATTTCGACGGTGTCGTGGCCCTCGTTCAACTCGGCGTCGTCGAGATCCACATCTGGGGCTCGACCACGGACGAGCTGGAAAAACCAGACCAGATCATCTTCGATCTCGATCCCGACGAGGGTGTCGACGTGAAGGCGGTGCGTGCCGCGGCGCTCGATATCCGCAGCCGGCTCGACGAACTGTCCCTGCCTAATTTCGTCAAGACCTCGGGCGGCAAGGGCTATCATGTCCTCGTCCCGCTGAAGCCGTCGGCGGACTGGGACGAGGTCAAAGGCTTCGCCCATGAGTTCGCCCGAGCGCTCGAGCAAGCCGCACCCGACCGCTACACGGCGACGCTGTCTAAGAAGGCGCGCACCGGCAGGATATTCGTCGATTATCTGCGCAATGGCCGTGGCGCGACCACGGTCGCGCCCTATTCGTCGCGCGCCAAAAAAGGCGCCACGGTATCAATGCCGGTGACCTGGGCGGAAATCGAGGCCGGATTGCCGCCGAACGCCTTTCCGATCGGCGACAAGACGACGCTGAAGCGGCTTGGGCAAGCCGATCCCTGGGAGGATTTTTTCAAGCAGGCCAAGCCGCTCAAGCGCGGCTAATGCATGTCGCGCAAAAATGTGCAGCGGTTTGCGACAACGACATGCTTTAAAAAAAGGATACAGCGGTTCGGCGTTTCCGTGAAACGACGAAACCGTTCTAGCGCATTGAAGCGAGCCGTCAGGCGAGAAACGTCGTCTCGAAGGCCTGCTTGCCTACCGGTGAAAAGATCACGGCACGGCTGTCCTTCTCGCGCCGCGCCCATTTCTCGGCGAGGATCTTGTCGAGAATGGCGGCGCCCAGCGTGCCGGCGAGATGCGAACGCCGCACGCTCCAGTCGAGGCAGGCCCGGCACACCGGTCGCCGCGCCTTGCCCTCGACATCGATGCCGATCGCGGCGAAATGCGAGGCGGCCGACGGCCCAAGCTGGATCACCTTGTCGTCGCGCAGGAGCACTTGTCGAGCGACGAGACGGTCCAGCATCGCCACCGCCTGCTCGCCGGCGAGGTGGTCGTAGCAGACCCGCGCCACGCGCATGGCCGCGTCGCGAGGGCCAGGCCGCACTCGTTGCGGCCCGACCGCAGCGGCAACACCGGTGATCGCCTCGATCATGCCTGCTACCTGCGGGCCGGCGAGGCCGTAGTAGCGATGCCGTCCCTGGCTTGCCAGCGTCAGCAGCCCGCCTTCCATCAGCTTCGACAGATGGGAGCTCGCTGTCGGAAGCGACACCCCGGCCTCGAGTGCCAGTTCACTCGCCGTCAGTGCCGTGCCGCCCATCAGTGCGGACAGCATGTTTGCCCGCGCCGGATCGCCCACGAGGCTGGCAATGCGGGCTATGTCAGGTCCTTCGCGCATAGTTCGTTCCTCATCGAAGCATCCTCGTCAGACAAGCATTAGTCTCGATGCAAATCAAGGAGACAACGATGCCTGCAAGGATCGCTTTCGGCGCCGCGCCTGCTCGCCGGCCGTTCCCGTTCATTGTCTTGCGCCGCTTGCGGCTGCGGCTCCTGAAGCGGTGGTTCGACCGTCATTTGCAGCGTCTCGACCTCCCCGAAATCGACGATCATCTGCTGCGGGGCCTGACACCTGAAGACGTCCGCCGCGAATGCGCGAAATCCTTCTGGCAAACCTGACCGGCCAGCGAATTTGCCTAGCATATCGATCTTCGGAACGTTTCGATCCGGCTCGAACTGTGACCGCAAGAAAACATCCACCGCCAAGGAGGCGAAAATGACCATCACCTGCTTCATCCGCTACGAGATCGATCCGTTCGGCAAGGCGGCGTTCGAGGAATATGCACGCAATTGGGGGCAGGCGATCCCGCGCTGCGGCGCAGATCTGATCGGCTATTTCGCGCCGCACGAAGGCTCGGCCACCACGGCTTATGCCGCCTACAACATCGACAGTCTTGCGGCCTACGAAGCCTACCGCGCCCGGCTCGCCGCCGATCCCGCCGGCAAGGCGAACTACGAGTTCGCCCGACGGGAAAAATTCATTCTGAAGGAGGACCGCATCTTCCTCAAGCTGGCCTCCGGGCCACATGCTCCTTTGGTGAAGCCATGATCGCCGTCATCTTCGAGGTCGAGCCGGCGGCGGGCATGCGCGATGCCTATCTCGGCATCGCCGCCGATCTGCGCCCACTGCTCGACGGCATCGACGGTTTCCTGTCGATCGAGCGCTTCCAGAGCCTTGCCGATCCGAACCGCATCCTGTCGCTGTCCTTCTGGCGCGACGAGGATGCGGTGAAGGCCTGGCGCAACACGCAGGAACATCGGCAGGCGCAGAAGGCCGGGCGCGGCGGTATCTTTGGGGACTATCGTTTGCGCATCGCTCATGTCGTGCGCGACTACGGCCTGACCGAACGCGCCGAGGCGCCTCAGGACAGCCAGGCGGTGAATGGTTAAGGACTGTTAAGCATTCCCGATCAGCACCCCTGCCGCAAACACCAGCGCGCCACCCAGCACCACCTGGAAGGCGGCGCGCCAGAATGGCGTCTGCATGTAGCGGTTCTGTACGAAGGCGATCGCCCACAGCTCGAAGAAAACCACCACGGCGGCGACAATGGTAGCCGTCCAAAAAAGCGGGATGAGATAGGGCAGCGCATGGCCGAGCCCGCCCAGCGTCGTCATGACGCCGACGGTCAGCCCGCGTTTTGCCGGCGAGCCGCGGCCAGATAATTTGCCGTCGTCGGAAGCCACCTCGGTGAAACCCATCGAGATGCCAGCGCCGATCGAGGCGGCAAGCCCGACCAGAAAGGTCTGGAACGTATCATGCGTGGCAAAGGCGGCGGCAAAGATCGGCGCCAGCGTCGACACCGAGCCATCCATCAGCCCGGCCAGCCCCGGTTGGACATAGGTCAGGATGAACTGGCGCTGCTCGGCCACCGCCTCTTCGTCCTTGACCGCGCCCGGCACATGCTTTTGCTCCAGCCGCTGCGCCAGTGTCTCGTGGCCCTGTTCTGCGATCGCCAGGTCGTCGAGCAGCTTTCGCGTCGACGCATCGCCTGTGCGTTTGGCCGCCTCAATATAGAACAGATAGGCCTGGCGCTCCATGGCCTCGGCCTGGCTGCGCACATGGTCGATGCCGAGCGGCCTCACCAGCCAGTCCGGCTTGCGCTCGTAATAGCCCTTCACATGTTCGCGCCGGATCAGCGGTATGCGCTCGCCGAAGCGCTTGCGGTAAAGCTCGATCAGCGAATCGCGATGGCCGTCCTCCTCCTCCGCCATCTCCTCGAACACCTTGGCCGATTGCGGAAAGCTCTCCGCCAGCCCGTCGGCATAGGCGCGATAGATGCGCCCGTCATCCTCCTCGGAGGAGATGGCGAGCGCTAGGATCTCCTGTTCCGAGAGCGATTCGAAGGGACGGCGGCCGAAGCCGAAAACGCGGGAAAGCATGAGAAATTCACCCTAGTTTAGAACGGTTCTAAACTAAAGCTTCGCACATCCTCGGTCAATCGTGCCCGCTCCACTCATGCTCAAAGGTACAGGCTTCAAAATCCCGAACACATCGCCGTTGCTATCGGCAAACGTTCACCTATATAACCGAATCTCAACCAAGAGAAAGGAACCCGCAGATGCTGGAAAAACAGCAGCCGTTTGACCCCAAGCCGGTTCTCGACCTGATCGCTAACATCGAGGCGGACTTGCAGCGCCTGAAAGGGCTGGTCGAGCAGCAGGTCGAAAAATTTGATCCCGCCAATCCGCATAACAAGGCTCCCGACGGCAAGTTGACCGAGGAGGGCGTCGAGTGCTGCTATCGCCTGTTCGACGAAGGCAAGTCGCGCTATTCGGTCGCTCAGCAGATGAAGATCTCCTTCGCCGCTGCCACCCATCGCTTCAACACCTGGCGCAAGATCGGCGGCCCCAAACGGCAAAAGACGCTGTTGGGGTGAGGGGCGGCCGGCAATGCCGGTAAATCGGCAGCGATTTGTCGAAATGACGAGTGCATGGCGGAGGGCGGAGGAGAGGTGGGTGACAGTCACGCCCACTCCTGCCTCCAAGTCGAATTGTAACGGTCACATTTTTTCATTGGTGCGCGGCTTCCCTTTCCGTGCACCATAGGCCGTCTCATCTCTTGCAGGACCCAGCCATGATCACCCCTCCCGGCATCGCCGATATTCACAGTGCAGCAGCGCGATTGTCCGGACTGATCGTCGAAACGCCGCTGATCGAATCGCCGGAGTTGAACAATCGCTTCGGCGCCAGGATCCTGTTCAAGCCGGAGACGTTGCAGCGCACCGGCTCGTTCAAGTTCCGCGGTGCATACAACAAGCTCTCCTCGCTCTCGGCGGAAGAACGCGCCCGCGGCGTCGTCGCCTTCTCGTCGGGTAATCACGCGCAAGGCGTTGCCGCCGCAGCGGCGATGTTCGGCGTCAAGGCCGTCATCGCCATGCCCGCCGATGCGCCGGCGATGAAAGTCGGCAATGTCAGGAAGATGGGCGCGGAAGTGATCACCTTCGACCGGGTCCGCGACGATCGCACTGCCGTCGTCCGTTCTTACGTGGAAAAGGGCATGGTCCTGGTGCCGCCCTACGACGATCCGGCCATCATCGCCGGCCAGGGCACGATCGGCCTCGAATTGATGCGCCAAGCAAGAGCGCTTGGCGTCAGCCTCGATGCGGTAGTGGTTCCCTGCGGCGGCGGCGGGTTGAGCAGCGGCATTTCGATCGCGGTCAAGGATGCTCCGCCGGGCACCGCCGTCTGGGCCGTGGAACCTGAGCATTTCGACGACACACGCCGCTCGCTGATCAAAGGCGCCAGGGTGTCGAACGCGCCCGGCCACACCTCGATCTGCGATGCCCTTCTCGTCGCCGAGCCGGGCGCCATCACTTTCGAGATTAACCGCAAGAATCTCGCGGGCGCCATCGCCGTTTCCGACAAGGCGGTGGCACAGGCGATGCGCGATGCGATGGCTTGTCTGAAGCTGGTGGTCGAACCCGGCGGTTGCGTCGGCTTGGCCGCGCTGTCGTCAGGCGAGATCGACCTTGCCGGGAAATGCATTGCCGTGGTGCTCTCCGGCGGCAATGTCGATCTCAGCACCTATGCCGAGATCATTGCTGCCAGCTAAGATAGCAACCAATTCCAGGTCATGTGCCGGTTCGAGGCGCTCGAGCCTCCGTTGCGCCCAGCCGAACCGGTACCCTTCAAAGACCGAGATCAATGAAACTGTTCTTCAGCCGCAATCCCAATCCTCGCCTCGCGGTCGCGGTGGCACGGTATCTCAACGCCAAGGTCGAGTTTGAATTCGCCTCTCCCTTCGCTCCGGGCCAGGCCGAGCGATTTCGGCCGCTCAATCCAAATCTTTCATTGCCCATCCTTATAGGTTCGGGAAAAAGCCTATGGGAGGCCGACGCCATAGCCTGTCGGCTTTCGCGCGATATGCATTCGGATTTCTGGCGCGCTGGCGACGACGAGCCCGAGATGATCCGATGGCTGAGTTGGGGGAAAGAGAACTTCGCAAGAGCCTGCGATGTCGTGCATTTCGAACGCGGGACCAAACAGCGCTATGGGCTCGGCCCGATCGATCAGGCGCGGGTTGAGGAGGGCCTGAGCGACTTCCGCACGGCCGCTGCCATACTTGATGCCGAGCTTTCTGAGCGAGAATGGCTGGTCGGCGCTTCGGTTTCCTATGCCGACTTTCGAATGGCGACGTTTCTGCCCTTCAACGATGTCGCCCGATTGCCGCTCGATGACTATCCCTCTGTCAGTCGCTGGTATCTTGAACTCGAAGAAATCGACGCCTGGCGCGATCCCTTCGAAGGGCTCAATGCGCCTGAATTGACACCGGTCCCGGGCCAGGCCAAGTCCGTATAAATCTCGATCATTTGCACAAGCGGATCGAGTTCGACCCTAATCCAGCGTCCGGCGGAACCGCACCAGCGCAATACCGGCGAACAGCGCAACGAACACCACCAGCCAGCCGATTTCCGTTGCCACCGCCGGCAGCTCGGCGCCCTTCAGCATCACCGCGCGGATGATGCGCAGGAAATGCGTCAGCGGCAGCACCTCGCCGAAAATCTGCGCCCAGTCCGGCATGCCGCGATAGGGAAACATGAAGCCGGACAGCATGATCGACGGCAAGAAGAAGAAGAAAGTGAGCTGCAGGGCCTGCATTTGCGTGCGGGCGATCGTCGAGATCGTGTAGCCGAGCAGCACCAGCGCCAAGACGAAGATAAGGACCGCCGTCAACAGCAGCGACATCGACCCGGTGAAGGGGATGGCAAACAGAAGCTTCGAGGCTGCCAGCACCACCAGCACCTGCACGGCGCCGACCGCCAGATAGGGCAGCACCTTGCCCAGCATTATCTCGAGCGGGCTGGACGGCATCGCCAGAAGGTTCTCCATCGTGCCGCGCTCGGTCTCGCGCGTCAGCGCGATCGAGGTCATCATCACCATCGTCATCTGCAGGATGACGCCGAGCAGGCCGGGCACGATGTTGTATTGTGAGACGGCTTCCGGATTGTAGCGCCGGTGCACCACCACCTGGAGCTGGCCCCGGGCAGCTTCGGCCGCCGTCTCCTGCATACCGCGTGCCCTGAGCAGCGCCTGATTGGCGACGGTGCCGAGCGTCGAGATGGCGCCGCTGGCGACGGCCGGGTCGGTCGCATCCGCCTCGATCAGGATCTGCGGGCTGTCGCCGCGCTCGACCCTTCGGGCAAAATCGGCGGGAATGGTGACGACGAAGGCGACGTCGCCGCGCGCCATCAGGAATTCGGCTTCGGCGGCACTTTGCGCAACATGGTCGAAGCGGTAATAGCCGGTGGTCTGCAGCGCCGAAACCATGGCCCGCGTGTAAGGATCGCTGCTCATCGTCACCAGCGCTGCCGGCAGGCTCTTCGGATCGTTGTTGATGGCATAGCCGAACAGCACCAGCTGCATCAGCGGTACGCCGAGCATCATGGCGAAGGTGATGCGGTCGCGCCGCATCTGGATGAACTCCTTGATCAGCAGCGCGCCTAGCCTGGCGAACGAAAAGATGCTGTCTATCCCATTTTTCATCCCACGTTGTCCTTCGAACCGGACATGAACTGGATGAACACATCTTCCAGGCTGGTCTCGCCGGGCGATACCGTGACGCCCTTGTTTTCCTTCTCGACATCGGCGAGGGCTGCCTGAAGTGCCGTCCTGTCGGAGCCGACGACATGCAGCGTCGCGCCGAACGGCGCCACCTGGTCGACGCCGGGGCGGCCATGAAGTGCGGCAGCGACCTGATCGAGCCGCGGCCCTTGCAGGACGAAGGTGGTCAGCCCGGCATTCCTCACCACGTCCTCGACCGTGCCGGTGGCCAGCATCTTGCCGTAGGAGATGTAGCTGATGCGGTGGCAGCGCTCGGCTTCGTCCATGTAGTGGGTGGAGACCAGCACGGTCAGGCCGCCGCTCGCCAGCCGGTGGATCTCGTCCCAGAATTCGCGTCGCGCTTTCGGGTCGACGCCCGCCGTCGGTTCATCGAGCAGCAGCAGTTTCGGCTTGTGCATGATGCAGGCGGCCAGCGCCAGCCGCTGCTTCCAGCCGCCGGACAGGGTACCGGCCAACTGGTTCCTGCGCGATGTCAGGCCGAGCTCCTCAAGCGTCTTAGCCACGTGCTCGTCGAGCGGCTTCAGCCGGTACAGCCGTGCCACGAATTCGAGATTCTCGCCGATCGTCAGATCTTCGTAGAACGAGAATCTCTGCGTCATGTAGCCGACTTCGCGTTTGATCCGCAGGCTGTCGGTGCGGATGTCGAAGCCCAGAACGGTGCCTTCGCCCTCATCCGGCGTCAGCAAGCCGCACATGATGCGGATGGTCGTCGTCTTGCCCGAGCCGTTCGGCCCGAGGAAGCCGACGATCTCGCCCTCGGCCACAGCCATAGTCACATGATCGACGACGGTCTTGTCGCCGAAGCGTTTGACCAGGCCGTGCACGTCGATGACGTTCATTTTCCGATGTCCGCCAGATCGACGTCGACGATCTGCCCGGGCTGCAATGCGCTGGCGTCGCCCTCCGGCCGCGCTTCGACCAGATAGACCAGCTTTTGCCGGGTCTCGAGCGAGTAGATCACCGGCGGCGTGAATTCCGGATCCGGCGACACGTAGCTGACGCGAGCCTTCACGCCCGATCCGCAGCCGTCGCAATGGACGTTGAGCAGCGTGCCGACGTCGACCGAGGAGAACGCGCTTTCCGGCACATAGACGCTGAGCTTCACCGCGCCATCCGGCAGCATGGAGATGACCGGCGCGGTCGGCCCGGCCGTGTCGCCAGGATAGCGGATGACATCGTTGACGCGGCCGGGCGAGGGCGCCGTCAGCACGCGCTTCGACAGCCGCCATTGCGCTTGCTCCAGCGCCGACTGCGCCTGCCTGACCTGATTGTCGGCGGCCTTGATCGTCTCCGGCCGTGCCGGCAGGCCGCCGACGGCGAGATTGGCCTCCGCCTGGCCGACCTGCGCGTTGGCCGTCTCCAGCGTCGCGGAAGCCGTGTCGTAGTCGGCCTGTGTGCCGGTGCCGCGTTTGAACAGATCGCTGGCGCGGATGTAACGGCGTTTGGCGTCGGCGGCTTGCGCCTTGGCCATGTCGAGCTGCGCCTTGAGCACCGCAATCTCTTCAGGCCGCTTGCCGACCTGCAGGTCGGCAAGTTGCGCCTGGGCCTGCGCAAGGGCCGCCTCGGCTTGTGCGATGGCGATCTTGGCGTCGGCGTTTTCCAGCGTCACCACCGGCGTGCCGGGCGCGACGCGGTCGCCGCGCTTGACCGCAATCGTCTCGACCTGCGCCACCTCGATCGGCGCGAGCAGGACGTAGTCGCCCTCGACGTAGCCGACGGCGAGCGGTGCTCCCGGCGCGCAGGCGCTGAAAAGCTGGGCGGCAAGCGGCAAAGAACAGAGCAGGCTCATGATCCACGATCCTTTCGGGCAGCCAAATCGCGCCGAGCCAAAATCGCGCTGAGATTATCCGTCACCACCGCCGCGATCTTTCCGGCCTCGTCATTGCCGATCTCGCGCCAGCCCATGCGGCGCATAACCGCCTGGCGGCCGATGCGGAAATAGACGACCTGGCCAATCAGCGTGAACACGGTGAGTTTTGTGCGCTCGCTCTCGGCCGGCTCGCCCGTCGCCTGTTCCCAGATCAGGCAGAGCCGGTTATGCGCCGGTTCGAACACGCCGTCATAGATACGGTCGAGCGCCGCGGTAGGATGCGACAGCTCGCGCAGGACGAACTGTACAATCTCGCCGGCTTCCGGCCTTGCCGCGATGAAGGCGACCATCCGCTCCAGTGCGACGGCTAAATGTGCCCGCGCGGCCTCGGTGTCGGCCAATGCCGCGACCGGCGCCTGCAGATTGCCGATCGCCTGGCCGGCAACGGTCTGGATGGTGTCGACGATGTAGTCGGCCGCCGCGTTGCGGAGCCCTTCCTTGCCGCCGAAATGATAGGCGATCGAGCCGATATTGGCCTTGGCCTCCGCCGCGATCTGGCGCGTCGAGGTGCCGTCGAAACCTTGCCGTCCGAACAGTTTCAACGCCGCGCGGACAAGTGCCGCCCGCGTCATATCGGCGGCGGTCTTGGGCGCCTCATGAGGAAGGCCGCTGGCGCTGGGCGATTTGATCATGGCCACAATTTAATCAATCGAATGATTAAAGTCAAGTGCGGTCAAGCGGCTTGCCAACTCTGGCCGTGCGCGCTTTAGTGCCTGGCCATGGGCAAGGAAATCGAGCGTAAATTCCTGGTCTCAGGTGAGGAATGGCGGGCAATGATCGAGGCGGACATTCATATCCGTCAATTCTATCTTGTCGCCGAACCCAGCCGTACGGTTCGTGTCCGCATCAGCAACGATGCGGCCGCCAAGCTGACGCTCAAGTTCGGCAGCCAGGCACGCGAGCGCGATGAATTCGAATATCCGGTACCTTTGGCGGAGGCGCAGGAGATGCAGGCCTTTGCCATCGGACATGTCATCGAGAAGACACGCCACCATGTTAAACACCGCGGCTATCGCTACGAAGTCGATGTCTTCGGCGGGACGCTTGCGGGGTTGGTGATCGCCGAGCTCGAGACGCCGGAGGATGTACCGGACGAAATGCTGCCAGATTGGCTCGGCCGCGAAGTCACAGGCGAGCCGAGATTTTACAACGCGTCGCTCGCCCTTGGGGGGGTTCCGGAGATCGTCGCATGAGCTTTCGTATCGATCCGCGCATGTCGCTGACCGGAGAGGTCAGGCGCATCCTCGCCGAGGAGATCGGCAAGGTGATCGACCATCTGAACGCGGCGCGTGACAGGCCCGAACCGGGGCTGCACAAATGCCGCAAACGGCTGAAGAACGTCCGCGCCTTGCTGCGCCTTGTCCGTTCCGGAGACGAAACATTCTGCGTGACGGAGAATCGGTGCTACCGCCAGGTGGCGGCCCTGCTTGCCGGCCCGCGCGAGGCGACCGCGCTGGTCGAAACAATCGACCGGCTGGCGGCAAGCTTTCCCGAGCAAAGTGCCGCCGATGGCCTCGGTGCCGTGCGTGACAGGCTCGTCGCGCGCCAGCATGAACTGCATGGCGGAGCAGGCCTCGATGCTGCGATAGGCGCGGCGATTTCCGCTTGCGAGGAAGGTGTCGCCCGGATCGACAAGCTCGCTCTGCCCGACCAGCCGGAGCAGGCTGCCGACGTGCTCGCCGAAGGCGCGCGCACCACTTTGCGCCGCGCCAGGAAAGCGCTGGACAGGGCGGCTTCGCGCGGCGAAGCCGATGACTTTCACGACCTGCGCAAGGCGGCCAAGACGCATGGCATGCACCTGTCGCTGCTCGGCCGGCTGTGGCCGACGCCGATCAAAACGCGGCGCAAGGCCGTCGACGAATTGGGCGAGCGGCTCGGCGAGCTGCACGATGTGTTCGTCATGCGCGCGCTTCTCGATGCCGAGGACCAGCCACTCGGTCCTGCTGAAGAGACGCGGTTGCTTGCCAAGCTGCTGAAGCGTTCGGAAAAGAGCCTGAAAAAGACCTGCCTCGCCGAGGCGGCCGAGCTTTTCGGCGACAGCCCGAAGCGCTCGACGAGGAAGTTCGCCCGTAAGGCGCGCGAAGATCTCACAGTTGCGCACGAAGACGCCGGCACGCCTGGCGTGGGCTGATCATGGTCTAACTTGCCGCCCTGTGGTAATCGCCGTCTGGCATGACCGAGCCCGGCGACACGCTTCTGGACCGACTTGGCCGCTGGCTTGCCGGCCGGCTGCAGGAGGAATCGTCCGGCTACGAGCCTTACACGCCGCCGGACGCCGAAACGTTGCGCCGCACGCTCGAGCCCGGCGACATCCTGCTCATCGAAGGCAACCAGAAGATCTCGGCGGCGATCAAATACCTCACCCAGTCGACCTGGTCGCATGCCGCCTTCTATATCGGCGATGCATTGCCGGAGCCGGAGGACGGATCGGAGCGGCGGCGCCTGATCGAGGTCACGCTCGGCGATGGCTGCATCGCCGTGCCGCTGTCGCGCTATCGCAGCTACAACACCCGCATCTGCCGGGCGAGTGGCCTGGCTCCGGACGATCGCGAAGCGGTCGTCGCGTTCATGATCGGCAGGCTCGGTCTCAGATACGATCTCAGGAACATATTCGACATGCTGCGCTACTTCTTGCCGACGCCGCCGGTGCCGGTGCGCTGGCGCCGCCGCATGCTGGCTTTCGGTTCCGGCGACCCGACGCGCGCCATCTGCTCGTCGCTGATCGCCGAGGCGTATGGCCTGATCCGCTACCCGATCCTGCCGGAGATTACCCGGGCGCCTGGCCGTGCCTCGGCCCAGTCGAGCTTTTCGCGCAGGGAAATCCTGCACATCCGCCATCACTCGCTCTACACGCCGCGCGATTTCGACCTGTCGCCCTATTTCCGTATCGTCAAGCCGACGCTGGAATATGGTTTTGACTATCGGCAAATGATTTGGGATGACAAGCCCAGGATTGCCGATGCCGAGACAAGGGTTCAGGGTGGCGGCTAGGCCGGTAGCTTTGCGGCGGCCCGGCCGGGTGTCCGCGCGCCTGCGTCGCGCGGATGCGGCCCGATCGGCATGATCACCGGGAACGGCGTTGCGCCGAACGCAAACGTCCATTTGTAGCCGACCAGTCCGTCTTCGGGCGTCGTGTGCTGGTCGTGATGAGCAAGCAATTTGGCGCGCTCCGCCAATTCCTCCGCCTCGCGCCTGACCATGTCCGCTGTTTCCGGCCGCATCCGCCTGGAGAAGCTGACGAACGTCGACTCGCGCTCAAGATGGGTGATGGCCCAGCCGATGAAATTCTTGTTGGTCATCTCGAACAGCGGCCGCAATGGCCCGTCGAAATTCCACTGGATCGGCGCCTCGACCAGCAGCCTTGCCGACAGGCCGCGACCGAGCGCGACCAGGCCGAGTTCCTCGAGCTCGCGCAGATAGAGGAACATCGAAGCCTCGCTCAGCCCTTGTGAGCGCATGATGCCTTCGGGCGTGAATTTCTCGGAAAGCATGACAAAGACGAACAGCAGTGCCGGCCGCCCGGCGAGCTTGCGCTCGATCTCCGGCGCGATCTGGTTGGCGGGTCCTGGTCCTCTGTTCATAGAGCCGAGCACGTTCTCCAACTCTACGCCGGCGGCAGTGCAGATCTCCATCAGCCGGTCGAGCTTGCAGTTGCGCTCGTGGAAGATGCGCTTCACCGTCGGCTCGGAAACACCCATCCGCTCGGCAAGGACGCGATAGGTGATGCCCTTTGCCTTAAGCGTCCGCTTCAGCGCTTCGAAGATCAGGCCGTTCATGGGATGCACCTCTTTTGCACGATTTGGTATCAGCCTTCGGTACTAGTCCTGATAGATCTTCCCGAAAAGTATCGAAAGGCCTAGCTCTCCGCCAGTCCATTACAGGAGACTAGCCATGAAGAGCCTCTTCACCTCGATACTTCTCGCCCTGGTCGGCATCGCGGCCGCGCCAGCAGTTCAGGCCGCTGAACTCTGGCGCACCGGCGGCCTCGAGCAGCCTGAATCGGCGCTGTTCGACGCCGCCGGCCAGCGCGTTATCGTCTCGAACATCGTCGGCAATCCCGGCGAAGCCGACGGCAACGGCTATCTGTCGATCCTGTCGATGGACGGCAAGCTAGTCACGCAACACTGGACCGACGGCATGGACGCGCCCAAGGGCATGGCGATTGTCGGCGGCAAACTCTACGTCGCCGACCTCACCCATGTGCGCGTCGTCGATCTCGCAAGCGGCAAGCTAACATCGACGATCGACGTGCCGAACGCGGTCTTCCTCAACGACGTGACCGCCGACCCGTCCGGCAAGATCTACGTCACGGATATGCTTGCCGATACGATCTATCGCATCGACGGCGACCGGCCCGAACTGTTCGTCAGGGATGCGGCGCTTGCTTCGCCGAATGGCATCTTCGCCGATGGCGGCCGGCTGATCGTCGCTTCCTGGGGCAAGGGCATCAAGCCCGACTTCAGCACCGCGGAGCCGGGCGGCCTGCTCTCGGTCGATCTTGCTACCAAGGCCGTTTCGCCACTGCCCGGCGCGGAAAAGTTTGCCAACCTCGATGGCGTCGTTGCCATCGGCGGCAGCATCTACGCCACCGCGTATATGACCGGCACGCTCTACCGCTACAAAGCCGGCGGCACGCCGCAAGCGGTTGCGACGTTCAAGCCGGGCAGCGCCGACATCGGCACCGACGGCAGGTCGACAATCTTCGTGCCGCTGATGAACGACGGCGAGATCGCGGCATTGCACCTCGACTAAGCCAGCCATCGGCTGAGGCGGCGGGCGCGGCTTTCTTCAGCTGCGCCCGCGATCCGTGATCGAGGCGGCATAAGTCACCAGCGGCCGCTTGCCGCCGTGGTTGATCAGCATGCGGCGTATCTGCGGCGAAGCGCCTGATATAATGAAGCGAATGCCGGCGCGGCTCGCCTTGTGGGCCGCACCCTCGATGACATTGGCCGCCGTTGAATCGAAGAACGGCACCGCCGAACAGTCGAGGATGAAGTTCCTGCGCTCGCGCGGTCGGCGACGTCTTCCTGCACCAAGGATTGATGGTCTGCCTCCAAACATGCAGCACTCTTTGCCAGCCGATGCGCTGTCATGCTACAAACCTCGGCATCGTTTGGCGGGACATCCACTGCGATCCCGATTTCACAGGCACGACTTCAAAAGGATGAGCGGGTGAAGATATTCAAAGCGTTGGCGACCTCGACAGCCTTGCTGTCGATGGTTTTCCTGCTGGCAGGCTGCGGTCATGGCCTGATCAACAGGCTGATTTGAGTCAGGTGCCGTCGGCCCGCCCAAGCCATCGCTGCAGGAACCGTGCCGCAAGCCAGCACAGCATCGCCCAGGCAAAGCCGGCGCACCAGCCGGCCAATACGTCGGACGGCCAGTGGACGCCGAGATAGATGCGGCTGATGCCGACCACCACCGTCGTCAGCACCGCCAGCCCGAGTACATAGATCTTCGTTGTCCGCCCGGGCAAAAACCGCGCCGCCATGCTGCCCAGCGTCAAATATGTCACCGCCGACAGCATGGCGTGGCCGCTCGGAAACGAAAGCGATGCCACATCGGCGAGATGCGAGACCAGATCAGGGCGCGGTCGGTCGATGTCGAATTTCAGCACGCTTGACAGGAGCTGGCCGCCCGCGACCGCGACGAACATGAGAAGCGCCGCGCCTGGCCTGCGGATAAGGAGCAGATAGACGATCATTGCTGCCGTGATCAGCACCAGTACGCTGGCGCTGCCGAGGCTGGTGATGTCGCGCATCGCCCCTTCCAGCCACGCCGGTCCGATCGGATTGTCGGGCTGCCCGGCCTCGCGGAAGGCAAGCAGGATTTCGGTGTCGAAGGCATGCGGCGTGGTGGCCCGCGCCAGCTCCATCAGCTCCTCGAACCCCCACAGCCCGCCGGCAATGACCAGCCCGGCCAGCAGAACCGGGAACTCCAGCCAGTTGCGCAGTCTGCTTGCAATCTTCTTCATCGGCCCGATCGCAGTTACAGCCTTTGCAGATAGGGCCCGAGCGTGATCAGCGCCACAGCTGCGATGGCAAGCACGATGCCGGTTGCCTGTAAGGCATTGACGCGCTCGCCGAAGAAGACCAGCGCCACCACATTCACCGACACCAGCTGGATCACCGCCGATAGGCTGAACGACACCGACATGCCGAATTCACGGATCAGCCTCAGCATGATCAGATTGCCCAGCGAATAGAGCGCCAACGTCAGCACAATCTTGCCGAGGCTCGGCGCCAGCCCCCACTGTTTTGCGGCCATCGCCGCCAGCAGGAAGATTACCGTCGAAACGCAGAGCTGCCCAAGTCCCCAGAAACTCACTTTTGTTCTCTCCCGATGTGTCCCTACGCGCCTGCCGCAGCTCTTGTTTCCGAAGCGCCGGTCGCGGTCAAGCGGGGCCGATGTTGGATACGAAATCGCAGGTGGCAATTTAGCCGGCATGTCATCAAACTGTGACCTGCCGGTAATACCGGATTGGCAAGGCAACACGCTCCAGCAATCCATCCAGCCAGAGGCAGGCCCTATGACCGAACATCGCACCCCTGACGCCCATTTCCGCACCAGCCTGCTCGAGGAAAACGATGGGCCAGGAGCCAATCCCACCGACAACCGCACCATGGGTGAGATCATCGCCGCGCGGTTCTCGCGCCGCGGCTTCCTCAAGGGTTCGCTTGCCGTCTCGGCCATAGCCGCTACCGTCAGCCCGCTGGCGCTGATCACCGCCGACAACGCCCGCGCCGCCAAAGGCTCCGCCTTCGCTTTCGACGAGCTCGAGGCCGGCATCGACGACAAGCATCACGTCGCACCTGGCTATGACGCCGACGTGCTGCTGCGCTGGGGCGATCCGCTGTTCGCCGATTCGCCGGGATTCGATCCGACAAAACAGTCGGCGGAAGCCCAGGCCAGACAATTCGGCTACAACAACGACTATGTCGGTTATATCCCGATCGACGGCTCGGCCGAGCACGGCCTGCTGGTCGTCAATCACGAATACACCAATCCGCACCTGATGTTTCCGGGTCTCGTCACCATCGTCGATGGCAAAGCCAAGCAGGCGCCCCTCAGCAAGGAGCAAGTCGATGTCGAGATGGCCGCGCATGGCGGCACTATCGTCGAGATACGCAAGGTATCAGGCAAATGGCAGGTCGTTCGCGACGGCAAGCTCAACCGCCGCATCACCTCCAACACCGAGATCGCGCTCTCCGGCCCGGTCGCCGGCCACGACCGCGTCAAGACCAGCGCCGATCCGACCGGCACGAAGGTCATCGGCACCATCAACAATTGCGCCGGCGGCGTCACGCCGTGGGGCACCTATGTCATGGCCGAGGAGAACATCCACGGCTATTTCTCGGGCGAGCTGCCGCAGGGGCATAAGGAAGCCGCCAATTACAAGCGCCTCGGCATTCCCGAAGGTGCCTATGAATGGGCAGCGCATTACGACCGTTTCGACATCGGCAAGGAGCCGAACGAGCCGAACCGCTTCGGCTGGATCGTCGAGGTCGACGTCCAGGATCCGACTTCGGCGCCGAGGAAGCGCACCGCGATGGGGCGCTTCAAGCATGAGGGCGCCGAATCGATCGTCGCCAAGGATGGCCGTGTCGTCTTCTATCTCGGCGACGACGAGCGCTTCGACTATGTCTATAAGTTCGTCACCACAGGCAAGTTCGATCCGGACAACCGCGCCGCCAACATGGATTTGCTCGACGACGGCACCTTGCATGTAGCCAAGTTCGCCGACGACGGTTCGGTCGAATGGCTGCCGATCGCCTTCGGCCAGGGGCCGCTGACGGCGGAGAACGGCTTTGCCGGCGAGGCCGATGTGCTGATCGAGACGCGCCGCGCCGCCGACCTGCTCGGCGCCACCAAGATGGACCGCCCGGAAGACATCCAGCCCAATGCCGCCAACGGCAAGGTCTATGTCATGCTGACCAACAATTCGAAGCGCAAGGCCGACCAGGTCGACGCCGCCAACCCGCGTGCCGAAAATGCCTTTGGCCACATCATCGAGATCGTCGAGGACGGCGGTGATTTCACCGCGACAAAGGGCAGGTGGGAAATCCTGCTGAAATGCGGCGATCCCGCTGTGGCCGAAGTCGGCGCCACCTTCTCGACCGCAACCACCGCCAATGGCTGGTTCGGCATGCCGGACAATTGCACGGTAGATTCGGCTGGCCGCCTCTGGGTCGCCACCGACGGCCAAGGCCCGAAAGCCACCGGCCGCACCGATGGTCTGTGGGCTGTCGATACGGAGGGGACGGCACGGGCGACATCAAAGCTGTTCTTCCGCGTGCCGATCGGCGCCGAAATGTGCGGTCCCCTGTTTGCGCCGGACGACCAGACCGCCTTCGTTGCGGTCCAGCATCCGGGCGACGGCGGCGAGGACTGGGAGGCTTTCGGCCGTCCGTCCTACTATGAGGATTTGTCGACGCGCTGGCCCGACTTCAAGCCGGACATGCCGGTGCGCCCGGCGGTCGTTGCCATCACCAGGCAAGGCGGCGGCAAGATCGCGGTCTGACACGCAGCCAGCTCTTGCATCTCGAGGAAGGATTTCGGCGGTACGAAATCCTTCCTTCCGATACGGGATGCATCCATGCTGCGCATCATGCGCCGACTAATCATTCGGTGCGCTGAACCACGGCCACATTCATTGTGCTTCGCAACCTGAAGCCGATGGACTCGTATAACGCTATGGCCGCGGCGTTGCTGGCATAGGCGTGGAGATAGGGAACTTCGCCGCGCGCCACTATCCGGTTTGCCACTAACAGGGACAGCAGCTTTCCTAGGCCACCGCCGCGAAATTCCGGATGTGAGCACACCCCGCTGAGTTCGGTATAGCCAGGTTGCTTCAAGCGCTCGCCGGCCATTGCCGCAAGCCTGCCCTCGATTTTCACACCCCAAAAATCGCCCAGGCTCAAGGCTTCGAGCGTGAATGGGCCAGGCTTGGTGAGCAATGCCAGGGCGAGCATCTCAGCAGCATCGTCTCGGGTCAGACGATGCACGCGCGGGTCGGAGACGATCTGCAATGGCTGCTCGGCGATCATCTGAACCCCGGCTGCGGTCGAAGTCGCGGAAAGCCCCGTGGGTAGAGCAATCGCGTCCGCTTGAAGCAGGATCATACTCTCGCCCGGGGAGACAAGGTTTTCGAGCGCCCGCAGGCTTTCCGGGTCGTCCGCGCCAGTGGCGGCGAAAGGGACGATCGACGGCCGATATCGCATGGCGAGGTTGTCACCCTCCGCGAAGGCCCGATGTCGCGTCTGAAGCGCGCTCCAGATAGGGCGGTCGAGCAGATGTCTCATTGCGCGGCACCCTCAGGCTTATTTACACGACGGTCGAGAGGAGCAGCGGCGAGGCCGTCCTCGATGGCAGCCAGCTGCTCAAGAAGCGGCCCCGAAAAACCTGCGCACAAATCCGCGACCACGTTCTCGATGCAAGGCCAGACGTCGCGCTTTGCGACATCGACCAGCCGCCGCCCGTCCCGAGTAAGCGAGACGATCCTGCGCCGCTGGTCATCGGTCGACGGACTGACTTCGAGCAGTCCCAATTCGGCCAGAAGCGAGACGCTTCGCGTTACGCCTGGCTGCGCGATGCCAAGGGATTGCGCCAGTTCCCCGACCGACAGCGGACCCAGCCTGTCGAGCGCGGCCAGCAGCGGGTATTGGCTCGCCTGAACCGGGACATCCAGCCTGTCGAGCAGGCGCTGCGCCTCCGCTTGCAGTTGCTCGCCTATACGCTTCAGCCTGCTGCCCAGGCACAGAAAGCCAAGCGATCGTATGACGTCTTCCATAGGCCAATTCATCCCCATGAACATCGATAACATGATATATAACAATGCATGAAAAGCAAATCGAGGCATTCAAGCGCGGGTTCCAGGCATCGGGCGCAGGCCTATCGCCTTCGGCAAGGAAAGGTCGATCGGTCAGGCTGCTTCGCCTGGACGAGGCCCGTTCGATCAGTTGCGCAGCCGGTAGCCGGTCCTGAAGATCCAGGCGACGATCGTTATGCAGATGAGCAGGAAGACCACCGTCATGCCGAGGCTGACGCCGACCGAAACGTCGGACTTGCCGTAGAAGCTCCAGCGGAACCCACTGACCAGGTAGACCACCGGGTTGAACAGCGTCACCGTGCGCCAGATGCCGGGCAGCATGTTGATCGAATAGAAGCTGCCGCCGAGGAAGGTCAGCGGCGTGATGATCAGCAGCGGCACCAGCTGCAGCTGCTCGAAGCTCTTCGCCCAGATGCCGATGATAAAGCCGAACAGGCTGAAGGTCACCGCCGTCAGCACCAGGAAGGCGAGCATCCAGAACGGATGCTCGATCGTCAGCGGCACGAACAGCGAGGCCGTCGCCAGGATGATCAGGCCAAGCACGATCGACTTTGTCGCCGCGCCCCCGACATAGGCGATGACGATCTCCAGATAGGACACCGGCGCGGACAGCAATTCGTAGATCGAGCCGACGAATTTCGGAAAATAGATGGCGAAAGAGGCGTTGGAGATCGATTGCGTCAGCAGCGACAGCATGATCAGCCCCGGTACGATGAAGGCGCCGTAGCTGATGCCGTCGATCTCGGTGATGCGCGAGCCGATGGCCGAACCGAAGACGACGAAATAGAGCGACGTCGAAATCACCGGCGAAACGATGCTCTGCAGCACAGTGCGAAGGGCGCGCGCCATCTCCACCCGATAGATCGCCCATACCGCATGAAGATTCATGGCCGCGCGCGGGTTCATGCCGGTTTCCTCACCAGGTTGACGAAGATCTCCTCGAGCGAGCTGTTTTCCGTATCGATGTCGCGGAACTGGATGCCGGCCGCCTCGAGCTCGCGGATCAGCGAGGCGACGCCCGGCCGTTCGCTCTGGTTGTCATAAGTATAGGTCAGCTGTCCGCCATCCGGCGAAAGCTCCAGCGCGTAGTGCGAAAAAGCATCGGGAACGGTGGCCAGGGGACTGCGCAGTTCCAGCACAAGCCGTTTGCGGCCAAGCTTGCGCATCAGCTCGGCCTTGTCCTCCACCAGCACGATCTCGCCGCGGTTGATGACGCCGACGCGGTCGGCCATCGCCTCGGCTTCTTCGATGTAATGCGTGGTCAGGATGATGGTGACGCCGTCTTCGCGCAGCCGGCGCACCATCGCCCACATGTCCTGGCGCAGCTCGACATCGACGCCTGCCGTCGGTTCGTCGAGGAACAGGATGCGCGGCTCGTGCGACAACGCCTTGGCAATCATCAGCCGGCGCTTCATGCCGCCGGACAGCGTGATCGCCTTGGCGTCCTTCTTGTCCCAGAGCGACAGGTCGCGCAGCACTTTTTCGACGAACGCCTTGTCCGCCGGCTTGCCGAACAGGCCGCGGCTGTAGTTGACCGTCGCCCAGACGCTCTCGAAGGCGTCGATGGTCAGTTCCTGCGGCACCAGCCCGATCAGACTGCGCGCGGCGCGGTAGTCGCGGTTGATGTCATGGCCATCGACGGTGACGGAACCCGACGAGCGGTTGACGATGCCGCAGACGATCGAGATCAGCGTTGTCTTGCCGGCGCCATTCGGCCCGAGCAGCGCAAAGATCTCGCCGCGCACGATGTCGAGATTGATCTCCTTCAGCGCCTTGAAGCCGGTGGCGTAGGTCTTGGAGACCCCGGAAATCGAGATGATCGGCTGCATGGCTGAAAACGACTGCTTGAAACAGAGTTGTTGGTTTAATCCGCTGAATGTCGGTTCGCAAATCCGGATGTCAATGGCGCTTCTGACAGTTCTGGACATCGAGGTTCGCCGGAATAGGCAACACCTGCCCGGTCGTCCAGCCAAATTCCACGCAACAGCAGATTAACCGCACTGCGGCGTTCCGCCTCGCGGCGGGACGCCGCTTTGACCGTCCGGTGCATCAAGCCTATCCTTCAACAAACAAGCAGCAGCCGGAGCCGCCATGGACCCGCTCATTCTGTCGCGCATACAGTTCGGCGCGAACATCTCGTTCCACATCCTGTTCCCGGCGATCACCATCGCGCTCGGCTGGGTGCTGCTGTTCTTCAAGCTCCGCTACAACGCGACAAACGATTCCGCCTGGATGCGCGCGTATTTCACCTGGGTTAAGGTATTCGCGCTGTCCTTCGCCATGGGCGTGGTTTCCGGCGTCACCATGAGTTTTCAGTTCGGCACCAACTGGCCGGGCTATATGGAGACGGTCGGCAACATTGCCGGCCCGCTGCTGGCCTACGAAATCCTGACCGCCTTCTTCCTCGAGGCGGCGTTCCTCGGCATCATGCTGTTCGGCTTCCGCCGCGTCTCGAACCGCGTCCATACGCTGGCGACGGTGCTGGTGGCCGGCGGCACCACCTTGTCCGCCTTCTGGATCATCGCGCTCAATTCGTGGATGCAGACACCGGCCGGTTTCGAGATGCGCAATCGTGTTGCGCACGCCACCGACTGGTGGGCCGTTGTCTTCAATCCGTCCATGCCCTACCGGCTCGTTCATATGCTGCTTGCTTCGGGGCTGACCGTCTCGTTCCTGATCGCCGGCCTGTCGGCGCTGCGCTATCTCTACGGCGATCGCTCGGAATCGATGTGGAAGGCCCTGCGCACCGGCGTCTTCACCGCCGCTATCCTGATTCCCATCCAGATCTTTGCCGGCGACCAGCACGGCCTCAACACGCTGGAACACCAGCCGCAGAAGATCGCCGCCATGGAAGCCAACTGGAACACCGGTCCCAACGTGCCGTTGGTGCTGTTTGCTCTTCCCGATGAAGCGGCCAAGCAGAACAGGTTCGAGCTCACCATTCCGGATGGCGCCAGCCTCATCCTCAGGCACAGCGCCGGCGGCATCGTGCCGGGTCTGAACGATTATGCCGGCAACCATCCGCCCGTATTTCCGGTGTTCTGGGGCTTTCGCATCATGGTCGGCACCGGCCTCCTGATGCTCGCCGTCTCCTGGTCGGCGGCCTTCTTCCTCAAGCGCCGCCACGGCCTGCCCAAGCCGCTGGCGCTTGTCATGGTGCCGATGGCGCTGTCCGGCTGGCTGGCGACGCTGGCCGGCTGGTACACCACCGAGATCGGCCGCCAGCCCTGGCTGGTCACCGGCGTGCTGCGTACCGCCGATGCTGTCGGGCCGGTCGCCGGCAGCCATGTCGCGCTGTCGCTCGCGGTCTATCTCATCCTCTACGTGCTGCTCTTGATCGCCTATCTCGGCGTGTTGGTGCATCTGGCATTGAAGGCGGCGAAGGATGGTGACACCTCGCCGCTACCGGGCGTCATGAACAGGCCGCTGTCGCAGCCGGTTGCGCAACCAGGAGAAACATCATGAGCGTCGACTGGCCGACCCTGCTGCCTCTGATCTTCGCCGGGCTGATGGGCCTCGCTATCCTGATCTACGTCATCCTCGACGGCTTCGATCTCGGCATCGGCATCCTGTTCGCCGCAGCCGAAGACACCGAGCAGGATACGATGATCGCCGCCATCGGCCCGTTCTGGGACGCCAACGAGACCTGGCTGGTGCTGGCGGTCGGCCTGCTGCTGGTCGCCTTCCCATTGGCGCACGGCACCATTCTGACGGCGCTCTACATTCCGGTCTTCGTGCTGCTGGTGGGTTTGATCCTGCGCGGCGTCGCATTTGACTTCCGCGCCAAGGTGCCGGCCGGCAGGAAGCACCGCTGGAACCGCATCTTTTTCCTCGGCTCGGTCATCGCGTCGCTGGCGCAAGGTTATATGCTCGGCGTCTATGTGCTCGGCCTCGACGTCGGCCCTGGCGGCGTCGCTTTCGGCGCGCTGGTGGCGCTCTGCCTTGCCGCGGCCTACGCGGCGATGGGAGCGGCCTGGGTCATCTACAAGACGGAAGGCGATCTGCAGAAGAAGGCGGTGCTGTGGCTGCGGACGGCGCTGGTGCTGACCGCGCTCGGCATGGTCGCGGTATCGCTGGCCACGCCCTTTGCCAGCGCGCGCATCTTCGACAAATGGTTCGTCTGGCCGGCCATGCTCTATTTGTCGCCACTGCCGATCCTGTCGGCAGTGCTGTTCCTGTGGCTGTGGCGCCAGACCTTCCATCTGCCGAAACCCGGCGACCGCCACGCGCTGCTCCCGTTCCTGACATTGGCCGCGATCTTCACGCTCGGTTTTGCCGGCCTCGCCTGGTCGTTCTACCCCTTCGTGGTGCCCGACCGGCTGACCATCTGGCAGGCTGCTTCGGCACCCGAAAGCCTGGCGGTCATCCTGGTCGGGACGGTCGTCGTGCTGCCGATCATCATCTTCTATTCGTTCTTTGCCTACCGGGTGTTCGCCGGCAAGGCGACGGATCTGACCTATGACTGACCGGCATCGCCGTCGCAGCCTGAAACAGAATATTCATCTTCAAGCGGAATAACCTTCTCTGGCCGGACCAGCAGAATCGCCGGCAAGAAGAAGGGCAACAGAATGAACCCCTTTTCTGCGGCAGGACAGGATCGGCTGCTGCTTTTGCTGATCCGGACGGTCGCGCTGATCGGCGCACTCGCGCTTGCCGGCCTGCTGCCGGCCATGCCGCAGGCGCATGCCCAGGACGCGGCCAACTGGACGGGCGTGTGGGACACGAAGTGGCGCGGCGGCGGCGCCCAGATCAAGTTCGAGCAGACGGGCACTGACGTAAACGGCGTGTACCCGCTTTATAACGGCCGTATCGAGGCTAAGGCCCGATCAGCTACGTTACGTCCTGGCCGAGCTGCGCAAGCTGCTGATTGCCCATCCGCGCGTCATCGATGAGCCGTGCCGCGTGCGCTTTGCCGGCTTCGGCGCCTATTCGCTCGATATCGACGTGTTCACTTATGTCAAAACCGCCGACGTGGCCGATTTTCAAGCCATACGCGAGGACATCCTGTTGTCCATGATCAACATCATGGATGATGCCGGCGCGCAGTTCGCCTTCCCTTCGTCACTGGAATACAGAGCCACCGACCTTCCGGTCGACGACGAAAAACGCATCGCCGCGGAGAAAAGGGTCAGCGATTGGCGCGAGGCGCAAAATCTGCCTTTCCCCGACTTCAGCCAGATCGACAAATTCGCCCTCAACAACACACTTGCCTACCCGCCTGAGGGCTCGGCGCATTATCGCGAGACAGAGCCCGATCCGGACTCGGCCGAGGCAAAGGCGACGCTGGAGAAGGTGCGCTGGAGCCTGCCTTGGAAAAAGGGGGACTAGTGCGAAGCGCGGAAACTGCTGATCTCCCCCCTTGAGGGCAGGGCTATCGCATTTGGATTCTTACGAAGATGGACCCCCACCCTAACCCTCCCCACAAGGGGGAGGGAATGCTGCCGCGCGCCCTTACTTC